>JAUZNW010000213.1 GCA_030706785.1 Bacteroidota bacterium | reverse complement strand
TCTCCTGCCTTGTTCTGGTTGAAAAAATCGAGTGGCAGTTCCTGCAGTTTGCTGAATACTGAATTCCGCAGGCTGAAAAGCATCCGCTGGCCTATTCCGCCCATCATACGCATCTGGGCATAGTTGACGACAAACGCCGTAATATACATTGACAACAGGATCACGGCAAAGAGAAGCACACCATGATAATTCTTCACCTGGACATATGTATCTATTGTGTAGCCTACCATGTACGGTCCCAGCAGGCTCAGTCCCGCATTCAGGAAAATTGCAGCAAAAGCAATAGTCAGGTTGCGGCGCTCACCGCTGATAATGGTAATCAGTTTCCTCAGTGACGCGAGTACCGGGAGTTTCCTGACCTCTTTTCCCTGTGGCTTGTTCAGATTATAATTCATAATGATGCGTGCTTCTTTGTGAACTGTAGATCTGAATATATTCAGGTGAACTCTCCTTTAAATCCTTATGCTTACCCGAGGCTATTATTTCTCCCTCCATAAGAAGTATTATCTGGTCAAAATGCCTTATCGGGGCTATCTTCTGAGTAACTGACAGAAGTGTCATCTCCGGGTAATTATTCTGGATATTGCATAGAATCTTATTCTCTGTTTTCCTGTCCACCCTTGAAGTAAAGTCGTCGAGCAACAAAATTCTCGGGTTTAGGGCCAGGGCCCTGGCGAGCATTATTCTTTGCTTTTGTCCTCCCGACAGGCTGGTTCCTCTCTCCGAGACTATCGTGTCGATTTTCTCCGGTAGCGATTCAATAAAGTCAGTCAGCTCAGCCGTTTCGATTGCTTTTTGAAGGGATTCTTCTGTTACAATATCATTGAAGGCAATATTTTCCCTGAGACTAATGTTGAAAATTACGCTGTCCTGAAATACCAAACCTATCTGCCTGTGGAAGACCTCCCTTGAGTATTTCTCTATGGATATTCCATCGAATTCCGCACTGCCTGAATCGGGTGGAATAAGGTTTGCAAGGATGTACAGCAACTGACTCTTACCTGCTGCGGTGGGCCCTATGATGGCAGTCTTGCTGCCAGCTTTGACCTGGAAAGTGACGTTTTTAAGTACCGGCTTCTCTCCATAGCTTAAGGATACGTTTTTCAGCACTATATCTCCCCTTATATCAGACCTGATTGTTCCGGGTTCTTCTGGCGGAGGCTCATCAAGGACCTTTTTTACTCTGCCGTATGAGGCGGTGGCAGCGGCAATTATATTGCTCATAAATCCAATCATCATGACGGGAAATATGAGCATTATAAGGTAGCTGTTGAATGCGGCAAAGTTACCGAGGGTAAGTGATCCGATCACTACAAAGTGACCTCCCAGCGCAAGAATTGTAACAACAGCCAGATTTGAAACAAACATGATAATGGGGATAAGAACTGAAAAGAGCCGCACTATGGATAAACCCAGATCCCGCGATTCAATGTTCTTTTCAAGGAACTTCTGGTTCTCAGGCTGCTGAGAGTTCAGGACCCTAATCAGTGCTGAACCCAGAATACTTTCGTTAATTATCCTGTTAAGGGCATCTATTACTTCCCTGCTCTTCCTGAATATGACTCTCACTTTCCGGAACACGATAAAAAAGGCAGTTCCAATAATCGGTACTATTAAAAGAACAGCAAGGGCCAGCTTCCAGTTTATCATGATCAGCAGGACCGATGCCCCGATGATTACAAACAGGGATGAAATGATGTTAACAAAAGCCTGAGCAACAAACATCTTGACCGAGTCCATGTCGGAAGTCAGGTTTGTCAGGAATTTTGCCGGATTCGACCTCAATATATATGAGTAACTCTGATATGATATTTTATTTGCCAGCTTATTACGTAAATCTTTTGCGACTCTCTCCGCTGTTAAAGTCTGTAATATGCCCTGAAGAAAGGTGAAAATAAATATCCCGGTGGCGGCAACAAGGAATTCAGTAATGACAGTTCCTGCCCTGAACCTGTTGGCTGAAAAGGCATCGATGCTCCGTGCAATAATTTTAGGGATAAGAAGGTTTATAGCGCTTCCTGCCAGAGCTATGATTATCAATGCGATTACAATTCCCCTGTAAGGCCCAAGCACACTGAACAATCCTGCATTCTGCCCCTTTTCTGCCGCTGTCCGTTTTCCGGATCTGTCCATACTTTGTGAGAATATTTTGCAAAGAAACCTATTTCAAATCATTTTTCATCTGTAAATCTGCAACAGGGTATCAGTTATTCATAAATAATAACAATGACTATTTGATCACGAGATTTGGGGCATCAGGTCAGAGCGAGAGCGAAAATGAGAGCGAATGCAGGTTACTTTGCCCCTGAATACTTTAACTCATCTGCCTTATTCCAGGTAATTGTTGCCGTGCCATATTTAAAATTAGTATCCAGGTATTTGTTATATGACACTTTTTCTTCGTCTGCCTTGCCCTCGCCAATCTTTTCAATCAGTGTCTGCATATCGAAAACATATTGTGCGGTCAGTTTCACCCTGTCTCCTTTTTGCCAGTAATGTCCGCCATATATCACAAGCTTCCCCGGATCAATTTTATTAAACGGATCCTGTATATATTTTATCAGTTTTCTTATGCTCTCCCTGTAAGACAAAAAGCTGTCGTGGGAAAATAACCACACTCCGTTTCCTGAACCGATGGCATCTCCTGTAAAAACAAGGTTTTTATCCTTCAGGAAATAAATTGTCGAATGAGCTGTATGACCAGGCAATTCAAGTGAATTTATCACATACCCTCCTCCCAGATCGAGCGATGCTCTTTCAGGAAAGGCTATTGTCCGATCTTTCGGAAAGACCTCTCTTCCACTGAATTCTTCAGCAGGTATCCAGAACCTGGCTTCAGGATCATCCTTAAATGCAGGAAGCATCCCAAGGTGGTCTCCGTGATTATGAGTTACTGTGATAAAGAGATCCCTGTTCCCCTTTGCCGAATATACTATTGAGCGCAGAGAACTGATAGCGCTGGTATCCCACTTGATGAAATTTGAAAGGTCGATCAAAAGAATTTTATCCTTCCCCTGAACAAGGTACATGTCGGAACAATTGTTCATACCTGTTGTTTTACCATCAGTATCAATGTGCATGCCGGCAGGATTGCTTTTATTTGCATCCTCAATATGTTTTACTCCCGGAGCAAGCTGTGAAACTGTATATGGCCCCTTTTCAGTGGTCTGAGACCTGGATGGTGATAAAACCAAAACCAAAGCTGCTGTTAAAATAATCCGGTAGTTCATTACAGAAATTTTTTACTAAAACAAAACTTGCTGGTAAAGATAGTATTATCATCAAAAATATCCTTCATTCCCCGGAGAAACACATCAGAAGAAAGAGTGTGTCTTAAAAGTCTTATTAACCACCCCGTCCCCGACCGTTTGGTCGGGACCACCCCTCCTTGAAAAGGAAGGGAAATATTTGATTTACAATACATAAAGTTTCTCCTCCTTTCGAAGGAGAGCCTGCCCCGCATTAGCGGGGAGTATCCCGCCGAAGCCGGGAGGAGGTGGTTGAATTTTGATACACCCTCATCTGTGATGATCCCTGAGTATTGGGTTGTAGAAAAGACAAATATCCTTTATCCGTAAAGGACGCGAGGCTGGCACCCCACGATCTCTGCACGGACCTTGCGCTTTTCCTTGCAACTCCTTTTCATACTGAATCATTGAAAGCGTCTGTTCACCTGCAATTGTTAATACAATTTATTTCCTGTGAATATCTCTTCACTTTATAGGACGGGTATATATCTAATTTTAGATCGATTATTCATAATCAATGCGGATCAGACGGATCAGACTCAGGAAAGAATACCGGTTAAAGGTATGGCTTTTTATTTTCTCTTTTTTCTCACTTTGCTTCATCCTGATTCCTCAGCCGAACAGGGCCTGGATGACATCCTTTCTAAGCAGGAAGTGCAACAACTATCAGCAGTCATACAGCACAAAACTAAATGACAGGATCGTTGAATACTCCACCAGTGCAAGGTCAACCGGAATAGAAACGTCGTCTGATGCAACGGATATTCGCGAAAAGGTTTCTTCCGGTCAATTATTCAGGGTAAGGAGTGGCAGATATTATGAAATTGAAAATCTGACACACAGCTATCCGTATCTGACCCGTGACAGTAAAATGCTCCTTTATGAAATCGGAAAGAGATTCAGGGGAAAAATTGATAAAAGAGGATTTAAAGGATCCAGGTTCATTGTTACATCAATGACACGCACCTCTGAAGAAACCAGGAAACTTGGAAGAACGAATATTAACGCTTCAAATAACAGTCCGCATCTTTATGGGAATGCATTTGATATTTCATATGCACATTTTTCATTCAGAAAGCTTTATGTTACTGAATGCGACAAATGGTATATGAAGGAAGCGCTGGCAGAAGTGATTTACAAGCTGAAGGAAGAAAATAAATGCTGGGCGACATATGAAAGCAGGCAGGGCTGCTTTCATATTGTATCAAAATGATCAACGGTGGGGTCTACCTATTCCCTTTGCAGGTTTATTTCTTAGGAATTATTGTCAAAATAACTCTCTTATATCTCGAGAGCGGCGGATTTCCTTTGTCAGTAACCCTGAGAATAAAATGAACTGTCTCGGGCTTATCCACATCTGGAGCTTTGATGGTATGTACGTTATAAAGATTCTCTGCTAGCATTCCAAAACTGACCCTGCCTTTAAATGTTCCGGCTTCAGGGTATTGAAACCAAAGATAACTTAAGGCATCTCCGTCAGGATCGTTTGAGCCATCCGCATCAAGTTTGAAAAAATCACCGGACCTGACTGTAAACTCCTCAGGCTGGTTGAGCCTGGCTACAGGTGGATGGTTTGCTTCATTATAGGATGCAATGCACCAGTCCATCCTGGCTGCAAAATCGTTCTGAAAATCTTCACGCCAGCGCCACAGTGTAACCTGATTCCCGCTGTATGACCCTGTATCACGTCGTACGGCTTTCCCGAATTGACTTTGAATAAACGGGATATAAGTGTCACTGGCATTCGTCCAGATGGGTCTTGTTTCAGGCTCATAGGGTCC
>JAUZNW010000212.1 GCA_030706785.1 Bacteroidota bacterium | reverse complement strand
TGAGGATGACCTGTCGATGATGAAGAATGTAGCCGATCAGGTGTCAATTGCGATTACAAGGGTAAGGGATGAAGATTCACTGCGGAAAAGCGAGGAACGTTACAGGATGCTCCTGGAGAATTCCCCGAGCGCAACCCTCGTTAACAGGAATGACAGCATTGCGATGATCAATCCTGCTGCAATGAAACTCCTCGGGATCAACAATATTGACGAGGTTATGGGTATCTCACCCATGAAGTTTTTCCATCCCGACTATCATCGCAAAATACAGTCGAGAATGAGTAAGATCATTAAGGGAAAAGAGATCCCGGTTGTAGAGGAAAAAATAATAAGATCTGATGGTGAAATCAGGGACATAGAGGTAGTTTCAGTGGCTTCGTTCGATTCGGAAGGACCTTCATTCCAGGTAATTATGAACGACATCACAGAAAGGAAGCTTGCTGAAAAGGAGTTGTTCGATACCAGGAACTATCTTCAGAATCTTATCGATAACGCCAACGCACCAATTATTGTCTGGGACAGGGAAAACAGGATCAAGGTTTTCAATCATGCGTTCGAGCACCTTACAGGTTATGCTTCCTCAGAAGTTGAAGGTAAAAGCCTGAGCATTCTCTTTCCCAGGGATACACTCAGGGAATCAATGGCAAAAATCAGGCAGGCACTTACGGAGAACTGGAAGACAATTGAGATCCCGATACTTACAAAAAGCAATGATATCAGGATCATCCTCTGGAATTCAGCAAAGATTTATGATAAAAGCAGGAAAACCTACTCGACTATTGCCCAGGGTAATGATATCACTGAGAGGATAGAAGCTGAACGCGCGTTCAAGGAGTCAAGGGAAAAGCTCGAATTAGCACTTGAAAATGGCAGGATCGGCACATGGGAATGGGTTATCGATTCTGATTCCTTCAACCTTGACAGCAGGATGGAAAAGATGCTGGGCATAGAACCCGGTTACTTTGAGAACACTCTTTCAGGATTTGAAAAAAGGATCCATGAAGAGGACCTTCAGCATCTCCGGACTGCTATGACTAAAGCCCTGACGGAAGATCAGCCGCTTGATACAGTGTTCAGGGTCAAGCATGAAAACAATGTAGTCAATTATGTCAGCACAAAAGCTCTGGTAGAAAAGGACAATGCAGGAAATCCCATGAAAATGTCCGGCGTCTGTTTTGATATCACGGAAATGAAGCTGGGCGCTGAAAAGACATTGTTTCTGTTGAACGAGGAACTTCTCAGATCAAACAAGGAACTGGAGCAGTTTGCCTATGTCGCTTCTCACGACCTTCAGGAACCTCTTCGAATGATTTCGAGCTTCACCCAGCTCCTGGCACAGCGGTATAAGGACAGGCTTGATAATGACGCAAAGGACTTCATCCAGTTTGCCGTCGACGGAGCCGCCCGCATGCAGGGGTTGATCAACGACCTGCTTGCGTATTCGAGAGTCCAGACAAGAGGAAAACAGTTTTCGGTTGTTGATATGCACGACGTACTGGGCCAGGTCATGAATAACCTGCAGCTGATGATACAGGAATCCGACGCCCTTATTGTAAACGATGACCTGCCTGAAGTGTTTGGCGATGAAGGGCAGATTGTTCAGCTGATGCAGAATCTCATTGTCAATGGCCTGAAATTCTGCAAGACCGCTCCAAGGATCCATATTTCCTCCAAAGAGGAAAAAGAATACTTTCTCTTCTCAGTAAAAGACAACGGGATCGGTATAGAACCACAGTATTTCGAAAAGATATTCCAGATTTTCCAAAGACTGCACCCGAAGGACAAGTATGGAGGTACAGGGATAGGCCTTGCAATCTGCAAGCGTATCGTAAACAGGCATGGCGGAAGGATCTGGGTTGAATCAAAAATTGGGAAAGGATCAGTGTTCTACTTTACTATATTAAAAAGACAAACTACGTGAAATATGAAAAACATAGAACCCAAAATAATCGACATTCTGGTCGTTGAGGACAATACAGGCGATGCAAGGCTGATAAAGGAGGTTCTGAATGACAACAAAATGTACAGTTCCCTTCACCTGGCAAGTGACGGTGTTGAGGCAATGGATATACTCAGGAACAGGGGAAAATACAAAAAAGTACCAAAACCGGACCTGATAATACTTGATCTCAATCTTCCCCGGAAGGACGGGCGTGAAGTCCTGAGTGAAATAAAGAATGATGAGATCCTGAAACACATTCCGGTCGTCATAATGACAATCTCTCAGGCTGAGGAAGATATTCTTAGGTCCTACAATCTGCATGCGAATTGCTATATTACCAAGCCCATCGATCTGAACCAGTTCATAAAAGTGGTGAAATCAATAGAGGATTTCTGGTTTTCAATAGTGAAACTGCCGCCGAAAGCTGATCTGACAAATTTACTTCCGGACCAATCCGGATCTGAGAGCGTCAAATAATTATTATAATACGATAAACTCTGAATCAGGTGAATATAATTACGGGTAAGGACCTTGCTGATGAAGTGACATCAACAAAAGAGAGTCCGTTCAGGATCCTTCTTGTTGAAGATAATCCTGGTGATGTATTGATAATCAGAGAATTACTAAAAGAGTCAGGTATAGTTTTCACTCTCAGTAATGTTTCCACCCTTAAAGAAACCCTGCTTATCAGTATGGAGAGAGAGTTTGATGTGATCTTTCTCGACCTCGGACTGCCAGACAGCGTCGGAGTGGAAACCCTGAAAAAACTGCAGCTGTTCCGTCAGATATCACCTGTCGTTGTCATGACAGGTCTGGACGATGAAGACGTTGCCCTTGAATCTCTCCGCCAGGGGGCTCAGGATTATCTTGTAAAAAACAGGCTTACGTCAGATAATATTGTCAGAGCTTTAAAGTACGGGATCGAACGTAAAAGAATCACCGAACTCCTGAAAAAGAACGCACGACAGTTTTCCCTCCTTTCTTTAACCACGGCAGCCATAAATGAATGTGAGGAAAGTTCTGATATTCTGGCAGTCACCTGTCAGAATGTGAACCTGTTGATCAAGGACTCAGGGGTAGTTGTTTTCGGTTCGGAAGAGACGCAGGTTCATATTTCAGGAATGGATAAGTTTGAATCCAATTATGATGAGATAAAAGAAACTACAGGAATCAACTTTGGGCAATCTCCTGTTCACTGGCGCTTGAAGAAAAGTATATCAGAGGTATTCAGAGACGGAAAGCTTCACCTGGTGAATCATGATTCGACCGGACATCCAGGAAAGCCGGATATCCTTATCTATGGCATCGGATTCCTGAAAAGAGAAAACAGCTATGGCGGAGCACTGATCTTTTCAAGATATCCGATCGGTAGCGATGACACCAGCATTATTGAAACTATCGGAAGTCAGGTTTCTCTTTCACTGCAAAGGAAAATCATAGAGCATGACCTGAAGGAAAGCGAGAACAGGTACAGGAAGCTTAGCAGGGAGCTTGAGATGAAAGTAAGGGAGCGCACACGCGATCTTGAAAATTCTAATTATCATCTGAACCAGGAGCTGATAGAACGCCATACAGCGGAGGAAGCTCTAAAAAAAAGTGAATCCAGACTGATAGAACTGAACGCCACCAAGGATAAATTCTTCAATATAATCGCCCATGATCTGAAGAATCCGTTCACATGCATGCTTGGTTCCACCGAGCTCCTGCTGGAAAGATTTGAAAATATGAATACTGAAGCCATTAAGGAACTTGCACAGGTCCTTAACGATTCAGCAAAAAGCGGATTTGCTATACTTCAGAACCTGCTTGACTGGTCAAGATCCCAGACAGGAATGATTACTTTCAGCCCGGAATTCCTCAATCTCAAATCCCTGGTCGATGAAAATATTGCAGAACTGAGACTTGCTTCTGCCAGAAAGGAGATAGACTTAAACTCTGAAATTGACGAAGATATGACCATCTTTGCCGATAAGAATATGCTTAACACTATTCTCCGCAATCTTGTGAGCAATGCGCTGAAATTCACTCCGAGATACGGAACTGTAAGGATAGGGGCCGTAATAAATGCCGGGGAAGTATCAATATCTGTTAAGGATACCGGGATCGGAATTCCGGAAGAAAGCATGGGGGAGCTGTTCAGGATAGATACCAATTATACCAGACCGGGAACAAGCCTTGAGCAGGGGACAGGTCTTGGATTAAAGCTTTGTAAAGAGTTCGTGGAATTGCAGGGAGGAAAAATCCATGTCACCAGCAAGGTTAAAAAAGGAAGCGAATTTATTATTACCCTTCCGGCGAGGGATAATTAAAAGGGGCTGAAACTGATCAGCCCCTTTTCACCTTAAACCCCAAAACTACCTAACTAACACGCAAGACTATTCTTTGAAATCTTTCAACATCACCATCAGTTTTTGACGCGAAAGGAATATCCTGCTTTTAACGGTACCTATCTTCAGCCCGAGCTCCTCCGCAATTTCTTTGTATTTATAGCCATTTATGTGCATCCTGAACGGGATCCTGAACTCATCGCTCAGTGAATCAATAGTCATCTCGATTTCTCCTGTCGAATAATTCGTCTCCGGTGAAAAATGTCCTTTTTCATGTGGCTGATCAGCACATTCCATATCTGTAATCTTATCGATAATGACATTTTCCTTTACATTCCGCCTGTAGTTATTTATAAATGTATTCTTCATTATTGTGAATACCCAGGCATTGAAGTTTGTGAAATCAGCAAACTTATTCTTATAATTCAATGCTTTGAGAAAAGTATCCTGAACAAGGTCAGGTGCCTTTTCACGGTCGTACACAAGGCTCATGGCAAACCTCTGAAGCTTCGGCTTCATCTTGAGCAAACTACTGTTAAATTCCTGATTTGTCATATCTTCCTGTTTCTTGTTATATCAAAATTATTTTATATAATCCACAGGAAGATTAAGCCTGAATTAAGGATGAATTAAGTTTAGATTAAGAATTATTTTCGTATTTCGGATTCCGGATTAACATTTAAATATTTAAATCCGAAGTCACCAATCCGCATTCCGCAATTATGCATAAAGCTCCTTCGTCCGGTCCACAGACCACCCGAACTTCAATCCTATTACAAAGAGG
>JAUZNW010000211.1 GCA_030706785.1 Bacteroidota bacterium | reverse complement strand
TTTATGGTTTTCAGTAAGCATTATTTCCCCCTGGCGGGAGTAACCGGAGACATGATTCAGATTTACGAGATACGAGTGATGAACCCTTATAATATTATGATCTTCAAGTATATCATCAAAATATTTAAGATTTTTTGAACTGATGACCTTTTTTCCTCCCATAAGAAAGAAATTCGTACAGTAACCATCTGCCTGGCACATTATTATCTCAGCTATCTTAAGGACCTCAAATCCCTTAAGATGAGGGATTACCAGAGTCGGAATCTGGGCAGAAGAGCCATTCCTGAAATTGGAAATTATTTCACCGAGATTCAGCTGGGCAGGATTAATTCCCCTGGCCAGCCTTACCTTTTCTACTGCCTCCTTCAGTTCATCAATCTTTACAGGTTTAAGGAGATAGTCTATTGCATTATACCTGAACGCTTTAACGGCATACTCAGAATACGCTGTCACAAAAATGATCCTGAAGTCAACTTTTTCAAACATCCCCGGAAGCTCAAATCCCTTTCCATCAGCCATTTCGATATCAAGAAATACTAGATCAGGTGTATGCTTTTTTATAATCCTGTAAGCTGATTTAATTGAAGAAGATGTTGTAATAATTTCTACATCAGGACAATATTCCCTGATATAATTACACAGGACTTCCCTTGAAAGCCTTTCATCATCAACAACTATAGTACGCAGCATTTCCCCGGTCTTTGAACTGAAAATCAATTCTGGCGTCAGAAGCCTGGCTTAAAATAGGTTAAAATTATCCGGAATAACAAACTTTATGAACGGATTTTGACTATGCAAAGCTAAACAGGGATCAAACTACAAGACGGGAATGTCAACTTTTTCAACGGGCAAATCGATTGCTACGCTGGTCCCGGTTTCCTCTCTGTCCTGATAAAGATCACTGATAATGATCTGATAATCACGGTGCATGATTTTATTTATGATTTTCAGTCTTTCTTTTGCAAGGCCAATACCCCTTGATTCCTTTTCTCTGTTTACAGGATTCAGCATTGAGGACCTGGTCCTGCCAATACCGTCATCGGTGACCATACATGCAATTTTCCCGTCTTGCCTTGTGAATTTCACCGAGATTAAACCCTTCCTGTTTTCAAGTCCGCGCAGGCCATGCCAGATTGCATTTTCAACAAATGGCTGGATCAGTCCGGATGAAATCTTAAATTTTTCAGGCTCAATTTCATGGTCAACCGTAATTTCATAATCAAACTTATCGCCAAACCTCAGGTGCTCAATCTTCAGGTAATCCCTCAAAGAATCGATCTCATTCTCAAGGGATATATAGTCGTTTTCCATGTTGTACAGGATTGACCTTATCAACCTTGAAAAATCTGATATATACCTGTTTGCCGAAAGCTTGTCATTTCTGGAAATAAAATAGTTTATTGAATTCAGCGAATTAAAGATGAAATGGGGATTCATCTGCCCTCTGAGTGTTTTTAGTCTTAATGTGTCCTGTTTATGCGATTCCTGCCGCTTAAGGTTAAGAACGTAGAAATGACCCATGCCAATGATCAGCACAAGAATCAGGACAGGTATCGAAATTTTAAATGCAAGTGTCTGATAGAAAAGAGGACGTATCATGATCCTGATTTCCTTCGATGCATCCCACGAGCCGCTCCGATCAGTCGCTTCGACCTGAAAATTGTACCAGCCGGGACTGAGATTAGCGTAACTGACACTGCGGTTCCTGGAATCAGTCTCAATCCAGCTGTCGTTTGCTCCTGAAAGCATGTACCTGTAAATTGTTTTATCTGAATGAACGAAATCAGATGAAGAAAAATAGAACCTGAGGTTGTTCTCACCCTTATTCAAAATTAATGTGTCAGGTTTCCACAGAGATTTATTATAAGGTTTTGGCTTTCCTGAAACTCTGATTTCATTTATTATTATTTTCTGATTTGCATTTTCTATATCGACTTTATTGATAAGATCCGGATTAAATCCAACCAAGCCTCCCATGCCTCCCATGAAAAACTCCCCGCCATCTGCCCTATACACTGCTCCTGAATTGAACTCGATGATATTAAGTCCTTCAGCAGGGCCGAATGTCCTTATTATTTCAGTCTTCGGATTGATCCTGCAAATTCCTTTATTAGTTGATACCCATATATTCCCTTCCTTGTCTTTGAGAATCCCGTATGTTATATTGCTCGAAAGACCAGCAGAAGTTGTGTAGAATTTCTTTTCACCTGTACCAGGATAAAACCTGCAAACACCAGCACCAAGCGTGGCAAGCCAGAGATCCCCGTAATCACCATGGCAGATGTCCTCAATATTGTAATTATCCGCTGACATGGAAAAGATCGAGGCATTTCTGGAAGATGGATCAATTCTGATCAGAGTGCTCCTGTTTGAACCTGCCCATAATATTCCGTCATTATCTATCAATATTTTATAAACTGGTGATTCAGGCGGATGATTATATATCTTTTCAATCTGTCTGTTGACAGGATGATACAATTTAACCCAATCTCCACCAGCGTCGAAATAAAGGTTCCCTTCCTTATTTATTACTGCTGGTCTGAATCGATTTAAACCGTCAAGATGGCGGGTAAACTGTCCGGTTTTAAAATTGTAAAATACCAGAAGTTCCCTGAAAAAACCGATCCACAATCCATCTTCCGTCACGTTAAGGGATCTGACAGCTCCCGGATTGACCAGGTTGTTGTATTCAGGTAAATCCAGCTTGATGGCTTTATTATCCTTCGTTATCCGGATTACCGGATTATTACCCCTCATGCCAATCCAGAGCCTGTCATTTTTGTCTTTAGTTATGGCATAGACTGCTGGAATATCATTCTTTTCAGCAGGCAAAGGATAATTCCTGAAATAATCAGGAGTAAAAACGACTTTGCTGAATCCCAATGAGGAGCCTGTCATGGAAAAGTTTGAAAACCAGATAAGATTCCGGTTCTGGCAGTAGATATTTTTAGTCAGCAGGCAGAATTCATGTGGTATATGAGATAATTTACCCTCCTTAAGGTCAAATAGATAAATGCCATCATTATACCACGACCATGTAAGAAATCCATTCCCGCTGAATTCACCATCAGGTAATGGTCCCCTGAATTCTCTGAAAATGCCTGATGATTCATCGAGAAGGTAAAGTCCCGAATTTGAAGTTATCCATTTCCTGCCGGATCTTGATGTATGAAGATTATGCCAGTATATATAGTTGAAATCATTTCTTTTGAACGGACTTTTATTTTCAGTAGTGTATTCTCTATTTAGAACCAATTTGTTGTTATTGGTAATCCTGAATTCATAACTTGTTCCTGAAACTACCCAGATTTCGTCATTTCCCTGAACCGAAATTGAGAGGCCATTGCTGGAGACTATATTCAGTGGTAAACCTGATTTATCAACCAGTTGGTATCTGTTGAATCTGTTATTAATGTAATCGAATCTGAAGAGACTGTCGGTTTTAATAAGCCATAAATACCCTGATTCATCAATTCCCATACTGCTGATGGATTCGGGCATGTGGCTATAAATCCTGTTGGCGCGGGTGAACCTGTCATTAAACCGGTCGTACATGGCTGCAATAGAGTTGTCGGTCAGAATCCACAGATTATTTCCTCCGTCAACAAGCACTTTCATTATTGAAAAATAGGGAAGGGATAATGAATCATCGGGTCTGTGATAATAATTTGTAAATGAATAGCCATCGTACCTGGATATCCCGTCCCACGTGGCAATCCACAGAAATCCTGAACTGTCCGCAACAATATCCCTTACATTGTCATTCGCAAGTCCCTGCCTGGTTGTATATGTTTCGATATTGAAGTTTTGCGCAGAAATAAAAGAGGTTATGAAAAGTCCTGAAATGCAGAGGCATGCTGTTAAAAAGGATATTTTCACGGAAGGTATCCTCATATTAAGCTAAGCAGCAGAAGATGGCTTCAGGTTTGAGTTAATTGAAACAAAGGAACAAAATAACGGGTAATTCACAAAACACCTCTGGCTTTGTACAATTTTATCAAGTCGGAAAGAACAGCTAATTTTGAATAATGATGAACTTCAAGCTTATATCGGATTTTCAACCGACGGGCGATCAGCCGGAAGCTATTGACCAGCTTGTGGAAAGCCTTAATAAAGGTGTCCCGTATCAGACTCTCCTCGGGGTTACCGGGTCAGGCAAGACATTCACAATTGCAAATGTGATCGAGAGAGTGCAAAGACCTGTGCTTGTCCTTAGTCATAATAAAACACTGGCTGCGCAGCTTTACGGGGAATTCCGTCAGTTTTTTCCGGAAAACAGGGTAGAGTATTTTGTATCATACTATGATTATTACCAGCCTGAAGCCTATCTTCCGGTAACTGATACCTATATTGAAAAAGACCTGTCCATAAATGAAGAAATCGAAAAACTGCGATTAAGTGCAACATCGGCATTATTGTCAGGAAGGAAAGATGTTATTGTAGTCTCTTCAATTTCCTGTATTTACGGTATTGGCAATCCCGATGACTTCCATTCAAATACTGTGCATGTCTGGCAGGGGCAGTCGATTGGCAGAAATCTTTTCCTGAGGAAACTTGTTGACAGTCTTTATTCCAGGAATGAGCTCGAGTTCAGGCATGGAACATTCAGGGTAAGGGGAGATACGATAGATATCTACCCGGCATATGCAGACATCGGGATCAGACTTGTCTTTTTTGGTGATCAGATTGAGGAAATCAGCTCTTTTGATCCTGTCGGCGGAACGAAGTTCGAGATAATGAAGGAATATGTCATTTATCCGGCAAACATATTCGTAACGACACGTGAAAGGATAAACCAGGCCATAAGCAAGATACAGGATGATCTTGTGAGGCAGGTAACTCATTTTAATGATATCGGTAAGAAAGAAGAAGCTAAAAGACTTGAGCAAAGAGTCCTGTATGACCTGGAGATGATCAAGGAACTGGGTTACTGCAGTGGCATTGAAAACTATTCAAGATACTTCGACGGAAGAAGCCCCGGTACAAGACCCTTCTGTCTCCTTGATTATTTTCCGAAAGATTTTATAACCGTTATTGATGAAAGCCATGTAAGCGTCCCGCAAATCAGAGCAATGTTTGGTGGCGATCACTCAAGGAAACAGACTCTGGTGGAATACGGATTCAGGCTT
>JAUZNW010000210.1 GCA_030706785.1 Bacteroidota bacterium | reverse complement strand
TGCGGTTATGCGGTTCTTCAGGCTCCCGGCTTTCCACCCTTGCCCTTAGCCCTTGTGCCGTGCGCCTTGCATCCTACTTATAACTGCGTTCCTTCAGTTCAACTTCCTCAAACTTAAGATCCTCCTTGTGAAGGATATGCGGCATCCCTTCGCCGGCATATTCCCATACTGCCACATAGGCAAACTCCTTGTCGTTCCGCCTTGCCTCGCCGTCAGGAGTCTGGAATTCCTCCCTGAAATGAGCCCCGCATGATTCCTTCCGCGCGAGTGCATCATTGACGAGAAGCTCTGCAAGCTCTAAATAATCGGCTACCCTGCCTGCTTTTTCAAGCTCGTGATTCAGGTCATTCACCGTACCGGGAACAAGCAGATCCTTCCAGAATTCATCCTTAAGCTCACCTATCAGTTTTAGGCCTTTTTTCAGGCCCTCTTCATTCCGCGTCATTCCGCAATAATCCCACATTATCCTGCCAAGCCTCTTGTGAAATGATGAAGCAGTCTTTTTGCCTTTTATCGAGATCAGTTTATTCAGCCGCTCGACGGCTGCCTTTTCTGCTTCGGCAAACTCAGGTTTATCGGTCGGAATTTTAGGTATCCTTATTTCATCGGCCAGATAGTTGCTGATAGTATTCGGAATAATAAAATAACCATCTCCGGCAGCCTGCATCAGGGAGCTTGCTCCAAGCCGGTTCGCGCCGTGATCGGAAAAATTCGACTCACCGATCGCATAAAGTCCGGGTATGGTGGTCATGAGCTCATAGTCGACCCAAAGCCCCCCCATAGTATAATGGCCTGCAGGATAGATCCTCATAGGCTCCTCATATGGATCGATACCTGTAATGGTTTTATACATGTCAAACAGGTTCCCATACTTGTTCTCTATTGCCTTCTTTCCCTGCTTCTTTATCGAGTCATTGAAGTCCATATAAACCGCCAGACCGCTTTCACCAACTCCAAATCCTGCATCACAACGCTCCTTTATAGCTCTGGAAGAAACATCCCGCGGAACAAGATTCCCGAATGCCGGATAACGCCTTTCAAGGAAATAGTCCCTCTCTTCCTCGGGAATGGAATTGGGAGACCTTTTATCTCCTTTCTCTTTTGGAACCCACACCCGTGCATCATTCCGGAGCGATTCAGACATCAGGGTCAGCTTTGACTGAAATGGATTAAGTTGTGGAACGCAGGTAGGATGGATCTGGATGAAGCTGGGGTTTGCAAAAAATGCTCCTTTCTTATGTGCTTTCCATGCTGCCGAAGCATTGGAGTTCACAGCAAGCGTTGACATATAATAGATTGTTCCGTAACCTCCTGTGGCAAGAACAACTGCATGGGCAGAATGCCGCTCGATTTCGCCGGTTATCAGATTCCGTGCAATTATACCTCTTGCCTTTCCGTCGATAACGACAAGATCGAGCATTTCCCTCCTCGGATACATCACAACATTGCCCTTTTGAATCTGCCTGTTCAGTGATGAATAAGCGCCGAGAAGGCACTGTTGGCCCGTCTGACCCTTGGCATAAAATGTCCTTGAGACCTGGACACCACCGAATGAGCGGGTATCAAGGGTTCCTCCGTAATCTCTTGCAAAGGGAACTCCAAGAGCCGTGAAATGATCGATCACCTGGTTGCTGACCTCAGCTGCCCTGTAGACATTGGCTTCACGTGCTCTGTAATCGCCTCCTTTTATCATGTCATAAAAGAGGCGGAACACGCTGTCGCCGTCATTCTGGTAATTTTTTGCTGCATTGATCCCTCCCTGTGCAGCAACTGAATGTGCCCGGCGCGGAGAATCCTGATAGCAGAAATTCTTTACACTATAGCCGAGTTCACCAAGGGCTGAGGCCGCAGCCGCGCCTGACAATCCGGTCCCGACCACGATTACATCAAGCTTCTTCTTGTTGGCAGGATTTACCAGCTTCACGGATGCTCTGTATCTGGTCCATTTCTGTGAAAGCGGACCATCAGGTATTTTGGAATTGAGTGTATCCATTTTTTGCAGTATTTTCTAACTGAATTGCCAGAGTGTTATCGAAATTGCAGCAAAGCCAAGTGGTATAAGGATTGAATATATCCATGAAAAGACTTTTACGATTGGTGTCCAGAACGGGTGGTTAAGGCCCAGGGTCTGAAATGCCGAAGAAAAAGCATGATAAAGATGAAGTCCAAGCAGTAAAAAGCACACCAGATAGATGAAATTGTAAGCAGGAATCTTAAAAAGGTTGTGCGCAATTGAATAAAAGTCCTCCGGATCGCCTTTGACAAAGCCAAGTCTGATAAAGAAGAAATTGAAGAAGTGCAAAACGAGAAATGTAAGTATTGCAGCACCCGTCCAGATCATGAATTTCGAAAAGAATGTCGTCTCAGCTTTGTTGCCGCTCACATATCCTACCGGTCGTGCAAGCCAGTTCTGGATCTGTACCAGGATTCCCCATGCAATATGTAAGATGAATGCTGAAAAAAGAAGAATCTCAATAATCCTGACTACAGGGAAAGTCGCCATAAAGCGGGCTGCTTTATTAAAAGGCTCCGGGTCACTTTTCAGCAGCATCAGATTTATTGTGAGATGAACCGGCAGAAACAATATCAGGAAGATTCCTGCCAGTGCCATAACGAACTTTTGGGAAATGGAGGAGAAGAGGACTTTATTCATTGGTTATGAGGAATTTGACTTTATTTTGCGAATCAGGGTAAACATTTTTATAAAAATAAAATTATTTGATCATATTATCAATCCTTATGATTTACTAATTTTATTCAGATGTTCATTCATGTACGGATTTATTATGTCCCATGACAGCCCTTAAAATGTTGAACCATGGAGTATTACATAGTTTTTGAAGGCGGCAAAATCTATTATTCGGATACAGGGCAGGGAGAGACTGTAATTCTTCTTCACGGTTATCTTGAATCCTCTGAGATCTGGGGAAATTTTGCCCGGAGACTTGCCATGAATTTCCGGGTTATCTCTGTTGACCTGCCTGGGCACGGGCTTTCAAAGGTTTATGGTGAGTGCCATACAATGGAGTTCATGGCTTCTGCTATAAAAGGATTGATCGACTGTTTACAGATAAGAAAGATATTTCTTACCGGACATTCGATGGGAGGCTATATTACCATGGCATTCCTCGAATTGTATCCTGAAATGCTGGAAGGTTATTGCCTCTTCCACTCCCATCCTTTTGCTGATTCTCCGGAAACAATCAGGAAAAGGGAAAATGAGATCAGGATTGTTAGATCAGGCAAGAAGTACCTCCTATATCCTGAGAACATTTCAAGGATGTATGCCACAGGTAATCTTGAAAAGTTAAGGGATCAGATACAGCGGTCGAAGGATATAGCTTCAACAATCAGGGATGAAGGGATAATTGCCGTGCTCAACGGGATGATGGCAAGACCACCCAGAGTTTCAATTATGGAGCAGGGTAAGGTTCCGGGACTCTGGATCCTTGGTGGGATGGACAATATAATTAATGCGGATATGGTAAGGAGACAGGTAAAACTACCTGCCAATGCCAGGGTGGCGATCCTTGAAAATTCCGGGCATATGGGATTCGTAGAGGAAGAAGATCTCTCGGTGAAGATTGTGGGCAGTTTCTTTTCGGGCCTTAAGTTATCCTAATTCTTTTTATCCAGGAAATCGATTGCAGCTTTAAGAGCAGAGTCCTGGTTTTTCCATATCATATAGAATCCATTGCTATCCAGCATATTTCGTGCGATATACGCTTTGAGTTGAGTGTGTATAATACGGCCGGATGCTTTTAGTCCGGCTGGATCTTTCTTCACACCGTTCTTCGATGCAAAATCTGCAAACTGGTCGAGGAGGTGCTGTGTATCAAGATATTTTTCCAGTTCCACCGCATCAGTGAAATTCTTTAGTGTTTCACGGTGATCCTCCGTGTAATTCAACGCGAACCTGTAAAAAAGAGGCTGAGCAGCAACTATATAAGTTGACCTGCCGGTGGTATCAACCGGAACGAAAATGTCAGGCATTATGCCTCCTCCTCCGTAGACAACTTTACCTTCAGGAGTCGTATATCTCAGTGAATCTGCGAAATGAATACTGTCAGAGACTTCAAATTCACCATGCTCATACCTTGCTGTAAGATCATTATAATACTCATCAAGGCCATTTTTATAAGACTTCTGGATCGACCTTCCGGTCGGGGTATAATAGCGGGCTATTGTAAGCCTCATTCCCGATCCGTCGGCAAAGGGTATTGGTTCCTGCACCAGTCCTTTCCCGAATGAACGCCTGCCGATTATCGTCCCACGGTCATTGTCCTGGATAGCCCCTGCAAGTATTTCACTTGCGGAAGCACTCCACTCGTCTATCAGGAGGACAAGATCGCCTGTTTCAAATTCACCCTTGCCCGTGGCCTTTGCCTCATTCCTGGGCTGTGAACGGCCTTGTGTATACACTATCATCTGCTCCTCCCTGAGGAACTGGTTAGCTATCTTGATTGCGGCCTCCATAACGCCGCCGGAATTACCCCTAAGGTCAAGGATGAGGCCAGTCATTCCCTTTTCCTTGAGTTCCCTCAGGTGTTTCATGAACTCATCGAAGGTTGTGACGGCAAAATTATTGATCTTGATGTACCCGATATGGTCATTAACCATGAAGGTCGCATCCACACTCGGGATCGGTATCTTTTCACGGGTGATCTCAAACCGGATCAGATCCTTGTATCCTTTCCTTAAGAGCCTTATCATGACAACGGTGCCTTTTGGCCCTTTGAGCATCCCCATCACTTTCTCATCGCTAAGCTGTTTCCCTGCAACAAGTGAATCATTCACATAAATTATCTTATCACCCGGCATGAGGCCTACCTTTTCTGACGGACCTCCAGGAATAGTGCTGATCACCAGTATAGTATCGGTAAGCATGGAAAACGATATTCCTATACCATCAAAATTCCCCTGGAGCGGTTCATTGGCCCGGGCAAGATCCTTGGCCGGTATATATACCGAGTGCGGATCAAGTTTCTTAAGAATGGCCGGAATAGCGGCTTCCACAAGATCCTTGCGGTTCACCGTATCCACATAGTCCGACTCGATAATATTAAGAATGCTGTTGATTTTATCGTTCCTTGCCCTGAAACCGGATTGCTGGGGAATCACTGTTTTCTTCGG
>JAUZNW010000021.1 GCA_030706785.1 Bacteroidota bacterium | reverse complement strand
AGCCGTAGCCATTGAAAAAGCTGTTATGGATACCACCGCCAACAAGATCAGGGATTTGTCAGCCGGCAAAATGGGATATGGCACGGCAGAGGTCGGTGACCTCGTGGCTGAAAGAGTTTAGACATCCATGTACTTACCCACTTCCTTCGCTCCGCTCAGGATTCCCCTTCGTTACGTCAGCAGAGAGGTCCCAATAGCTATCGGGAGGGAGGTGAGTACATGTGATCAATGAGTGTATTCAGGGATGCGAATGTGGAATGAAAAATGAGTGCAATATTAATTATTCTACGATTTCAGAGAATAATTGTTTCATTTATCAATTTATTCCTATCTTTGTCTTTACAAAAACAGGAAATGACCTTAGTTAACTTACATCATCATCATCTATTATGCACTCAGGCGAGATGAAGGTGATATTACCATTTATTAATAAAGATATCATAAACCCGTCTGAGCAGATCTGACGGGTTTTTCGTTTCCGGAAGGTTTGCTCAGCAAAAAATGAAACAGAATGAGCGAACTGAAAATTGCAATTCAGAAAACAGGCAGGCTAAGTGATAACTCCAGGAAGCTGCTGGAGGAGTGCAATATAAAGATCCCTAACGGATCAAATGCACTCAAAAGCAGAGCTGAGAATTTTCCTATCGAGGTTCTTTATCTCCGTGACGATGATATACCCCAGTATGTCGAGCAGCAGGTAGCCGATATAGGCATACTCGGAGAGAACATGGTGTATGAAAAAGATAAGGATGTCGTTATCCTTGAGCATCTCGGATTCGCACATTGCCGCTTAAGCCTTGCCATTCCCCTGAAAGAGGTCTTCACGGGACCTGAACACTTTATGAATAAGAGGATTGCCACCAGCTACCCCAGGCTTCTTGGTGACTACCTCGCGCAGAAAAATATAACCGCTGAAATTGAGGAGATCAGCGGAAGCGTTGAAATTGCACCGGGAATAGGTCTTGCAGACGCAGTATGTGATATCGTAAGCTCCGGAAGTACCCTTATGACCAATGGTTTGCGCGAAGTAGTCACTATTCTTAAAAGCCAGGCTGTTATCATAGTTAACAAAAACCTTGAAACAGGGAAACAGGAGCTGCTTGACAAGCTTATCTTCCGGATTAAGGCAGTTAAGAACGCGAAGGAGAATAAATACATATTGCTTAATGCTCCGGAAAAGGCTGTTCCACGGATCTGTAAAATTTTGCCCGGGATGAAAAGCCCTACCCTCCTTCCACTTGTCGAAAAAGGGTGGTGCAGCCTGCACTCGGTAGTCAAGGAGGATGAATTCTGGGATCGGATCGATCAGCTCAAAAGTGCAGGTGCTGAAGGCATACTTGTTATCCCTATCGAAAAAATGATCCTGTGATGAAGACATTTATTTATCCCCGGAGAGAGGAATGGGATCAGCTTTGTAAACGGCCTCTGGCCGACAGTTCAGATCTCACGGGCACAGTTAACGCCATCCTGCAGAATGTCAGGAATAACGGTGATTTTGCAGTCCGTGACCTGGAAGAGAAATATGATGGCGCTGTGCTTAAAAACCTTAAGATCTCGCAGGCAGAGGTTATTCGTGCTGTAAAAAATATTCCGGAAGATCTGAAAAATGCAATTAACGTTTCAAAAGCTAACATCGAAAAATTCCATAGTTCCCAGCTTGCCGATGAAAAGCCTGTCGAAACCATGAAGGGGGTCATGTGCTGGAGAAAGAATGTTCCAATAGAAAAAGTAGGACTCTATATCCCTGGCGGCACTTCTCCCCTCTTCTCTACCGTTCTGATGCTGGCTATACCGGCAAAGATCGCGGACTGCAGGGAGATTGTCCTCTGCTCACCCCCCAATAGCAAGGGAAACATTGATCCGACTATCCTCTACACGGCATGGCTGACAGGTGTTACGGATATTTTCAAGATCGGCGGTGCCCAGGCAATCGCGGCAATGGCTTACGGGACTGAAACAGTACCGAAAGTGAACAAGATCTTCGGCCCGGGCAATCAGTATGTTACGCTTGCAAAGCAGATGGTCCTGGCTGATGGGATAGCGATCGATATGCCTGCAGGTCCGAGTGAAGTACTGATAATGGCTGACGGGAAAGCTAATGCATCCTATGTAGCTTCTGACCTTCTCGCGCAGGCTGAGCATGGTCCTGACAGCCAGGTAATCCTGGTTACTGATGACGTTGAGGTTATTAAAAACGTACAGCTTGAATGCGAGAATCAGCTGAACAGCCTTCCCAGAAGGGAGATCGCTGCGAATTCACTGGAAAACAGCCTGCTGATCCTTATGAATTCAATTGATGAATGCATGGATTTCAGTAACCGGTATGCTCCGGAACACCTTATTATTAACGTCTCTGATCCGAAGCAGCTGGCTGACAGGGTTATAAATGCAGGATCCGTATTTATCGGCAATTATAGCTGCGAAAGCGCCGGTGACTATGCCTCAGGAACAAACCATACCCTGCCCACAAATGGATTCGCCAGAAGCTATAGCGGGGTATCGGTTGACAGTTTTGTTAAGAAAATAACATTTCAGGAGATATCGACTGAAGGATTGAAGAACCTCGGTCCGGTTATAGAACAGATGGCTGCTGCCGAATCTTTATCAGGTCACAGAAATGCTGTCTCAATCCGGTTAAAATCTTTGGGTAATGGCTGATATTGATAAAATTGTAAGGGAAAGCGTAAAGAAACTCGTCCCATATTCGTGCGCACGCGATGAATTCCAGGGCAGGAAAGGAATATTCCTTGATGCGAATGAAAATCCATATGGTGAACTCAACAGATACCCCGATCCGTACCAGAAGGAACTCAAGATTGCAGTCAGTAAAATTAAGGGAATCAGCGAAGAGAATATTTTCCTTGGCAATGGCAGCGATGAGATAATTGATCTTTGCTTCAGAACCTTTTGCAATCCCGGATCAGATTGTGCACTGACATTTTATCCCAGCTACGGAATGTTCGAAGTTTCAGCTGCAATCAATACTGTAAGGCTGATCAAAGTTCCCTTAACTGATGATTTCTCCATTGACCCGGGCAGCATAAAAGAATTGCTGATGGCTCCGGACCTTAGGCTGATCCTGATCTGCTCACCTAATAATCCTACGGGAAACTCGATGAAGAGATCAGATGTTGAATACATTATCTCAAATTTCAGCGGTATTGTCCTGGTCGATGAAGCTTATATAGATTTCTCCGAACAGGAATCCTTCAGGTTACTGACCGCCAAATACAATAACCTTATAGTCATGCAGACATTCAGCAAGGCTTTTGGGCTGGCTGCGGCCAGGATCGGGATGGCCATCGCTGACCGGGCAATCATCAATTATCTGAATAAGATGAAGCCTCCGTATAACATAAGCTCACTGAACCAGAAGGCTGTCCTGAAAAGCCTTGGCAGGATCAATCTGTTCAAAAAAAGGATCCATAAGATCAAAACTGAAAGGGAAAGGCTCATCATCGATCTTAAGAAATTGAATATTATTGAAAAAGTCTTCCCTTCGGATGCGAATTTTATCCTTGTGAAGACCAGGAATGCCGATGAGATCTATGCAAGGCTAATAAATAGTAAGATAGTTGTCAGGAACCGGAGCAGGATAGTTCCTGGCTGCCTGCGGATTACAGTAGGAAAAAAGAGTGAAAATAACAGATTGCTGAAGGCTTTAAGCAGAATAAATCTATGAAGAAGGTTTTATTTATTGACAGGGATGGCACTATTATCATTGAGCCTGCCAATGAACAGGTGGATACAATTGAAAATTTCAGTTTTCTACCCGGAGTAATTACCGCTCTTTCCAGGATTGCCAGGGAGACTGATTTTGAGCTCGTGATGGTTACAAACCAGGATGGTCTTGGGACAAAATCCTTTCCTGAAGAAACCTTCTGGCCTTCACACAAAAAAATGCTTCAGATACTCAAAGGTGAGTGTGTTGAATTTGCAGAGATATTCATCGACAGAACATTTCCTGAAGAAAATGCCCCATCAAGAAAGCCGGGAATCGCGATGCTGACGAAATATCTTTCACAGGGCATTGACCTTGACTCCTCATTTGTAATAGGTGACAGGATTTCTGATCTTGGGCTGGCCAAAAATCTTGGTTGCAGGGCAATCTTTATAAGCAATCAGAAACATCCGGATGCAATATTCAACACAACCTGCTGGGACGACATAGTAAAATACCTGGTCTCACTTCCAAGAACTGCTTCCATTGAGCGGAAGACAAAAGAAACTTCTGTAAATGTTGATCTTAACCTTGATGGTCCGGGAAGAAGTTCAATTACCACCGGGATCGGATTTTTTGATCACATGCTGGACCAGATAGCCAGACACGCAGAAATTGATCTCAATATTGCGGCAACTGGTGATCTGAGAGTTGATAGCCATCATTTAATTGAGGATGTTGCCATCACTCTGGGGGAAGCAGTCCGGAAAGCCCTGGGAAGCAAGAAAGGCATAAGCAGGTATGGATTCCTGATCCCAATGGATGATTCGCTGGCACAGGTTGCCATTGATTTCAGCGGCCGCCCATGGCTTGTCTGGAACGTGAAATTCAAGCGTGAAATGATTGGTGACATGCCTTCAGAGATGATATTTCATTTTTTTAAATCGTTCAGTGACAATGCGGAATGCAATCTTAACGTTAAAGCAGAAGGAGAGAACGATCACCATAAGGCAGAAGCTGTATTTAAGGCTTTCGCCAGAGCGTTTGGCATGGCAATAAAGAAAACAGGCAATTACATTGTTCCCTCAACAAAGGGAAGTCTATGATCGCGATACTGAAATATAATGCAGGTAATATTCAATCGGTAAGGAATGCCCTGGACCGGCTTGGAATCTCAAGTGCAGTTACGGATGATGCCGGGGAGATACAGGCTGCTGAAAAGGTAATAATTCCGGGAGTTGGTGAAGCCAGGTCAGCCATGAAATACCTTACTGAAAAAAAGCTTGATACAGTTCTCATATCCCTGAAACAGCCGGTCCTGGGAATATGTCTCGGATTACAGCTTATGTGCAGCATGTCGGATGAAGGCTATACAAGATGCCTGGGAATTTTTGATGCTGCAGTCAAGAAATTTCCGCCGTTTGATAAGGTCCCGCACGTGGGATGGAATAATTTTTCAGCCCTGAAAGGAGACCTTTTCAAGGGAGTAAGCGCTAACGAGGACGTTTATTATATTCACAGCTTTTATGCCGAAATAACTGACTATACATCAGCTATATGCGATTATGTGCTGCCGTTTAGCGCAGCTATGCACAGGGACAACTATTATGCAGTCCAGTTTCATCCGGAGAAGTCAGCTGAGACCGGAGTAAAAATCCTTAAAAACTTCCTCAAACTGTGAGAATTATAGTTGCAATGGATGTCCAGGATGGTAAGTGCGTACGCCTCACCCGTGGGGATTTTTCGACAAAAAAGATATACAGCGAAGATCCCCTTGAGCTTGCAAGGAATATCGAGGATGCAGGTATCAGGCATGTGCACCTGGTAGATCTAGATGGCGCACGGGCAGGACACATCGTAAATCATAAAATCCTAAAAGCTATTTCCGGAAGTACAAAACTGCAAATTGACTTCAGCGGAGGCCTTCGGACAGTGAATGATATAAAAGGAGTATTTGACAGTGGAACATCCAGCGTAACTGTCGGAAGCATAGCGGTTATGGATCCTGATCTGTTTCTTTCCTGGCTGTCTGAATGGGGTCCTGAGAAAATCATACTTGGGGCTGACTGCAAAAACAGAAAGATCGTGACCGAAGGATGGCTGAAAAGATCAGATTCCGATGTTCTTGAATTCATCAGAGATTATTCGTCAAAAGGGATCAGATTTGTGGCATGCACCGACATTGAAAGGGACGGTACAATGAATGGACCGGCGATCGGACTGTACAGGGATATTCTCGAAATCGATAATGTAAATTTAATCGCGAGTGGCGGTATAGCAACTGTCGGACAGATAAAAAAGCTCGCTGAGATCGGCTGTGAGGGAGCGATTATTGGAAAAGCCTTGTATGAGGGGAAACTTGAATTAAAGGATATTAGCCGGTTATGTTAAAGAAAAGGATCATACCATGCCTTGATATCAGGGACGGCAGGACCGTCAAAGGTGTCAATTTCCTTGATCTCCGCGATGCCGGAGATCCCGTTGAGCTCGCTAAAAGATACGTCGAACAGCGGGCAGACGAACTTGTGTTTCTCGATATCACAGCAACCATAGAAAAAAGGAAGGCTCTGGCGGAACTTGTCAGCAGGATAGCTGCTGAAATATATATCCCGTTCACGGTCGGCGGCGGTATCGAAACGATTGAAGACGCCGAGGTCCTTATCAGGGCGGGAGCTGATAAAATTACCGTCAATACCTCGGCTTTCAGAAATCCAGCCCTCATAACCCGGATAGCAAAACAATTCGGACGTCAGTGTGTTGTTGTGGCGATTGATACTGCTTTTGTGAGTAACGAATGGACAGTATTCATCGAAGGCGGCCGGACTCCAACCAAGTCAAAGGCACTGGACTGGGCACTGAAAGCTGAATCATTCGGGGCAGGAGAAATACTGCTAACTTCAATGAATACCGACGGGACAAAATCGGGATTTTCAATTGAGATTACCAGGGATGTGGTACGCAGCCTGAACATTCCGGTTATTGCTTCAGGCGGGGCCGGCAATCCGGAACACTTCAGGGAAGTTTTTTCAAAGACTAACTGCAGTGCAGCCCTGGCAGCAAGTATCTTCCACTACGGGGAAATTGCCATACCTGAACTGAAAGCGTATCTGTTGGCAAGAGGTATTAATGTAAGGATTTAATTTTAGCTCAGTGAACTCTGTGGACCGAAGTTTTAGGAATTAGCGGTGTATGAATATATGGAAAATATTGATTTTAGTAAAGGCGGCGGACTGGTTCCGGCTGTAATTCAGGATAATAATACCCTCCAGGTTCTAATGCTCGGATACATGAACCAGGAGGCTCTGGATATGACAGAAAACAAAGGCAAGGTCACATTCTACAGCCGCAGCAGAAACAGGTTGTGGACAAAAGGGGAAACGTCTGGCAATTTTCTGATTGTTAAGGAAATAACAGCTGATTGTGACAATGATTCGCTGCTTGTAAAGGTCAGTCCCGTTGGACCTGTCTGCCATATCGGAACAAAATCCTGTTTTGGAAAGGATACCTCCAAGGGTTTTATCTATGAGCTGGAACAGATCATCAGGCACAGGATCGATGATAATGAGAAGAACTCCTACACAAACAAGCTTTTCAGGCAGGGAATAAACAAGGTCGCACAGAAGATCGGTGAAGAGGCAGTGGAGCTGGTCATCGAATCAAAAGACGATAATACCGAACTATTTAAGAATGAGGCTGCTGACCTGCTTTACCACTTACTTATCCTGCTGAAGGCAAAAAATACAACACTTACTGAAATTGAGGAGGTTCTTGAATCGAGGCATAAACTTTCCGCTCCCAACCCCCCGGGAGAGGCCTGAAAACTTTCCCGGAAAGATTGACTTCCAGTATTTTATGGGAAATCCCGAGTAGTCCCCCTTGGGGATTAAGGAGTAAAGTCCCCCATGGGGGATTTAGGGGTAAGTCCATCCTCAGAAGAAAAAAGGTCCATAGAGGAAGGTTAAAAAAAATCAGCGTTTTGCAACAATTTCTGAATTTTATTTGGGATTTATAAATATTGCATTACTTTTGTAAGCCATTAAACTGAATAAATGAATATTGTATACACATACTCCTCTTTTTACTTTTACTTCTTTTATTGCAGGAAGAACTGAGGGGATTTTTGTATACGGATGAATTTTCACATATGAAAGCAAGGGTCCCCAAATCAGGACCCTTCTTTTTTTTAATACGTTTTAATAATGAAAATAGCAATTCAGGGTGAGCAAGGTAGCTTCCACGAAGTGGCAGTAAGACAGTTTTTCTGTTACGACGAAATTGATATTCTTCCCTGCTCTACATTTGACATGACTTTAAAGGCTGTCACTGACGGGAAAGCTGACCTTGCAATGATGGCTATAGAGAATGCGAGGTCCGGAAGTATCCTTTATAATTACAGCCTTATCAGGGAATCAGGGTTGAAAATACTTGGGGAACATAACCTCAGGATAAGACAGAACCTTATGGCCCTTCCGGGACAGACGATCCATGAGATAAAACAGATCAGGTCGCATCCCATAGCACTATCGCAGTGTATGAATTTCCTTAACCAATACCCGCATATTACCCTTGTAGAAGCGGACGATACCGCAGGAAGTGCTAAGCTCATATCCGAACATAAGCTTAAGAAAATCGCTACCATTGCTTCTTCCGTGGCAGCAGAGCTATACGGACTCGAAATACTCGCTTCGGGTATAGAGACCTATCCGAAAAACTATACAAGGTTTCTGGTTATTGGAAGTGCGGAAAAAGGGAACAGGGATGGCAATAAGATTTCAGTCTGTTTCGCCACCGGACATAAACCAGGATCACTTGCAGCTGTACTTGTGAGGCTTGCTGAAATGAACATCAATCTTTCAAAAATACAATCAGTTCCCAGGCTGAACGGAAACTGGGAATACATGTTTTACCTCGACCTTGAGCCTCCGGAAGGTGCGGACATTGAGCATATTATAGATGTTCTGGAGAAAATTACCAGCAATATGGAAGTCCTTGGTATATATAATAAAGGAGATAAGCTTTATGAAAGTTAAACCAGCCGATCGTACTGCCATAGTACAGGAGTACTATTTCTCGCAGAAGTTGCGCCAGATCGATAATATGCGCAAAGCAGGTGCGGATGTCATAAACCTCGGGATAGGAAGTCCGGATAGACCTCCTTCATCGAACACAATCAGAAAGTTAGCGGAAGAAGCTGCCAAACCTGACGTCCATGGATACCAGAGCTACAACGGTCATCCCCTGCTTCGCAAGGCATTTTCTGAATGGTATCTTAAATACTTTAATGTGAAACTCGACCCAGAATCACAGATCCTTCCCCTTATGGGGAGCAAGGAGGGTATCATGCACATAAGCATGGCATTTGTCAACCCGGGTGACGAAGTGCTGATACCGAATCCAGGATATCCCACCTACTCATCCGTTACCCACCTGATCGGAGGCAAGGTCAGGTACTATGAACTCGATGAAAGAAACGGCTGGCTTCCTGATATCGAAGCACTTGAAAAAACGGATCTCTCACGGACTAAACTGATGTGGATCAATTACCCTAATATGCCTACCGGTGCTAAGGCCAGTTCAACTATTTTTGCAATGCTTGTGGAATTTGTCCTGAGGCACGGTATTCTGCTTTGCAACGATAATCCTTACAGTTTCATACTTAACCGGGATCACCTCAGCCTGCTTTCGGTTGACGATGCATTTGACATTGCTATTGAGCTTAACTCCCTCAGTAAGTCGCACAACATGGCAGGATGGAGAGTGGGAATGGCAGCCGGGAATGAAGAATACATAAAAAATATACTGAAGGTAAAAAGCAATATGGATTCGGGAATGTTTCAGCCTCTTCAGATGGCTGCTGCTGAGGCGCTCGGCAATCCACCATCATGGTATGCTGAAATCAACGAAACCTACTCCAAACGGAGAAAGGCAGCTGAATCAATAATGGAGCTGCTGAAATGCAAATTTGACAGGAGCCAGACGGGGCTTTTTTTATGGGGACGCATTCCGGAGACAATCTCTGATTGCGCGGCATTTGTTGAAGACATCCTTACAAGGTCTTTTGTGTTCCTGACGCCTGGATTTATTTTCGGCAGCAAGGGGGAAAGATATATTCGGATATCTTTGTGCGCTGATGAAGAAAGGCTGGTGGAGGCCAGGAATAGAATCGAGAAGCTAGGAATCGGTTACTAGTTGCTGGTTACTGGTTGCTTTTTAAGAACAAAACCAACAGCAACAAGCACCTGTTAACAAGCAACTGTAAAATCAATTAACAGTAATAAATCATGACAGTATCAGTAGTTGGAATCGGGCTAATCGGCGGTTCGCTTATGATTGATCTCAGGAAGAGGGGATTTGCCGACAGGATTATAGGAGTTGATACAAACCTTCAGCACAGGAATATAGCAAAGCTTTGCGGGCTTGTTGATGAAACGGATAAACTTGAAAATGCCGTTGACAAAAGCGACCTGATCATCCTGAGCACTCCTGTTGACACCAATTGCATCATGCTGCCAAGAATACTTGACCGGATAGCCGGCACTTCAAAAGTTATCACGGACATGGGATCGACAAAAGGGAGCATTGCAAGGGCCTCTGAAAACCATCGCGGGAGGGGGAGGTTTGTGGCTTTGCATCCTATGGCAGGAACGGAATTTTCAGGCCCGCTTGCTGCAATCGGGAAACTTTTTGATTATAAAACTGCAATTATCTGCGATCCGGAACTGAGCGATATTGATGCCCTCAGTCTTGTCGAAAGGATGCTTGAAATCCTGAATATGAAAAAGGTTTACATGAACTCGAGCGATCATGACGTCCATGTGGCTTATGTTTCACATATCTCACATATTACTTCATTCTCTCTTGCACTGAGCGTCCTTGACAAGGAGCGGGAAGAGGCTAATATTCTGGCGCTTGCGGGCGGTGGTTTTGAAAGCACCGTCCGTCTTGCTAAAAGTAGCGGAGAAACATGGGCTCCTATTTTTCTTGAAAATTCAAAGTTTATCCTGGAAGTTATGGACACCTATATTGAAAAGATGAATCTTTTTAAAAAGCTGATTTCCGAACGGGACAAGGAAGGGCTTAAAGCCCTTATGGAAGAGGCAAATAAAATAAGAAAGATCCTGAATTAAAACTGACATGTTATGGTACTTGAAGTGAAAACAACACTTGTTAATGAGTGGCGGGGATTCAAAGGACGCCCTTTCCTTATAGCAGGGCCATGCAGTGCAGAAACCGAGGAACAGGTGATGGAAACTGCAAAAGAGCTGGCTGATCTGAAAGAGATCAGCGTTTTCAGGGCAGGTATATGGAAACCAAGGACGCGCCCTAACACCTTTGAAGGCGTGGGAACGGAAGGTCTCAGGTGGCTGAGGAACGTCAAGCAGGAGACCGGACTCATGGTAGGGACCGAGGTAGCAAATGAAAAGCATGTATACGAAGCCCTTAAATACGGGATTGATATGCTCTGGATCGGTGCCAGGACATCTGTTAATCCTTTCACAGTGCAGGAAATATCAGACGCACTTAATGGTGTTGATGTGATGGTGCTTGTAAAAAATCCGATCAATCCCGAGCTTGAGCTCTGGATAGGTGCCTTAGAAAGGATTGCCAGGGCAGGTATCAGAAGGATTGGCGCTGTACACAGAGGATTCTCAACCTATGAGAAGACTATTTACAGGAACCAGCCCAACTGGCAACTGCCGATTGAACTCAGGCGGCGGATACCCGATCTTCCGATAATATGCGATCCGAGCCATATATCAGGTTCAAGGGAATATCTGCATGAGATCTCTCAGAAAGCTATGGACCTCAATTTTGATGGTCTGATGATTGAATCTCATATAAATCCGGATAAAGCTCTGAGCGATGCAGCTCAGCAGCTTACACCGAATGACCTCAGGGAGCTCTTGAGCCGGCTGATCCTCAGGAGCCCGGTACCCTCCGATCCAAAGCTTCTTGACATCCTTGGTGAACTGAGACAGCAGATAGACGTATTCGATGATCATCTTCTCGATATACTTGAGAAACGAATGAAGGTGGCAGAGACGATAGGCGAGTATAAAAAGGAAAATAATATTACTATCTTGCAGACAACACGGTGGGACGAAATCATCAGGAAGGTCATAGCGAAGGGACAGGCGAAGGGTCTCAGCAGGGAGACTATCGATATCATTTTCAAGGCAATTCACCAGGAGTCGATCAATCATCAGATGAGGATCATGAACAATGGTACGATGAGCCGGTCTGAAGACAAATAATATCACCAGGATATGGAAAGAACGGTCTGGCCTTCACGGTTAAACGGACAGATAAAAGCTCCGCCTTCCAAAAGCATGACGCAGAGAGCTATTGCTGCAGCTATGCTGGCAGAAGGAGAAAGTTTGATCCTTAATCCATCTTATTGCGACGATTCCCTCGCTGCCATGAGCATTGCGGTCGGACTGGGCGCAAAGGTAGAGCCCGGTACCGATGAAATGAAGATAACCGGCTGCAGGGAACTGAAAGAAAAGAAACTCAACTGCGGTGAGTCAGGACTAGCTATCCGTATGTTCTCGCCCATTGCTGCCCTTTTCCCCGAAGAGATAATAATGACGGGTTCAGGATCCCTGAAAAAGAGGCCAATGTCAATTATCGCTGATGCTCTTGATCAGCTTGACGTGAAATGCATCACCACCGACGGATTTCTGCCTATAACAATAACAGGCCCTTTGAAAGGCGGTAAATGTGAGATCGACGGGTCACTCAGTTCACAGGTACTTACCGGATTACTGATGGCATTGCCGGTAGCTGAAAACGATTCCGAGATTAAGGTCATCAACCTTAAGAGCAAGCCATATATAGATATGACGATGGGTATTCTTAAGGATTTCGGAATCATTGTATCAAATAAAAATTATGAGATTTTCACAATAAAGGGAAAACAGAATTATATTGCCCGTAAGTATGAGGTTGAAGGAGACTGGAGCGGTGGGGCTTTTCTTCTAGTCGCTGGTGCGATTAACGGAAATATAAGGGTTACCGGCCTCAAGCCTGGGAGTTTTCAGAGTGATGCAAGGATTCTCCAGGCTCTCGATAACGCGGGTACAAGGCTCAGCATACATGACAATTATATTGAAGTCTTCAGGTCAGACCTGAAGGCTTTCAATTTTGACGCTACAGAATCGCCTGATCTGTTTCCGCCCCTCGTTGCTCTGGCATCATACTGTAAAGGAGTAAGCAGGATCAAAGGTGCTTCAAGGCTGATGCATAAGGAAAGCAACAGGGCCCTCTCGCTTATCGAAGAGTTTGGAAAGATGAATATCTCTATTGTCCTCGATGAAGATTATCTCCATATCGCCGGAGGTACAGCTGCTGGTGCGAGGGTAAATTCACATGATGATCACCGGATAGCAATGGCTGCCGCAATTGCGGCACTCGCCAGCAAGGGGGATGTGGCTATTAAAGATTCTCATTGCGTAGCAAAATCATATCCCGGCTTCTTTGATGATCTTAAAAAGATCGGTGCAAAGATCAGTGAATGAGCAATTGATTGTCTGATGCAAATCTAAAGACTCCCCCTTTATTTTTCCCCCACAGGGGGAAATCAACAGTAATTCTTACCCCGTTGGGGGTAAGGTCATAAAGGAGGCGCTAAATTGAAAATAAAATACTATTTTTATTGCAGATTAATTTTATTTACTATTTTTGACTCGATGAAAAACGGGAAATTATATATCTGGTCCTGGCGCAGCTACCTAGTCAAAGCTGTGAATAAGGCCGTTATATAATCTTTAAAGGATATTAATCATTTAAGGCACGCTGTTCACAGCGTGCCTTTTTTATTTTAAAATTTTTTACTAACCACTAATACTTTAAGACAATGGAAAAAATCAGAAAGATCTTATTAAGCGAAAGACAAATGCCCAGGCAATGGTATAATATTGTGGCCGACATGCCAAACAAACCTTTGCCCCCTCTGAATCCTGCAACCCGCCAGCCCATAGGGCCTGAAGCGCTTACAGCAGTATTTCCCATGGAACTTATTAAACAGGAAGTCTCAGCCGAAAGGTATATCGACATACCCGATGAGGTTCTTGACCTCTATAGGCTCTATCGTCCTTCTCCGTTGTACAGAGCGGTAAGTCTCGAAAAAGCACTTGGCACAAAGAGTAAGATCTATTACAAGTATGAGGGCGGTAATTACTCAGGCTCCCATAAGGCAAACACTGCAATAGCCCAGGCCTATTACAATAAAAAGGAGGGTGTCAGGAGGATCACTACGGAGACAGGTGCAGGACAATGGGGAAGTGCTATGAGCTTTGCTTGCAATCATTTCGGACTTGAGCTTCTCGTTTTTATGGTGAAAGTAAGCTATGATCAGAAACCGGGACGAAAGCTTATGATGAATGTTTACAATGCAAAAGTAATTCCATCTCCTTCCACAATGACAGCTGCAGGCCGAAAAATCCTTGAGCAGGATCCTGACTCTCCGGGAAGCCTTGGTATTGCAATCTCCGAAGCAATGGAAATAGCAGTCGAGGATCCCTATACAAAATATTCACTCGGGAGCGTTCTCAACCATGTAATTCTGCATCAGACCATTATCGGGCAGGAGGCTCTGTTACAGATGGAAAAGGCAGGTGACTATCCTGACGTTGTTATCGGTTGCTTCGGCGGCGGATCCAACTTTTCCGGGATTGCCTTCCCGTTCCTTCGCGAGTTTTTTCAGAATGGAAAGAAAATCAGGTTACTAACAGTTGAACCATCATCATGCCCCAAACTGACCCGCGGGAAATTCATGTACGATTTCGGTGATTCTGCAGGTATGACACCGCTTCTTCCAATGTACACCCTGGGGCATAACTTTATACCTGAAAAGATACATGCAGGGGGACTGCGTTATCATGGAGCCGGTGTTCTTGTCAGCCAGTTGCTTAAAGACGGATTCATAGAGGCAAAGGCGAAGATGCAGAGGGAATGTTTCGAAGGAGGAATTCTTTTTGCAAGGACCGAGGGCATACTCCCTGCCCCTGAATCGACCTACGCAATTGCCGGAGCTCTTGATGAGGCGAGAAAAGCTGATCTTGAAGGTGTTTCAAGGACCATCCTGTTTAACCTTAGCGGCCACGGACACCTTGATATCTCAGCCTATGAGAAGTATTTCGAGAATAACCTGCCAGATCATGAGCTGACCGTTACCGAGGTAGAAGAGGCAATATCGAAAATTACATTCTGAGTGGCAACTGCTCTGTGTAACTCTCCTGCCATGGCGGGAAAGGGCCACAGAGTTAATAAGGATTAAAAATCTGAGTAATCAGTGGGGTGAAGAAGGAATGCATTGGTCTTTGATGTTGTATTCTTGTATTCCTCTATCGATGAAATGGTCTTCCATTCCGGAGAATTCCTGAATGCCTGCCAGTGATCATCATGAGATTTCATATCGGAATATGTGGTCATGTACATCAGCCTTGGTTTCTGGCTTCCAAGCAGTACCTGCCCATAGAAAACTGCATTTGCACCAATCTTCTCAAATATCCCGATCTCGCCTCCTTCATTGAACATCCGGATCTTTTTCAAAGCTTTAGCTTCAGTGGCACTTTCGTAGCTTCTCAGTTCATAGATCCGTTCCGTGACCGGGGTTGTATATGATGGCACCCTGAACTCAGGCATATGAGAGAAGGCCTTCAAGAAAACGCTTTCATACCTGGTGAAAGGTGGATCAGTTACCGGGGCATCAATAAAATCTTTCCCGGCTGACTGGTATGTTTTATCAGTCTCAAGGAAAGTTGCCAGCTTAAAATAATCATCCGTAGTCCTGTACGGAATGAATACATAAACCAGCCTTCCATAGGCAGTATCCTTTTCTATCGGTTTAAATACGCCAACCTTCGGGATGCCTGAACGATGGAGAGCCGGAAGAAGTGCATTCTTCAGGTAAGCATCCATCTTTGTTTCCTGATTGGTCCCGGCAATCCGGTAAATTCTGATCTCATAATACATCTGCTTTACTTTTTGGGCTGACAAAGCCTGGGTAAAAGCCAGACAAAGGATAAGTGTCGCTGCTACACTTATTCCGATCTTAACAAGGTTTGATTTTTTCATAGTCTATGTTTTACCCCAACCCCCTAAAAGGGGCTTTAAGTAATTTATAATAGCCCCCCTTCAGGGAGGTAGGGGGGTTAATATTCCTTAGAGAATTCCCTGAATATCTTATCAGCCTTATCAGGTGTCAGATCACTGCCGGACTGGACATAAAACCTGTGGCGGAGTATGATCGATTCACCCTTTGCCAGGTTGCAGCTGATCTTCTCCTGTTTTGGATCATAGGAATTCTGCCCGAGGTTGTTGACTGAGAAAAGGCCATATCCACGTGCATGTGCATATGCCGGGAATCCGAAATTTCCAGGATGATCAAAGATCGCAAATGCAATTTTTGTATTATCCTTTGTACCTGACAGATAGACCCACTCGTTACGGGTTCCCCATACTGCATCACCTTTCAGGTTTTTGCTTGATGTATACATTCCGGTTACTCCAGTGTTGTCTGTAGCTGCTACCGTTGTCGGATTGCCTTTATCGTCGGTGAAAATCAATGGTTCATTTGAAGGCATTTCAAAGGCCCTGTCAACCCTGATTGCAAAAAGTCCCTCCTTATTGTCGGCAATAACGACAGGTCCGTTCACAGCTGTAAGTGTGGTAATATGATCGATGACCCTTGAGTTCTTATCTCCTGAAAAAATATATTTTACTGATTCAGCCAGTATTGTATTTCCCCTGTTGTCGTCCCAGCTGGCTTTAACTTCAAGGATTCCCGTCTTCCCGCTTTCAGCCTTCACGATCTTCTGCACTGTGATATGACCATAGCCATCTTTCTTCTCTGCCGGGATTGCTGAGGAGTTGTTCCAGAAATCAATTCCGTTTATATTCCCGTGGTTAAACCAAAGCCCGACCTGGTGAGGATGATCAATCCTCTCCCCTTTTCTTGGTTCAATGGGAAATCCCCTTGTGATCACAGAACCGTTAGGTGCATAAACAGGGTACAGAAAAGGTTTTTCCATCTTTGAAGGATACCGGTAAGTAGTGAAAAGAGCACCGTTTACATACACATTGACCTTGTGCTGATCTTCCAGATTTTCGAGCCTTACACCTTTACTCCTGTTGGATTGGGCATCTATGGTTATCCCTGTGGCCAGGATCATTACCACGACCGGAACTGCAAATAATATCCATTTATAAATTCTGCGATGTTTTTTCATAGTATTACTGAAATTTTCGTGAACTTGATCAGAGGTTAAAAAGATAAAATTAGTTTAATTGAACCTCTTCATGAAGTACAAATCAGGCTTTTTTTTACTTTAATACCATAAAATTTCTTAAAAACCAGACAATGAAACGGATCCTTGTAGACATGGATGGAGTTCTTGCGGACATCTTTCCGAGGTTCTTCGAACTGCATGAGAAAGAAACCGGTCAAAGGCTTCAAATGAGGGATATTGAAGGATTGGTGGAAGCTGATGCTTTCCCCAACCAGAGAAAATGGGTATCGGCGCCTGGCTTCTTCCGTGATCTGCCCGTAATGCAGGGTAGCCATGAAGCGCTGAAAAAGCTCAACGATAAATTTCATATCATTGTGGTCTCACTTGCGACTGAATTCCCCAATAGTCTCACAGATAAACAGTTATGGATCCATGAACATTTTCCTTTCATAACATGGCAGCAGATTGTTTTTTGTGGAAACAAGAACATCTTACAGGCAGATATAATGATCGATGACCACCCTAAGAACCTTGATATCTTCCCGGGAGAGACCATTATGTTCACGCAGCCTGTCAATATCCATATTTCAAACAGCAGGCACCGCAGGGCTGACTCCTGGGCAGAAATAGAAAAGATCCTTTTGCCATAAAAATTAACTGCCGGTCTAAATCAATTATTATCTGTTAAATGGCTGTAAGGCAGGTTCGCTTCAAATAATCAAACTTACTTAACCGGATCTTATTTAACTATCAGAAATTTATCGATCAGTGTATTATCCTGATCGTAGACAGAATATGCAATTGATTTGTCGCTTATATCCATTATTCCAAAACTGTACATTGTCCGGTCAGGAGTGAATGCAACTGAACTCAAATCCGTTCCTCCCAGGGCAGTCGGATTCCCGCCGGCTGTACCATTAGTTATATATATGGTGCCATACCCGGTACTCAAAATGTTGGTCTGATCATTTTTGAACATCACTCCTCTTTTCATCTGGAAATAACGCTCATAAACATGACGATGTCCGGCCAGGCAAAGATCAACTTTGTGCCTTTCAAGGATGGGCTGAATGTTAGCCCTCCACTTATCTACATTGCTCCACCCGACCGACAGAACAGGATAATGCATGTAGACAACGATCCAATTGATAGTCCTGTCATTTTCAGCCTTTGTGAGTTCAGAGTCGAGCCAGATGGATTCAGGGGAACCGGGCTTGAATTTCACCTGGTCGATCTTAGCAGCAGCATCGGCAGCTCCTGAATAAATTCCGATGAAACGTACGTTCCTGTATGTGAATGAATAGTTCACCTCATCACCAGGAAGGTTAAACAATAAATGATAGTCCTGAGGAGGCTCCTGAAAATTCCCACCGGGATTGCTCTGAACATCATGATTGCCCAGCACCGGCATAAGGGGTGAGATTTCATTCAGATCCTGGGTTGCAGTAAGCAGTCCTGTCCAGTTGGCTGTGACTGATCCGTTTTCAACAAGATCCCCCATATGCAGGGTTAGTGAAGGAGAGTATATCCTGACAAGCCCTGCTATTCTGCTGGTTATCATAAAACCCTCATTGTTTGCGCTGTTTTGTGTATCCCCTATTATTGCCACCCTGAATGTGCCTGTATCCGGCTCCGATCTGAAACTGTATAGGCCACTCCATCCGTCCTTATCCGATCCGCATTTGTAGACATACCTCGTACCGGACTTCATATCTTCCATTACCCCGTTAAAGATCGAACCTCCTGAAAATCCAGTCCTGGAAGCTTTCACAGACTTCATTTTCCCTTCGTTTACGCCGTATTTTAAAAATTCGTCACCCTGTGAAACAGCTGAAAACCATGTGACCAAAACGGGAGAGGGCCTTGATGGTGATTTTTTTATTCCAAGACCAAGATGGATCTGTTGAGGCTGGGCATATGATACTAAAGGTAAGACGAGAAGTACTATGGACAACAGGAAAGCAGTAAAAGTCAACTGAAATACAGCTTTTTTCATAGGCTTCAATAATTGCAGGATTTCAAAAATGAGATTAAATATCCTTTCAGGCTAAATTATAAAAAATGTTGCTGGTGAATTATTAACTTTTGCAAATAACAGGAAGCTTTTTGAGGGATATTTATATATATATGATTTTTGTTATTTAATTTCAGACTTTTATACCTAAACTTGATCTGATATGGAAAGTGAGAACAAACCAGTAACAAAGAGATTATACTCCCTTGATGCCCTGCGTGGTTTTGACATGTTCTGGATCATGGGCGGGGAAGCCATATTTGCAGGACTTGCAACTCTTACAGGATGGCCGGTGCTGAAGTGGTGGGCCGGACAACTTGAGCATGTGCCATGGAACGGATTTCATTTTTACGATATGATCTTCCCGCTTTTCCTTTTCATCGCGGGTATATCATTCCCGTTTTCACTTGCCAAGCGTACAGCATCGAATGAAAGCCGTCAGACAATATATAAGCATGTTATTTTCAGAGGATTAATACTCGTCCTGCTCGGTATACTCTATAATAATGGTGTCAGATTCCAGCTGGGTCATTTGCGTTACGGGAGTGTTCTGGGTCGTATCGGACTGGCATGGATGTTTGCAGCAATTATTTTCATGAACACCAGGCTGACCTGGAGAATAGTGTGGTTCTGGTCACTTTTGGTCGGGTACTGGCTTCTTCTCCTTCTTTTACCGGTACATCATCTTGGTTCGTCCGATCCATTTTCAAGGGCAGGTAACCTTGCAAGCTATATCGACCGGCTGATAATGCCGGGGAGACTTTACCTGGGTGACCACGATCCCGAAGGAATTATGAGCACTATTCCGGCTATATCGACCGCGTTGCTCGGAATGTTCACGGGGGAATTCCTGAGATCAGATTACCTCAGGGATAAACAGATTAAAAGGGTGCTGCTGATGGCAGGAGCAGCAGTTGTCCTGATGATAATAGGGAAAGTCTGGAACCTGGGATTTCCTATAAACAAAAACTTGTGGACCAGTTCTTTTGTTTGCTGGGTCGGAGGTCTGAGCCTGCTTTTGTTTTCGATTTTTTACCTGATCATCGATGTCTGGGGTTGTAAAAAATGGGCCATCTTTTTTGTGGTGATCGGGATGAATCCGATAACCATTTACCTTGCAAACAGGATAATAAATTTCGACAGCGCCGCCAAATTCGTTTTCGGCGGATTTGCAGAAGTTCTTCCTCAGTCCTGGGGTACTCTTATTGAAGGTATAGGTATCACTGCAATAGGATGGGTTTTCCTGTATTTTCTGTACAAGAAGAAAATATTCCTTAAAGTATAAAAGTTGTTAGTTGTTAAAGGAAAACTTATACAGAGATTTACCCCTAAATCCCCCAAGGGGGACTTTTTAGATATTTCTAAGCCCCCCTTGGGGGGTTGGGGGTAAATCAAACTGAAGTCAGATTTAATACGCTTAAAATATTTTGATATGAAAGAGTATATTATTTTATCATGTATGTTTCTTTCCTTTTTTCTATCTCAGGTTCATTCTCAACAGACCATTTCAAAAGTAACCGACTCCAACACAGCCCTTCATGCTCTTCAACCCAATTATCCGGTTCCGTATGGCACGCTGAAATCAGAAACTGTTATTGAGATTCTGAATCGCGTATACTCATACCTTGATACTTCAACACCCGCTAAAGTGATTGATAGCAGGACAAAAGCCGAGATCACGGACATGTCGAAACTTAATGCAAATGCGGTGTTTGAACCGGGAGTCTTCAGGCTGATAAGCTACGAGTGGGGAGTAACCTATGGTGCCATGCTTCTGGCCGCTGATGCAACCGGTGATAATAAATTCAGTGATTATACATTGAAGAGATTGGACCTAATCGCTGATGTTGCAGATTATTTCAAAGGAACGGGTACCTCTGTTGGTGGATCAGGCAATCCGGTAGGTTCGGTTCTTGATCCACGTGCGCTCGACGATGCTGGTTCGATGTGCGCTGCAATGATAAAGGCTTATGATTCAGGAAAAAATCAGCATCTCCGTCCATATATTGACAATTATATCAACTATATATCCGGCAGGCAGTTCCGGCTGTCCGACGGGACACTTGCAAGGAACCGTCCGCTGCCGAATGCTCTCTGGCTCGACGATCTTTACATGAGTGTTCCGGCTCTTGCCCAGATGGGAAAGCTCACGGGGGACCGTAAATATTTCGAGGATGCATCACGGCAGATCATGCTGTTCTCCCAGCGGATGTTTAACAGGAATAAAGGCCTTTATTTTCACGGCTGGATCCAGGAAATGAATCCGCACCCGGAATTTTACTGGGCACGCTGTAACGGATGGGCGCTTCTTGCAATGACCGAGCTGCTTGATGTTCTGCCGTCAGGCTTTCCTCTCAGGAAGGATATCCTTGACCAGTTCAGGTCGCATGTAACGGGATTAGCTTCGTGTCAGTCAGGAACCGGATTATGGCATCAGTTGCTGGACAGGAATGATTCATACCTTGAAACCTCTGCAACTGCAATTTTTACATACTGCATCGCTCATGGAATAAATAAAGGCTGGATCGATGCTCAGGCGTTCGGACCCGTAGCTGTGTTGGGCTGGAATGCAATCAGCACCAAAGTAAATGAAAAGGGACAGGTTGAAGGGACATGCGTCGGGACAGGAATGGCGTTCGATGCTGCATTTTATTATAACCGGCCTGTAAACGTTGCGGCCGCTCACGGTTATGGCACAGTTATACTTGCAGGAGCTGAAATGCTGAAGCTGTTGAAGAACTGGCAGATCGTTGTAAACGATTCAGCAGTAATGTTTTACAAGACAGGAACCGACTGGAATCAGAACAGGTAAAAGAAAGGTTCACAAAGTTCCCCTAATGGGTTGTTGGTATTGGTTTAATCCCAAGCCACAGCAATGCTCCGAAAATCGCCAGTCCGGCAGCAACATGAAGCGCATTTTCCCAGCCGATCAGGCTTGCAATAACCGGCGTAAGAGCCGGGGAAATCAATCCCCCGACATTGCTGCCCATGTTCATTATTCCTCCGGCAGTGCCGCTTTTACCTACTGCAATTCTCATCATCATGGCCCAGAATGGACCCTCTACACAAAGGATGAAGGCAGTAGCAAAAGCCAGGCTGATTGCTGCCATAAATGCACTTCCGGTATGAGCTCCAACCGATATCAGGATGCCTGCGGCAGCCATTCCGACTAGAGGTACAATCCTCCTCCCCCATACAGGACCGAAGAACCGGCCAGCAGCCAGTTTGTCGGAGATCCAGCCGCCTGCAGGAATTGAAATAATTGAGAGGATCCATGGCAGGCTGCTCATCCATGCTCCGCTCAGAAGCCCGAAATGTCTCTCCTGAACGAGATATAGGTAAAACCATGTCACAAATATGTATCCGACATATCCCTGAAGTGTATAGCTTAGGGTTAAAAGTGAAAAGCTCAATGATTTGAGGCCGTTCTTATTGACAGGGCCCGGGACAGGTATCGTTCTATCTTCTGTCTGATAAATATCTGTTTGGACCGGTTCCTTTATTTTAAGCCAGATCAAAGCAATAATAAGTGCCGGCAAAGCAGATGCAATCAAAGCTGTTCTCCAGCCCAGCTTTATCATTATATTAGATACCATCGGGGGAGCAAGCGCCGATCCGATCCCTATAGATGCTATCACAATACCATTAGCACGTCCCTGGTAATGCGGCAATATCCATTTCGAAACTCCCTGTGCTGATGCAGGATATGTGGGAGAAGCAGTTATTCCCAGCAGGAACCTGAAGATCATAAATAACGGTATCGATAACGTCAGGCCCATATTAAACGGCCCCCACCCTACTATTGTCTGGACAATGGATACGATTGCCCACAACCATGTCACAAATGCCAGAACTCTCCTGGCTCCAAAACGGTCAGAGACAATGCCGGAAGGTACCTGGAAAAGAGCATAACCAAGGAGGAACGAGCTGAAGATACTCCCCATTTGTATCTGTGTCAGCCCGAATTCCTTCATCAGAAGAGGTGCAGCTGTGGAAATATTTACACGGCAGATGTAGCCGGCTGTTGCAGTTGCAGACAGCATGATCACTATCGGCCACGACATCCTTCCAGTTGATTTCATATTCTCTTATACATGAGGATTTCAGAGGCTCCTTCAATTATATAATCTTTAAATTCACACAGGGCTCCATACCCGCATCTTTCGTAGAGCTTCCTGGCCTTATGATTGAATGATGATACGCAAATAAAAAGGTGATGCGACTTTTCGCGGAAAAGCTTCTCAGCATATGAAAGCAGTTCAGTGCCAACTCCAAGGCCCCTGAATTCGGGAAAGACCGCAATGGATTTTATGTACGGTGACCCGGCCACTCCCCGGGGATCAAGAAGGATAATGCCTCCGGGACTCTTTCCGAAATTAGCTATATATAAAAGGTACTCAGGATCGTGACAGTTCCTGTCGCATTGTTCACGGGTTATTCTCAGGGTGATCCATGGCTCTGATGAAGCCAGAAGCCTGGATGCCATGTCACGCTCGGTTTCACTGGCTTCATGGATTTTAATCTTGTCCATCCGGAATTATTCTGGTTTAGGCTTGTTTTCTGAAGAGTTAAATTATAAATAAAAAGGAAATCTGTTATATCTTTAACATAATAATGAGGTAGTTTCAAAACTCCTTTTAACCGTAACGGACACGAATTTTGCGCAAAGTTCGCTTTTCTAATCTTAGTGTTTAACTCGTTGCGATCTTTGTGAAGATTCTTTGCGTGCTCTGTGCCTGCCTATCGTCAGGCAGGGTTATTGGATTTCAATTTTCAAGCTAACCTCACTATATAATATCAACTGGTTCATTATATGCTGAAGAAAGTCCTGTTTATCGCTTTATTCTTCCCTCAGATCGCTATGGCACAGCAGATTTCGTGGCCTGAGATAACTCGTTTAAACAAACCATGGACCCGCTGGTGGTGGCCGGGAAGCATTGTAACCCAGAAAGACCTTACAGCAGCCGTGGAAAAGTACAAAGCGGCCGGTCTTGGAGGAATGGAAGTTACGGTCATTTATGGAGTAAAAGGGGAGGAAGACAGATTCATAAATTACCTGTCACCCGACTGGATGAAGATGTTCACATGGATCCTGAAGGAAGCTGATCGTCTTGATCTCGGGATTGACCTGGCAAATGCATCAGGATGGCCTTTCGGCGGACCATGGGTCGATCCGGCAGATGCATGCAAGAATATCAATTATAAGACATGGTTTCTTTCAGGTGGTCAGAAGCTTAATGAGAAGATCGAATTCATCCAACAGCCACTGATAAGAGCTGTGGGACAAAAGCCTGATATTACAAAGCTTATCGATCCGGTGAGTAAGAATAAAGATCTTCAGCTTTACGCACTTGATCAGATAAGGTTTGAGAAACCGCTTCCTTTCTATTCGCTTACTGCATATTCAGATTCAGGGAAGGTAGTTATTCTCACAGGCAATGTAACTCCGGACAGAGCCCTTAACTGGACAGCACCTCCCGGGAAATGGACCCTTTACGGACTTTTCCAGGGCTGGCATGGTAAGCAGGTTGAAAGGGCAGGTCCCGGAGGGGAAGGTGATGTTATCGATCACTTTTCCGGGAAAGCTGTAAATAATTATCTGAAGCATTTTGATGATGTATTCAAAGATTTTGACACCAGAACACTCCGCGGTTATTTTAATGATTCGTATGAGGTTGATGATGCTTCAGGCCAGGCAGACTGGACCAACGACCTGTTCTATGAATTTTATATCAGGAGAGGATATAATCTGAGCGCAAATCTTCCAGCTCTTTTCCAGAAAGATACTCCTGACAAAAATGCACGTGTTCTGTCTGATTACAGACAGACAGTATCTGATCTTATACTCGAAAAATTCACCATGCACTGGGCAGAATGGGCTCACAGACAGGGAAAATTCGTGCGTGACCAGGCTCACGGATCTCCCGGGAATATACTTGATCTTTACGGAGCTTCGGACATTCCTGAGACTGAAGGGAGCGAACTGACACGCATGAAATTTGCTTCCTCTGCTGCAAATGTAACCGGAAAGCCTCTTGTATCATGCGAAGCAGCGACCTGGCTTGGTGAACATTTTACCTCTTCACTGTCAGATGTCAAAAAGTGCGCGGACCTCTTCTTCCTGACAGGGATCAATCATCTTTTCTACCACGGGACATGCTTTTCACCGGAAAACGAACCATGGCCCGGTTTCCTTTTTTATGCATCGGTTGAGTTCACTCCGGCGAACAGTTTCTGGAATGATTTCAGGAAACTTAATCAGTATATTGCCAGGGTTCAATCATTCCTTCAGGCAGGCGCATCTGACAACGATATATTGCTGTATTTCCCAATATTCGACAGGTACGCCGAATACGGTCGCGGTATGCTTGAACATTTCGATGCTCTCAGTCCGGCATTTGACGGGACAAACTTCAAAGCTGCATCTGACCTTATGATCCAGAAGGGATATACCTATGATTATATCTCTGACCTCCAGATCACTAACACTGATTGTAATGATAATCTGCTGGAGACAGAGGGAAGCACCTACAAAACTCTTGTAGTACCGGGCTGCAAATATATCCCGCTTGAAACTTTTGCGCGGATACTTCGGCTAGCAAATGATGGTGCCAGGATCATTATATATGGTGATCTTCCGCAGAACATTGCCGGATTCGCTGATAAGGAAGAGAAGCAGGGTGTTTTTGATCTTCTAAAATCCGGGATCAACTTTTCAGGAACAGGGAATCCTGAGGTCTCAAAGGCTGTATATGGCAACGGTTCGATCCTGATCGGTACCGACCTTGATGAGCTTCTGAAATTCGCCGGTGTCAGGCGCGAGACCATGACAGACAATAATATAAAGTTCAACAGACGGGCAGGCAAAACAGGATATTATTACTTTATCAGCAATCAGGGGACTGCCTCGTTTGACGGATGGCTGCAACTTCAGGAGAAGGCCTCATCAGCAGCTATTTTCAATCCTATGACTGAAGAATTCGGAATCGCACAATTTCGACCGACAAGTGACGGGAAACTGGAGGTAAAGGTTAAGCTTGCTGCAGGCGAATCATTGATTGTTTCAGCTTTAGTGAGCCAGGCTTCCGGAAAACCATACCTGTTTTTCGATCCTGCTTCAGATTCAAAAACAATAACAGGTAACTGGAAAGTTGATTTTGTCGAAGGCGGGCCGGGTCTTCCTGCTCAAAAAGAGATCAGCAGCCTGATTTCCTGGACGGATTTCGGAGGTGAAGATGTGAAGAATTTCTCCGGCACAGCCAGGTATTCAATAACATTCAAAAGGCCTGCCGGAAAAGCTGACGCATGGCTGCTGGATCTGGGAAAGGTTTGTGAAAGCGCTGACGTAACACTCAACGGGAATGAAATGGGAATATTGATAGGCCCTGAGTATAAGATCATTATAGATAAAAGGCTTTTAAAATCCGTGAATAATGTTGAAATAAAAGTCTCGAACCTGATGGCAAACCGGATCGCATACATGGACCGTAACAATATTCCATGGAAGAAATTTTATAACATAAACATTGCTGCAAAGCTGAAGCAGAATACAAAAAACGGGTTGTTTGATGCCTCATCATGGCAACCAAGGGAATCAGGTCTGCTGGGGCCAGTAAGCATGACTCCTATGAGAATTGCTAAATAACTGATGCAGTGTAACTCATTTAAAACTCCGTGCACTCGTGGCAAAAAAGTTATAATTCAAATTAAGACTCCGATGACCAAAAGTAAATTCAACCGCAGGATTTTCCTTAAGAACTCAGCCATTGCCGCTGCAGGCATGGCATTAACAGGGACTAAACCAATTTCTTCTCCAGCACCTATAAAGAACAAACTGCCCCGGTGGAAAGGCTTCAATCTTCTTGATCTCTTTTCACCTGTACCTCCCAGGAATCAGAATTCATACAGAACCACCGAGGATGATCTGAAATGGATGGCTGACTGGGGATTCGATTTTGTCAGGATCCCTATGGCTTATCCGAGATATCTCTCGTTTGACCGGACTATGGATATCAAAAAAGACCAGGTTTGCAGCTTTGATCCGAAAGTCCTTGAAGAGGTGGATCAGCTCATTTCACTGGCAAATAAATATAAGATCCATGTGAGCCTTAACCTTCACAGAGGACCTGGTTACTGTATCAATGCTGGATTCCACGAACCGTTTAACCTGTGGAAGGACAAAGAGGCTCAGGATGCATTCAATACGCACTGGGCAATGTGGGCGGAACGGTATAAAAATATCTCACCTGACAAATTGAGCTTTGATCTACTGAATGAGCCGGCATACATAGAGGATATGAATGATCAGTATGCGAAGAAAGGGCCGGTTCCGGGAGATATCTACAGGAAGGTTGCTGAAGGTGCATCAAAGGTCATCCGGGCGGCAAATCCTGACCGTCTTATTATTGCTGATGGAAACGGAGGAGGCAACAGTGTTATACCTGAACTGGCCGATCTCGGTATTGCACAGAGCTGCCGTGGTTATTACCCCGGACTTGTTTCTCATTACCAGGCATCATGGGTCTGGAAAGATCCGTCAAAGGCACCGACTCCGGTCTGGCCGGGTATTATCGATGGCAAATACTATGGACGGGAACAGCTTGAAGAGTTTTATAAGCCATGGATAGAACTAAAGGACAAGGGTATAGGTGTTCATTGCGGTGAATGCGGCTGCTACAGCAAAACTCCATATAAAGTATTTCTTGCATGGTTTGAAGACGTCATTAATATACTTACTTCCAATGGGATAGGTTATGCACTCTGGAATTTCAGGGGCGATTTCGGAATAATGGATTCAGGTAGAACTGACATAAAATACACCGACTGGCACGGTCATAAGCTCGACAGCGGTTTACTCAACCTCCTGAAAAAATATTAAGGATCTTTAAAAACTTGCACAGAGGTCCACCGAAAACCATTGAGATCAATGGAAAGTTCATCTTTTACCGCTGCGGAACTCGGCCTTTGTTCAGCCAATAGTGTCGTAAGTAACAATTTTTGTTTAACCCGTGTTCTACGTAACACAAAAAAATATTGAACACTTGGAGTTTTAAGGGCCTCTAAAAAGTCATCGCTTGCCTTGCTTCAGAAGATGATTTCGACGATTCGACAAAATCATCCAGTCTGGCAAAGATCGCCATTAATTTGGTACAGTTCAACGAAAGAAAAGGCGAAAAGACCAGTATCCAAAAATACTCCGTTTCGAGAAAAGCCAGCGGAAAGATATCGAACAGCTGATGAACCTGACGATTGCTTACATGGAATTGAATACCTGGAGAAATAAAAGCAGTTAAACAAAATCCGCCCTTTTGTCATTCAAAAGCGTCAAACTCTTTTACAGTCGTAAACAAAATCCCTGAAAGGTCGTCTATTACAATAGATGTTCCTTATATTTACATTGATTTGTGGTTAAGGGATTATTGAACAGAACCGATCAGCAGAAGAATAATCCGTCAGCGAAGGAACTGCATATTCTTATTAACCTATGACCAGATCGTTTTACCGTAAATACAATTCATCAATTCACTTCATCTTTCTTATTTCTGCTTTGGCTTTTAATATGCCTGCTGCATTTACACAAAGCGCCGATACCGTATATTACAGGAAGACCTTTACAGGGGAGGAGATAACTAGGGGGGAAAGGTTGTTTTATGGGCTTGCATATCCTGCCGACAGAGCAGTCAATTGCTCAAAATGCCATAATACAATAGTTTCCGATACATTGAACTGGAATCCTGACGCACAGGTTATCTCAATACAATATAAAAGTAAAAGTGCCCTGGACCTGAGTAATGTACTGCTGAAACCGACAGGCAAAAAGATGGTAGAAGTGCATAAGGGATTTCAACTCACGCCGGAAGATATCACCCTTATAAAGGCTTTCATGGATAAATTTTCAGATATAGGTCTGAGTCCGCATAAACCTGTAATAACCAATCTTTTTTTCTTTATCCTTGCTTCATTTCTTTTCCTCCTTGCTGTTACAGATCTGATCATCACAAAAAGGATTAAGGTTAAACCTCTTCACTACTCAATACTAGCAATTACAACAGTTTATATAGTTGCTGTTCTTGCAGTTGATGCGATCAGGCTTGGACGCACAAGGAGCTACGCTCCCGACCAGCCTATAAAATTCTCTCATGCCGTTCATGCAGGTCAGAATAAAACGGATTGCATCTACTGCCACAGTTATGCACATTCCAGCAAGGTTGCCGGTATTCCCCCGGTAAACGTCTGCATGAACTGCCATTTGCTGGTGCGGTCAGGCACCCGTTCCGGGACATCTGAGATTTCGAAAATATATAAATCTCATGATAATAATTTGCCTGTCAGATGGATAAAGGTCCATAACCTTCCCGATCATGTCTTTTTCAGTCATGCCCAGCATACTGTAGCAGGAGGGATTGCCTGCAGCGAATGCCACGGCAAGGCAGAGCAGATGAACATTATTGTTCAGATCTCTGACCTTTCGATGGGATGGTGCATAAATTGCCACCGCTTAAAAAAGACATCTTTCAGGACCAACAGGTTCTTCACCGAATACAGGGAAATAAACGATAGTATAAAAGCCGGGATGATAGATACTGTAACTGTTGAAATGCTTGGAGGAACAGAATGCGCTAAATGTCACTACTGACAGGCTGAATTCAAATGCTTATTATGAAGAAACCAGGAAACAACTGCACCAGGAGGGATTTTATGAAGGTATTCGGCTACGGAATTGCCTCTGCAGCTGTACTTGCCGCGTGCAGAAGGAGCATTCAGTACGCACTTCCTTACATCAATCAGCCTGAGGAAATAACGCCGGGGAAAGCGCTCTACTATGCATCAGAATTTTTTGACGGGCATGAGTATGCTTCAATTATAGTAAAAACACGTGACGGACGTCCGATCAAGATCGAGGGCAATCCGCTCTCACCCTTTAACGGGGAAGGGACCACGGCAAGGGTTCAGGCCTCGGTGCTGAGCCTTTATGACGATGCCAGGCTTAAAAATCCCGAGATCGACAGGAAAGCTGCCATTTGGGATTCAGTTGACGAGCAGCTTGCAGGAGACCTGGCTCTTGTTGATGGCCGGGGTCGTGAAATTGCCCTGGTCACCTCAAGCATCATCTCGCCTGCAACCCGGAAGCTTATACATGAATTTGGCGGGAAATTCAAAAAATTCAGGTGGGTTCAATATGATGCGATATCGCACTCAGCGATACTTGAGGCAAACAGGATATGTTTCGGTAAACCGGTCATTCCTGACTATATCTTCCAAAATACAGATCTTGTGGTTTCGGTGAATGCCGATTTCCTCGGGACCTGGATATGCCCTGTCCATTTCATTCCAGGCTATGTCTCACGCAGGAAGCTCAATAAAGATCAGCAGGATATGCTCAGGCATATACAATTTGAATCAGGTGTGACTGTAACGGGTTCAAATGCCGATTTAAGAATGAAAATGAAGCCTTCTGAGGAAGCAGGTATGCTGACCGATCTTTATAACCGGATTGCTGAAAAAACAGGCAATGATAAATTGCCCGGAACAGTCTACAGGGAAGATCTGTCGGATATTGCTGCCGGGCTTTTTGCTGCACGAGGTAAATCGATCGTGATTTCGGGATCAAACAATACGGGTATACAAATACTGGTAAACCGGATAAATTACCTACTCGGGAACTACCCGGAATGTATCGACCTGGATAATCACCTCAACATAGCATCCGGATCAGACAGTGAATTTCAGGCTCTTGTCCGTGACATGAAAAACGGGACGATCGGAGCATTGATTATGTATAATGTGAATCCTGTATTTGACTATCCGGTTTCACAGGACTTCCTTGCAGGGCTGAAAAACACAGAAGTAACTGTCAACATGTCGGTAAGCCGCAATGAAACAACCGGGAAAGCAAAGTATGAGTGTCCTGTCAATCATTATCTTGAATCATGGGATGATGCTGAGATAATTCCCGGACAGCTTAGCCTTGCACAGCCATGTATAAGCCCTATCTTCAACACAAGGTCATTCCAGGATTCACTTTTGAAATGGTCCGGCAATCCAATTTCATATCACGACTATCTTTCCGCAAACTGGCAGGCAAATTATTTCCCTATATCGGGTATGCCTGAATTCACGGGATTCTGGGATAAGGTGCTTGGAACCGGAGTATTTATTACCAAATCGCAGAGTCCTGTTCCGCCTGTACTGAGCAAGGAAGCAATAATCCTCCAGGAGCAGGAACCACAGGCTCCCGGACAAAATAAATTTGAGATAATCCTCACCGAAAGCATCCCACTGGGAACTGGAATGCATGCTAACAATCCATGGCTGATGGAGCTGCCCGATCCTGTTTCCAAACATTGCTGGGAAAATGTAGCTGCCATATCTCCTGCTGATGCAAAACGCATGGGATTAGCCACCGGGGATCAGATAAAAATAAAGGATGGCCTGGTTCTGCCTGCATTTATACAGCCCGGACAGGCTGAAGGCACAATCTCAATATCACTCGGTTACGGGCACACCAACTCAGGTCCGGTAGCCGATCAAAATGGCGTTAATGCATATCCTTTCATTGATATTCAGGAAGGTAACAGGATCTTTTGGTTTAATGCAGATGAACCGGTCAGAACGGGGAGGCAGGTCCAGCTAGCCCTGACACAGTTACACTATTCAATGGAGGGCAGGCCCATTGTCAGATCTACAGTCCTGAGCAGGTTCAGAACTGACCCCGGCTCAGGTAATGAAGCTCACCGCAAATTCGAGGAAGAGCACAGGACACTATATCCCGAACCGGTGCATAAGGGCTTTCACTGGGGAATGGCAATTGACCTAAATGCCTGTGTGGGATGCAATGCCTGCGTCATCGCATGCCAGGCAGAGAACAATGTTCCAACAGTCGGGAAATCTGAAGTCACGCGTCACAGGATAATGCACTGGCTTAAAATTGACAGGTACTATTCTGATGACCAGGACAATCCCCGGGTATTTTTTCAGCCTCTTCCCTGTCAGCACTGTGATAATGCCCCGTGTGAGAATGTCTGTCCTGTCTCTGCAACTAACCACAGCAGCGAAGGACTTAACCAGATGGCATATAACCGTTGTGTCGGGACCAAATACTGCATCAATAACTGTCCCTACAGGGTAAGAAGGTTCAACTGGTTCCGCTATACAAATAACAAGGTTTTTGATTACAATTCGGCATCAGACCTTGGAAGGATGGTACTGAATCCTGATGTTGTCGTCAGGGAAAGAGGAGTGGTCGAGAAATGTTCCTACTGTGTCCAGAGGATACAGGAGAAGAAGCTGCAGGCAAAGCTCGAAAACAGGACCCTTCGCGATCTTGAGATCAAGCCTGCATGCATGCAGGCATGTCCTGCAGGTGCAATTGTTTTTGGGAATCTGATGGATCCTGAAAGCAGGGTTTCTATGCTCCTTGACAGCCCGAGGACATACCATCTTCTTGAGACATTGCACACACTTCCGGCAACAGGTTACCTGACCAAAGTCTGGAATGACGGGATAAATAAAACTTAGAATTCAGAAGGAAGACGATGTACAACAGGAAAGTCAGAGGCCCGCTGATTGAAGGGACCAAGACTCTGGGACAGATCACAAAGGAGGTCCTTCATCCTGTGGAAGTAAAGCCGGGGATATGGTGGAATATAGCCTTTGGGATCTCTCTGGCAGCCCTTCTCTTCGGGACTTATGCTGTTTACATGACTGTTGCGAAGGGTATCGGGGAATGGGGGGCTCATAATACTGTAGCATGGGGCTGGGATATAATAAATTTCGTATGGTGGATAGGGATCGGTCATGCAGGAACAGCATTTTCAATATTCCTTCTTGTTCTGAGACAGCGCTGGAGGACCTCGATCAACAGATCGGCGGAGATTATGACAGTCTTCGCGGTACTTTGCGCAGCGCTTTTTCCAACTATCCATATGGGAAGGATCTGGCTGGGCTTCTTCCTGTTCCCTTACCCCAATACCCGTGGTCCGTTGTGGGTTAATTTCAATTCACCTCTT
>JAUZNW010000209.1 GCA_030706785.1 Bacteroidota bacterium | reverse complement strand
GAGGTCAGGCTGGATGCCACAGATGGCCTGGCGGTGGCGCTTTGCCATTTTTTCCAGTCGGAGGTCCCGCAGAAGACCAGATCCTACAACAGCTGGAAGGATTTTATGAACAAAAATCCCCGGAGGGTAAAGAAGCAATAGAACATTCATACAGGAGAAAATGCCAGGGCAATTACGCTTACTTTAGCTTCATTTGCCTTAAGTATCTCATTTGTACATGCTTCCACAGTTGACCCGGTAGTGATAACGTCGTCGACAAGAAGGATGTGCTTCCCTTCTATCAGGGACATATCGGTTATCCTGAAAATATCTTCAACATTGGTCCACCTGTCGTAACGTGATTTCCTTGTCTGGGTTCCGGTAACCTTCCTTCTTTCCATGACTTTTGTATTAACAGGTATACCCGATACTGATGAAATGCCTTCTGATATCAGGTCGCTCTGATTGAATCCCCTTTTTCTCTTCTTCGAAGGATGCAATGGTACGGGTATTATCAAATCAATTCCCTCAAGGAATTCTGAATCTTTTAATGTACGTGCATAGATCCTCCCAAATTCAGGACCGATCTCTTTTATCCCTTTGTATTTCAGCTGATGTATCAGTCTTCTTATCCTGCTGTCTTTTGTATAGTACGAAAAGGCTGCTGCTTTTTCAATCCTGCATCTGCCCCAGAAAAGTTGTGCTACAGGATTATCGGGCTTCAGGTGGAAGTTGGTCCTCGGGATAAGCACAAAGCACTCAGTGCAGATGAGCTTTTCATTTCTCATAAGGTGGTTGCCGCATCCGTAGCATAAACGCGGGAAAAGAAGACTGATAAGGTCTTCCCACAAACCGGCCAGATAATTCATGCAGCGAGAAGAAATGTCTTCTGCAAAGATATCAAAGAATTACCTTTTCGCTAATTTTTTTTGCTGTTGCCTTGAATTCCTCAGGAGTGAATTTCAGTTTCGGTTTCCTGAAGTTGAGATCATCCATTGAATCCATCGGGACCAGGTGGACATGGACATGAGGGATCTCAAGTCCGATAACTGCTATCCCGATACGTCTGCAGGGTATTGCCTTCTCAATGGCTGCTGATATCTTTTTGGAAAAAAGGATAAGTCCTGACAGGAGATCATCGTCAAGATCGAATATATAATCTGTTTCCTTTTTTGTAACTACAAGTGTGTGTCCCTCCCTTAAGGGATTGATGTCGAGAAAGGCAAAATAATTTTTATCCTCTGCAATCTTGTAACAAGGGATCTCACCCCTGATGATCCTCGTGAAAAGAGTTGCCATACAGGTAATTTCTTAATTACATTGAAACGGAGATTATCTCAAATGGAATTATCCCTGACGGGACTTTTATCTGGACTGTATCTCCAACTTTCTTTCCGATGAGGCCCATTGCAATTGGTGAATTAACAGCAATTTTACCGAGCTTGAAATTTGCCTCACTTTCAGGGACGATCTGGTATTCCATAACCAGGTTATTGGTCTTATTCTTGATCTTGACCCTGTTCAGAATCCTTACAGTACTTGTGTCTATCTTGGTTTCGTCAATGATCCGTGAACGGGCAATGACATCCTCAAGCTTTGAGATTTTCATCTCAAGCATCCCCTGGGCCTCCTTGGCAGCAGCATACTCGGCATTTTCGGTAAGATCACCTTTATCCCTTGCGTCTGCCAGCATCTTCGAAATCAGAGGCCGCTCAACCAGCCTCAACTGGTCAAGCTCATCCTTCAGCTTCTGGAGCCCTTCTTCGGTTATGTAGATGACATCTGTCATACGCTCTGTAACAAGTAAAAAAAAGGAAGAATTCCGGGAATCCCGGAACTCTTCGGAAACAAATATATAAAAACTTTATTTAAATCCAAAAAAAATTGATGAAATCGGGTATGATACAGATATTTACCGCCATAAATTCCATCTTAATTGTATTTTTTCCCGGCTTTTCTTGAGTTTTCCGTCCTGTTTTTTTTCTTTTCCTTATACCTCGCATCAGATTCCTTTCTGTTTTCAATCATTCGTGATCTTACATCGGGCGATTGTATCTCAAAGGCATGCTTTCTTTGCTGCTTTACATAAGCATTGTATTCTTCATCCGACTTTTTCTTATTGGCTGCCTGCTTATTTTTTGCCCTCACAACACTGGGGGATTCCTTTACCTTCTTTTTTTTGGTATGAAGGGATTTTTTAAAAATCTCCCTTTCAGGATTATTGGTCCTCTGGGCTTCACAAACCTGCATTGCCAATCCGGCCAGGATTATAACTATCAGTATTCTCTTCAGAAATAAATTTTTCATAATTAACCGGTTATTATCGATATCATCTGACAGTTGCTGGTTGCAAGTTACTGGTTGCTTGTTAATTGTTTGTTACTTTTGTTTAATTATTAAATTATCAGCCCGGTTGCCTCTTTAAAGCGTTATTCTAACTTTGCAATGGTGTTACAGATTATATAACGATGTTTTCAAAACTAAAGTTTTTCTTCCTGCTGATATTTTGTGCTTTGCTCTCTGATTCCTGCAGCAGAAACAATAAAGATATTATTCCTGATGTTACAGTCGATTTCACAATAGACCTTCTGGATCCTGAATTTGCGAATCTTTCAGTAATCGGCGTTGCCGATACTGTTGATGCTTCAACAAACAACTGGGGATACAGGTCGGCCGGTTTTGACGGGAACGGTATAATTATTTACTCAGGTCCTGGAGAATACGATGCATACGACAGGACCTGCCCTTATGATTATGCTTCAGGCGGAGTTAGTGTCAAGCTCAGGCTGGATGCTTCCGTGGCTGTCTGTCCGAAATGCAATACGAAATATTCTCTTGCAACCTATGGCGCTCCCGTTTCAGGGCCAGGCAAATATCAGCTGAAGAACTACAGGACAAGCTTCGATGGGGACAGGTTTATAAGAGTGTGGAATCAATGAATAACTCATGTACTCACCCCTTCCTTCGCTACGCTCAGGATTTACCCTCTCTGCGCTGCAACGAGGAGACTTTAAAATGCTCTAAATCAAAGCATTTCCCCGTTTTTACGAAGTTTGACGAACGAAGTAAGGAAATCCCGCTTGAGGGAAGAGAGGGGGACAATGGGGATGAGTACATGTGACGAGAAGCGCCTGTTGGATGAAGTTTTAATACCTGTAATGCTCCGGCTTATATGGCCCTTCCTTGGGGACACCGATATAATCAGCTTGTTCCCGCGTAAGTTTTGTAAGCTTAACCCCAAGCTGTTCCAGATGAAGCCTGGCAACCTCCTCGTCGAGGTGTTTCGGAAGGCGGTAAACCCCTATTTTGTATTTATTGCTCCAAAGGTCAATCTGTGCAAGGGTCTGGTTGCTGAATGAGTTGCTCATGACAAATGAAGGATGCCCGGTTGCACATCCAAGGTTCACCAGCCTTCCTTCGGCAAGAATAAATATTGCATGTCCGTCGGGAAATACATATTTATCGACCTGGGGCTTGATGTTGATCTTCCTGACACCTTTCATTGCATTCAGCCGGCTCATCTGTATCTCATTGTCAAAATGGCCTATGTTGCAAACTATTGCCTGGTCTTTCATTTTCATCATGTGGTCAAGGCGTATAATATCCCTGTTCCCTGTTGCTGTAACGAATATATTGCCCTCATCAAGCGCATCTTCAACAGTCTTAACCTCAAAACCTTCCATTGCAGCCTGAAGTGCACAGATCGGATCTATTTCAGTGACAATCACCCTTGCCCCGTATGCCCTCATCGATTTAGCACATCCTTTCCCGACATCCCCATATCCGCAGATAACGACCACCTTTCCGGCTATCATCACATCTGTTGCCCTTTTGAGGCCATCGGCAAGCGACTCACGGCATCCGTAAAGGTTATCGAATTTTGATTTTGTCACAGAATCATTAACATTTATTGCAGGGACAAGCAGTTCACCATTTTCCATCATCTGGTAAAGCCTGTGAACTCCTGTCGTCGTCTCTTCTGAAATACCTTTAAGCTCGCTAACTGCCCTGTGCCATTTCCCCGGCTCTTTCTGAAGAAGGGCCTTCAGAGTCATGAAAATTACCGCTTCTTCATTGCTTGAAGGGGTCTTATCAAGAATTAGAGGATCGTTCTCTGCCTTATACCCGAGGTGAACAAGAAGAGATGCGTCACCTCCGTCATCAACGATAAGGTTTGGCCCCTTTCCATCAGGAAATGAGAGTGCCTGGGCCGTGAAGCTCCAGTACTCCTCAAGACTTTCCCCCTTCCAGGCAAATACGGGGATCCCTCTTGCAGCGATCGCTGCGGCTGCATGATCCTGGGTTGAAAATATATTGCAGCTTGCCCAGCGTATGTCAGCTCCAAGCTCAGCTAGCGTCTCGATCAGAACCGCAGTTTGTATGGTCATGTGCAGGGAACCGGTAATCCTGGCGCCCTTTAGCGGCTTTTCGGCTGAATATTTTTTTCTAATTGCCAGAAGTCCCGGCATTTCCTTTTCTGCTATTTCAATCTCTTTCCTTCCAAAATCGGCAAGCGAAATATCCTTCACTGCATATTGTTTTGTATCGACCATCAGGTTATTCATTGATTATTAAATTGTTTTTCGGTTTCAAAGTTAACAATATTTTTAATGTCAGGGTTCAGCCAAGCAACCTCATTGCCTGTTGTTTATCGAGTTTCATCTGTTCCGTCAGCTGATCCAGACTGTCAAACCTGATCTCATCCCTGAGCCTGAACCTGAATGTTATCCTGACATCCTGACCATAAAGGTTCCCTGTAAAATCGAAGATATGAACCTCGAGGAACCTTTGTAAAAGATCTTTATTTACAGTTGGATTGAATCCTATGCTCATAACTCCGGGAAGAGTCTTTTCTCCGATCCTGACATTAACCGCGTAGACGCCATTTGCAGGTACAAGTTTGAAATCATCATCGGGCCTGATATTAGCGGTCGGGAATCCAAGAGAACGGCCCAGCTTCTGTCCAGGGACAATCTTCCCGCTGAGTGAATAAAAATATCCCAGCCATTTGTTCGCATCTTCGAGACGGCCTGACAGAAGAGCCTCACGGATTGCAGTTGAACTTATTGTTCCTTCGGGAACCGACACTTCATTTACCTGCTCTACGCTGAAATTATACAGTTTACCGCAACTCTCGATCACTCCTAAATCACCTTTCCTGTT
>JAUZNW010000208.1 GCA_030706785.1 Bacteroidota bacterium | reverse complement strand
AGTATCCGCAAAGAAGGACGCTTTCAAAAGATCCTGCAAATCATGGAATCCAAATACCAGGCTGAGCATGAAAGAGTAAAACAATGGCTCGAAGTGCAGGTGAGGATTTAAGAATGTCTATTCAATAGTTATATCTTTCCGTCAATTATTACTTTCTTGTTGTTGTTACCAGAACTGCTCCTCCATAACCCCTGGTGCCGTAAATCGCAGCGGATGCACCTTTCAGAACCGCTATAGATTCAACTGCAGAGGGTGGAATACCCGAAAATGAATCTACATAAACCCCATCTACAATCAATAAAGCAGGAGGCCAGTCATGATAATAATCTGATACCGGCATTATTATTTTAGTTCCGCTGATCCTTATTCCTGGAACCTCATTTTGTATTACTTCATAAATGCTTGAATATGAAGCATATTTTGCCTTGTTTCCATTTATTTCTTTAATCTGTGTTGCTAGATGGTTCTTCCTGATGGAGTTATATCCGATACTTACTTCATTATTATCCTGATCAATGTTCATCTCCTTTTGTTTGAAAGGAACATAAGCATACAGTTGGAAATTGATTCTTGTCATTCCATTAATAGGAATTTCAGCAAATCCATTTTCAGGAGTAAGAATCCCTATCTTCCCGGCATTTATTTTGGCTATGACCCTGTATTTACCGTCAGAATTTGTCAGGATTCCTGAATTCTGACCATCGATTAAGACGATCGCATTTGCCACAGGGTAAAGGGAAACATCGACCACTCTACCTGTTATCGTAATTTTCCTGTTATTATCCTGTCCGATTAAACTGGCTGAAAATAACATGAAAACCATAATTGATAAAAATGACTGATTTCTCATTTTGTATATATTTTTAAAATGTGCTTTTCGTAAAGATGATTAGTGGTTAGCGATTTAGACATCGAAAAAGGACGCTGGCTCAACCAGCAAAGGAGGATTACCCTACCAACCTAAACCCGATGGACCAGCATCCTGTTTTATTAATAATCAATATCTTGTAATAAGCTGATTATGTTATTGTAAAGGTAGACCTGAAGACGCGAACAGACATAGCAAATTCCTGAAGATTAATATCAGTTTTAAATAAAAAGTTTAGGTTTTTAAAAGCGATGATATATGGGGACTAGATTACCAGATTTATTTGTACGAATTAAAATAGTTTCAGAACTTCGATTAACTGTACCTTTATTTATGAAAAAGTTTTTTTCTGTTTTATACATCAGTATAATTGTCCTGATTGGTTCCGGCTGCTCCAGTCATGATAGCAGGATCATCGGGATCAAGATCTACGAATATGATAAAGATTTTAAAGAACTGGTTGACAGGTGGGTGGAGATGGGGATCAATACGGCTTTTATAAGCCAGGAACTTGCTGAAAATAAGATCTTCAGAGGTATTCTGAAAGAAAACAACATTCGTGTTTATATCATATTCCCTGTGTTTTATGACCCTGATATGCTTAAACAGGACAGCACCCTCTATGCTGTTACCAATACAGGAAGGATAGCAAAAGATGACTGGGTGGAATTTGTCTGTCCTTCAAGAACTGATTACCGTGACCGGAAGATTGAAGAAGCAGCCAGGCTGGTTTCGGATCTTAATCCGGACGGATTGAGCATTGATTTTATTAGGGAGTTTGTTTTCTGGGAAAAGATTTATCCTGACAGAACACCGGAAAGCATTGAAACAGCATGCTTCTGTGATACTTGCCTGAACCGCTTTAAAGCAACACGCGGGATATCGATTCCGGATTCATGCATTTCGACAAAACAAAAGGCTGATTTAATATTGAGGAAGTATCCCGAAGCATGGAATGATTATCGCTGCAACCTCATCACCACAATGGTTAAACAACTTGGAGAAAAGGTCCGCAGTATTAATCCGGAAATTAAGATCAATGTACATGCTGTGCCATGGCGGGATGATGATTTTGGTGGTGCAAACATTAAAGTGGCAGCACAGGACCTTAACAGGATCGCACCATATTGTGATTATATTTCACCCATGTGCTATTCTCAAATGCTGAAAAGAGATGCAGGATGGATTGCCTCAGTGGTAAATGAAATGGATAAAAAGGCAGTTGGAAAGATCCTGCCGAGCATTCAGGTATATCCATATTATATTGATGATCCGTTCACCGTTAAGGATTTTCGGAACTGTTTGGAATCAGCACTGCAGGCGCCTTCACTGGGAGTCGTATTCTTCTCCTGGCCTTTATTTGAAAAAGATACAGCACGGATGAAAGTTGTTATTGAAATCATTAAAAACAGGCATTGAGCCATATCATTTTGACAAAAAGATTAAAATGCAAAAAATTAGTTTATCATTCTGGTTCACTGTTGCAGGTATATCAATGATTGCCTGTAGCCGTTCTCCGGTTTCCGTTTATCCGGATAATCCGCACTATTTCTATTACAAAGGGAAACCCCTGATACTTATCACTTCTGACCAGCACTACGGAGCAGTGATCGATATGGATTTTGATTATGCGAAATATCTTAACTATCTCTCAGCAAGCGGTCTGAATCTTACCAGGCTTTATCCCGGAGCTATGTTCGAACCACCCGACAAGTATCTTCCCGGAAATCCGCTGGGTCCGCTCCCTGGCCGGCAGCTGTTGCCATGGGCAAAATCGGGCGAGACCGGAGCAAATGAATTGCTGGCGGAATCCGGACACCCTTCTTATAAATATGATCTTGATAGATGGAACAAGGAATATTTTGACAGGTTAAAAGCATATGTTGAGCTGGCATCTGAAAAAAACATTATTGTTGAAGTTGCATTTTTTAACGGAATGTATCATGACTGCTGGCCTCTGATGCCTATGTTTTACAACAATAATATTCAGAATATCGGCAAGTACGATGTCAGAGAATGCGGATTATTTACCTCAGATGATATTCGTAACCAGGACGTTATTCGTTATCAGGAAGCTTATATTAAAAAGATTGCCACAGAGCTTAACAAATTTGATAATCTGATATACGACATCTGTGATGAACCGTCATTGCAGGGCCTGCCTGGCGGAGGTTTAATCTTTCTCCCTGATAGTCAGGTAGTACCATGGATTAGCAGGATGAAAGATGCCTTCCTTGAGGCAGAGCTGTCTCTTCCCAAAAAACACCTGCTCGGGCAAACCGTACAAAACCTCTCACCTGATTTCTCCGGTGAATCGTGGTGTGAATGGCTGCCTACAGAATATGTAAAACCGGCGGGGAAAGCACTTATCCTTGATTACAAATGTGGTAAACCATTGGTTGATGTGGAGTCAAATTATTACGGGATGAGCCTGACTGAGAATGTCTACAATTATGATGCTGTAAGGCTGGAGGGATGGTGGTTCATGCTTGGAGGTGGAGCCGGAATTATTAACCTGAACGGTGAATTTCACCGTGGTCAGGAGACGGGAGGTGGAAGTACTCATTCATATATTGTTCCGCAGAGGAAAATCCTTAAGGATTTTATGGACAGCTTTGAACTGTCCGGCTTATCCCGTTTTGCTGATTTTAGTGGTATCCCTGCTGACGGATTTTGCAATGTGCTTGCAGAAAGTGGTAAACAATATGCACTTTATATCTTCCATGGTTCGTATGAAAGCGGGTGGGGAGCGCATTTCACGCCCGAACATGGAAATTTCAGGGACACAATTGCAATGAACAATATACCTGCCGGTAAGTATCTTATCAGATGGATTGATCCTGCCTCGGGTTCAGTGAGAAAGGAGGAAGAAGTTGCTTGGGCAGGAGGAAAATTAATGCTGGAAACTCCGGTATATAATCTGGATCTAGCAATGAGTATGAAAAAGCATTAGCATTTTATAAAGATCAGCTAGCCGGAATTGAAGTAATCAGTCGTTTTTTTATCTCTATCTTTGTTTTACAGGCGACATGAACTGACTGGATTTATGAAAAAGATACTTTTAACATTAATAACTGTAACATTCTTTGCTTTCTGCCCCGTCGAAACTCAGGCACAGGCAGGAACAAGTTCACAGGATACTGTACGATTGTCGCGATTCAGTGACATGATAAGGACCCTGGAAATAGTCCGGTTTACAAGAGATGTAAATTTCACAGACTCATACGACCGCACCTTGCTGATGTATGTTGCTGGAAGCGGATATAATCAGGCATGCAGAATACTACTTAGGAGAGGTGCAGATCCCAACATGCAGGCATTTGATGGTTCCACTGCCCCGATGTTCGCTGCATCCAATGGTCACGCGAGGGTATTGAAGCTTTTAATGAAGAAAGGCTTTAATCCTGATCAGCAGGCGATTGACGGACTAAGTGCCCTCATGCTGGCTTCCCAGAACGGATATGAGAAAATAGTTGAATTATTGATCAACTACGGTGCAAATGTAAATCTTCAGGCCTATGACGGATACAACTCCCTGATGCTTGCCTCCCAGAATGGGCACCCTATAGTCGTTAAACAGCTGCTCGAGAAAGGGGCAAAAGTTGATATGCAGGATAAAAATTATAATACTTCAGCCCTGATCCAGGCATCCCTGTTAGGATTCACAGATGTTGGAAAACTGCTTCTTGATCACAGGGCTGATCCCGATCTCCGTAATAAGGAGGGGGCTACTGCACTTATGACTGCTTCCCTTAACGGGAGATATGATTTTGTAAAATTACTTTCAGACCACGGCTCTGATATTAATCTGAAAAGTGACGATGGTGCAAATGCACTGTTCCTGGCGTCCCTCAGCGGCCACCCGGATATTGTGAAGTTCCTGCTTGAAAGTGGTGCAAAACCCGACAAAGAAGACAAAGATGGTACAAGCGCTATCATTATGATGGCCAATGATGAGCTTGTGGCCGCTTTAAAGAGAATGATCAATCGTGGCCAGACACCTGATTCACTGAACGGAGGAGATGTGATGGCAATGGTTTCAGCATCGCCTGACGGTCAGCTCGAAGCTGTGAAACTGAAGACAGGTAAACCGTCAAATCCGGATATCCTGGTCAATTCGGCAAGGATCACTGCCTTTATACGTTCAACTGGGAGCGGTCATATAGAGGTTGTTAAGCTTTTAATGAAGAAAGATTCACCGTTTAATACAAAGAAAACTGTCAGATATACAAGCCTGATGGCAGCTTCAATGAACGGGTACACTGAGATTGTAAGGCT
>JAUZNW010000207.1 GCA_030706785.1 Bacteroidota bacterium | reverse complement strand
TATATCGTACTCCAGGGTGTAATGTACAAGCTTGCTTTTGCATCAGTCCGTACAAGCGTCACTTTTCCCTCTGCAATTCTGTTATATCTTAAGCGCAACCTGATCAGCATCTTTATGCCTGCCGGTGGTGTCACTTCCCTTGCATTCTTTATGGGAGATATAGAAAAGCAGAATATTCCAAGAACCAAAATCTATTTTGCATCATCACTTTATGCCTTTATAGGGATGCTTACAGCCGGATTGATGGCGCTACCTATATTCATTTACGGAATAGTTGAAGGAATAACAGGAGATGGAGAGATCATGGCACTTGCTTTTCTGGTTATTCTTATAATCCTGCTTTTTCTTATGTACCGGTCAGTTGTCCGGAAAAAGCTGCTTTACAGGATTGTCATCAGGATTGTTCCATCAGCTGAAGTCTACATAGATGAGATCATAAGTCATACGATTAATGTTAGGTATCTGATTTATACAATTGGGACTTCAGTCACAATCGACCTTGTCTGCATCGGACTCGTTTATCTCTCAATGGTAGCATTGGGTATTAAGGCTTCACTGCCTTTTGCGATGATGAGCTATGTTACTGGCATAATTGCGATAAATGTCTCGCCATTCATGAAGGGACTGGGTGCTGTCGAAATATCAATGTCATTCGTCCTTACACGTCTGGGATACACAAATGTTGAAGCAGTTACAATTACACTGCTGTACAGATTCTTCGAATTCTGGCTTCCGATGATTGTCGGGGCTTTAAGCTTCCTTCTGAAAATAAACAAGCTGCTCATGAGGATTATCCCGGCGCTCCTGATTTTCGGGCTCGGGATAATAAACATTATCTCCGCTATCACTCCTGCAATAGCCGCCAGATTGCACAGGCTGGAGGAATTTATTCCTTTTGATGCAATTGCGGCATCTAATTACCTTGTTCTGATAGCAGGAGCGCTTATGCTGCTGACCGCGGTGTTCATGCTCAGGGGATTGCGAAGTGCATGGTGGATTGCCCTTATACTAAGTGCAGCGTCATGCATCGGGCACCTCACAAAAGCAATTGATTATGAGGAAGCAACTGTAGCGCTGATAATATTCATAATTCTGATCTTTTCAAGGAAAGAATACAATATAAGAGGCAATCCCAGGCTTCATACCATAGGCATCTGGTCGGCTGTGCTTACCATCATTGCAGTACTGATATATGGTACAATTGGTTTTTATTATCTCGATGCCAAGCAATTCGGGATCAATTTCAATATGTGGCAAAGCATTGTCTACACAATCCGGTATTTTGTCTTTATCGGGAACCCCGGGCTCGTCCCGCATAGTCATTTCACCAGGTATTTCCTGGTATCAATAAGTATAAGCGGTTTTATCTCGCTTGCTTTCCTGTTTTATACTATTCTCAGACCTTACTTTTACAGGGAACAGACTTCACCTGAGGAATTTGACAAGGCAAAGCAGCTTGTGACATCTCATGGAAACTCAGCGCTGGACTATTTTAAAACCTATTTTGATAAACTAATCTTTATTCCTGAAAATACGAATGGTTTCATCTCCTACAGAACTGCAGGAAGCTTTGCAGTAGCCCTCGAAAATCCGGTTGCCGAAAATCCTGTATCCATGCAGGAGTGCATAACGAAGTTCGACAGGTTCTGCTTCGATAACGGATATATTACAGCTTATTACAGAGTTCCCGAAGAAAGCCTGCCTCTATATTGGGATCTGTCTAAAAAAAGCCTTTTTATAGGCCAGGAGGCGATAGTTGACCTCAATAATTTCACACTATCGGGAGTCAGAAACAAGGCGCTGAGAAATGCAATAAATAAGGTAGTTGAATCAGGTTTCAGGTCAACGGTTAACACACCACCGCTGAAGGATGGTCTGATGCAAAAGATCAAGGCAGTTTCGGATGAGTGGCTCAGGAGCATGCAGAGGGATGAGATTGTATTCTCACAGGGCATGTTCATCTGGAATGAGATTAAAAACCAGACGGTGATAACTGTCGAGAATTACGAAGAAAGAGTAATTGCTTTTCTTAATATAATCCCTGACTATGCTCCCGGAGAAGCAACCTATGATCTGATCAGGAAGACTGATGAGTGTCCGCACGGGGTACTTGATTTTCTTCTTGCAGAGCTGTTCAAATACCTTAAATCACTTAATTATTCAACTGTCAACCTTGGCTTCGCGCCAATGAGCGGACTTGATGATCCTCATACTTTTACTGAAAAAACAATGAGGTTTGCATATGAAAGGATCAGATCATTCTCACAGTTCAGGGGTCTTCGCTTTTTTAAGGAGAAATTCTTCCCGGTGTGGAAGAATAAATACCTGATTTATTCAAATGACTATGATTTGCTGCAAATACCTGCCGCACTCTCGAAAGTCATAAAACCGGGCAATGAATAACCGGAGGATAAAAGTCTTTTCCGGAGCTATCGCATGCTTTGTAGCTTGTACAGGTGACTTTCTATCCATGTTCATTCTTGGTTCAAAATGTCCGGGCTACAGTCAGATATCCGATCCAATAAGCTATCTGGGAGCTTCCACCTGTCCTGTTTCAGGTTTGTTCTCTTTCATCTCGATAATCCTTGGTTTGCTCATTATGGTTTTTGCGTTTGGATTACGGGCTGCCTGGTCACCAGCCGACCGATACGTAAAGATCGGATTCTGGCTCTTAATACTGTACGCATTGGGGGAAGGATTAGGCTCCGGTCTCTTTAAAACAAATTTTATTAATCATTCACTTTCTGCGTCCTTCATTATTCACGATATACTTGGAGGCATCGGCATATTTGCCTTGCTTACGCTAATGATCATTGTGCCAAAGATTGAAAGATTTTCAGGCAGCAGAAGCTTTCTGGCTTTTTCAAAGATTGTTTTTTTATTCGGTCTTTTATTACTTCTGTTCTTTTCCCAGCGCTTCCTGAGAAGATGGAATTCAATTTCCGCCGGAATCGCAGTATATACAGGATTCTGGCAAAGATTGCTTTTGCTCGATTTTTACATCTATCTTATTGTCATTGCAGTCAGAACATTGAAACGCAGAGGTGATCTTACAGTTCCAGCGTGATTGATTTCTCTGCGACTCCAAGTTCAGCAAGTTGCTTTAGAACAGAATCCATCAAGGGTGGCGGACCGCAGACATAAAAATTCTGATTGAAATCGCTGATATTTTGCTTCAGGAAATCCTTACTTATATAACCATATTGATGACCTGCGGCTTTCTCTTCCGACAGAATATTGATGAATGCATCACCCAGCAGGTTCCTGAATTCATTTTCGAGTATTATGTCTGCTTTTGTCTTATTGGCAAATATCAGCATATTGCCATCAATCTGATTCTTCTGGTGCAAGTCCCTTAAGATGGCGATAAACGGAGTTATTCCGGCTCCGCCGGCAATGAACACTCCTTTCCCTTTATAATTTATTGCTCCCCATACATCTCTGATTATCAGTTCGTCACCTGGAATTACCTTTCCAAGTTCTGCAGTCACTCCGTTCCGGAATGAATAGATCTTTATGGTAAACTCAAGATATGGAGCTGAATTCAGGCAGGTGAATGTAAAGGGATTCTTTCTGTCCCTGAATCCCGGTTTGTTTATTGAGACGTCAGTTGCCTGTCCAGGGAGGAAAAAATATCCTTCCGGCTTTTCAAACCGGAACCTCCTGACGTCATGAGTTACCTGCTCAATGCTTACGATTTTAACAATATATTCTTCCATATGTTTTTCAGGATAAATATTTCCTGCTCAGCCTTTTGAGAAGAGCGTGCAATTCTTCATGAACTCCTGCTCCAATTACATTCTTTTCCAGTCTTTCAAAGTCACTTAGCAGCTCTTTCTGTTTTTCCTTTGAAAGCTTTGCATCGCTCATAGGGAATAATATATTGTTCTCCTTCTCAATATGATTCCTGAGAAGTTCAACATATGCTGAAGCTGCTTCGATATATGCCTTCCTGTCAATTATTCTCCCGTTTATAGCAGAATCCATTTTCCTGATAAGTTCACGACCCTGCCTGTGCTGTTCAAGCATTTTTTCTATGGGACCATTCCTGTTGGGAATACCTGCTCTTTCCAGTGCAGGAAAGAGATAAGCCTCCTCTTTTCCATGATGGCATTTGTCCGCAAACACCTTGAGGAACTCCAGTATTTCCTTTATATCTCTCCTGTCAATCTCCTTATCCTCCCGGATGTTCTGGTACATTTTCTCAATAATATTGAGAGCGATCTGGATAGCATCATGTTCATGCTTCAGATCCTGGCTTGTTGTTTCCATAACAATTACAATTGCTTTACTTATAATATAAAGACAATTGTGGTTGAGAAAGGTTGAACCTTTGAATTCAGCTATGCTGGTAACACCGGCAGGAGGGAGGAGTTTATTGGACTATTACCTTTCCAGTCATATATGGATGTATTGTGCAATAATAATCGAACGTTCCTGCATTTTTGAAAATGTAGCTGAACGTGGCATTATTAGCAAGCGATTTGCTGTCAAAGACTCCGCCTGTACTCGTGACTGTATGAACAATGCCGTCTTTATTGGTCCAGACAACCGTATCACCTGCTGCTATCGATAATGTAGCAGGTGAAAAAGCAAAATTAACGATGGTAACCTGTTTCCCACCCTTGTTGCCTCCATTGTTTCCACCATTATTACCATTCGTATTGTTGTCTGATTTTGAACATCCGGCAAGTATTAAAATAGCAATTGCCGGAATTGCCAGGAGAGTCGATAACCTGTGTCGGATTTGGCTGATTGTTTTCATTTCTATAAAATTTTAAGATAAACAATGCCTGGTCACTTTTGTTCGGTCCTCCCAACACCCATTGAATTGAACAATAATTTATTAATATTGTCCTATACATGCGTCAAAACCAGGATTACTGAATATTCTGTCAATGGATGACCTCCTGCTTATAATTGACATGCAGAACGATTTCTGCAAACCCGACGGCGCTCTGTATGTTAATGGAGCTGAGAGTGATGTGGCAAGGCTGGAGAGATATATTTCAGCAAATACTGACAAAATAGGACAAATTGTACTGACGCAGGATAATCACCATGTCATCGACATTTCTCATCCGGGCTTCTGGGAAGATCCAATGGGCAACATACCGCTTCCTTTTACGATTATAACAGCCAAAGATGTTGAGGAGGGTAAGTGGAAGCCCCGTTTCTGGTC
>JAUZNW010000206.1 GCA_030706785.1 Bacteroidota bacterium | reverse complement strand
GGTTTCTCGCCCACCACCATAATATTTGCTGTCTGGAAATCGCGGTACAGGAAGAAATCTTGTCCCGTCTCAATCAGAAAATCGGCCAGCAATTCAAAATCATGCTCCAAACGACGCTCATTGAATGGAACAGCAACGAGTTTCAGGAACATGTATTTGAAGTAGTTCATATCCCACATCATCGACTGCCTGTCAAAGCTTTTATGTGGATAGCAAAGTTCAAGATCCAGGTTCAGGATTCCTTTTGTCTGAAACTCAACCAGCTTGTCAAGTATGTTTCGGTACAGAATTTTTGTTCCATCATCGAATGGTGATATTGGCGTTTTCCTGTGAAGCCAGGTATAAAGATTGTCATCGCCAAGGTCCTGCTGATAATAAACCATTTTATCAGGCAGATAGCCATATATTTCAGGAACCGGCAGCCGGATGTTGCAGAAATGCCTGCTGAAACCAACAAAGGCTTCATTTTCCTCAGGATTCTCATTATAAGCCCCTATAGCTGTTCTATCCAGTTCTTTTATCCTGTAATACCTTCTGTCTGAACCCGATTTTGGTAGCGGGATCACCTCTACAGGCCTTTCGCCAAATAATTCCTTATAGCCTTCAATTATTATCTCTATTTCCGTCATCTGTTATCTGGTCTGCTGACCTGCTGGTCTGTTAGTCGGATTTTGCAGTTATGGAGTTATACAGTTCTGCAATGTATTTTACTGTACTTCAATGTGTTTCAATATATTTCGTTTCTTACCACGGGGTAGCACAGAGTTATCACGGAGTCTCACGGTTTTTCATTCCTTAATCTTCATTCCTCATTCCTAACCTCTTCGCTCTTAACGCTTAACGCTTTACGCTTTACGCTTTACGCTTTACGTTTTACGCTCTGCGCTCTTAGCTTAGAGCCGGATCATAATCTTTTTCCGGTAAAGCAATAATGCTGCAAGCCAGATAAGCAAAACCTGTGTTATAGCGAATATGAGACTTCCGTTAAGGGTTCCTGCTACTGGCACACATATTTTCTCATAAAACCATGAATATAAACTAATTTTTACACCCGCAGAATTGACATGAATGTAAAGTATCAACTCTATCCAGATGCCAGCCAGGAAATATGCAAAAATGGCGTTCGTCCCAAATACTTCAAAAAATGTCCCCCACTTTCTGAACTTTACAATATCTGCTATCCAGCAAAGCAGAGCCAGGAGTGCCATGGCTATCCCGGCTGTATAAAGAACATATGAGCTGGTCCAAAGCGGTTTATTTATAGGGAAATAATACTTCCAGATCAGTCCGAGGCCGGTAATAGCTGCCCCGATTAAAAGCAGCTTCAATGCCGGATTTAATTTGCTTTTCCCCTTCCCGACAATTTCCCCGGTATAGTAACCGATAAGTACGGTGCAGATCGAAGGCAGAGTGCTGAGAAGTCCTTCCGGTTCAAATGGGATTCCAAAGCCTGTATATAAGTGATTCTTACCGAGCAATGCTATATCCGTCTTTAATGCAAAATTACCTTCAAGGGAATAAGGGGAATTCCCCCCAAAGAATGCCAGCAAACCCCAATAAACAAGCAGTATTACAGCAACCACAATCCAGAGATAATCCTTTCTTACAGTGGTGCAGATAATCGCACCAAAGCCATACGCCAGAGCAATTCTCTGAAGAACCCCCATAATCCTCAAATGGGAATAGTCCCTGTCGAAATAAGGAAATATAGTAAGGAAAAGTCCAAGTGCAAAGATGGTAACGACACGGCGGAAAATTCTAAGTAATGCCTTCCCGCAAAGCTCATGGTCATATTTTTTAAGAGAAAACCACATGGAAACGCCGACGATAAAGAGAAAGAATGGGAATACGAGATCGGTTGGAGTGCAACCATGCCACTCTGAATGCCTTAACGGAGGATAAACATGATCCCAGCTTCCTGGATTATTGACTATGATCATGAATGCTACTGTCATCCCTCTGAAAATATCGAGGGATGCCAGTCTGCCGCTGCTTTTTTTTGCCATGCCGGTTCTTAAATGCCGTGTAAAAATAACAATTTAAAACGCTTTAAAAATTATTACTTTTGATCCAGCCGTTATTTTTAAACCTTTAAATAAATCCTGAAAATACGAGAGTTATGAATTTAAAAAGACGACTTGCTATCATTATCCTAATATTGATTATAGTTCCTGTTAAGCTCATTTCACAACAGACCGATCCTCCATTTATCAAATACATCAACCATCCATGGGTTGATTCCGTTATGATTACCCTTGGAACAGATCAGCGCATAGCCCAGTGTTTATGGATTGCCGCTTACTCCGGAAGAGACGTTGCCGGAGAGGTTGAGGTTGCCGATCAGATCAGGAAGTACGGCGTTGGCGGACTTATATTTTTCCAGGGTACACCTGAAAAACAGGCTGAATTGACAAATTTTTATCAAAGCATTTCTGCTGTGCCATTGATTATTGCAATGGATGCAGAATGGGGAGCCGGAATGAGGCTCAGGGATGTCGAGAAATTCCCATACCAGATGACCCTGGGCGCAATAAGCAATGATTCACTGATTTATAAGATGGGCAAATCTGTTGCCGGCCAGCTGAAAAGGCTTTCAGTTGCAATGAATCTGGCACCGGTTGCCGACATCAACAATAATCCGCTTAATCCTGTAATTAATTACAGGTCATTTGGTGAAAACAGGGAAAATGTGACCTCGAAAGCCCTTATGTACATGAAAGGGATGCAGGATCATGGAATACTGGCTACTGCCAAGCACTTTCCTGGTCATGGCGATACCAATACCGATTCCCATCTTGATCTTCCGGTGCTATCTTATTCCCGCGCCAGGCTTGATTCGCTGGAATTATTCCCTTTTCTTAACCTTATAAATGATGGTATAGGAAGCGTTATGACGGCTCATCTTAATCTGCCTTCCCTCGATACTACATCCAGGCTCCCATCGACTCTGTCGAAAGTGATCATCAGCGACCTTCTGAAATCGGATCTGGGCTTTAAGGGACTGGTAATTACCGATGCAATGAACATGAAAGCGGTAACAAAGTATTATTCTCCCGGTGAGGCCGAGGCAAGGGCATTTCTGGCAGGAAACGACGTGGTTGAATTTGTACTTGATCTGGATGATGCAATAAAAGAAATAAGGAAATTGCTTTCTTCCAAAGCACTGACAAAGGATGTAATAGAACTGAAATGCAGGAAGGTCCTCGCTCTTAAATACTGGGCCGGCTTAAATAAACAAAAGGTAATTAATACTGAAGATCTTTCTGCCAATCTGTCTTCACCGGAAAAGGAGGCTTTGATCCATGAGCTGTACGCCAACGCCCTTACTGTCCTGAATAACAGGGATAATCTGATACCCCTGAGAAATCTACCGTATCTGCGAATTGCAACTCTGGCAATAAACAAAACCAAGGCATCAGATTTCCAGACAAGGCTTTTGGATTACCAGGTTTCGGATACATTTGCAATTGATCCATCTGATGAAAAGGCCAGCGATTCTCTGCTTCACAAACTTTCCGGCTACAATCTGGTAATTGCCGGCATTTTTGATCAGGATCAGCGGCCCGGCAGAAATTTCGGCATTGGTCCCTCGTTAGATCCATTCCTTGGTAAACTGACCGGATCGAACAGGACGATAGTTGTCTATTTCGGCAATCCTTATGCACTTGACAAGCTCGATGCCCTTCAAAAAGCTGACGGATTGATCCTTGCATACCAGGAGAATAATTTTACAGAAGACCTGGCTGCACAGCTTATCTATGGAGGCATTGGAGGAAAAGGGAGGCTTCCGGTTACCATTAATAAGATATGGCCATGTGGCGCAGGGATCAATACAGAAGGAAACCTGAGACTTCAGTTTGCAGTCGGTGAATACGCAGGTATTTCCTCAAAACAGTTGGAAAAGAAAGTCGATTCAATAGCTAAGGCGGGTCTGAATGCCCGGGCTTATCCGGGATGTGAAGTTATGATTGCCAGGAAAGGAGTTGTTATTCTTCACAGGACCTATGGGTACCACACTTATGACGATATAATACCTGTAAGTAAAAATGATCTGTATGACCTTGCGTCTGTGACCAAAGTCTCTTCTGCCCTTGCCGGACTGATGCTGCTCGATTCTGAAGGAAAGTTTTCAGTGGACAAAAAACTTGGAGACTATCTCCCCTATTTCAGGAAATCAAATAAGGGAAACCTGCTTCTTAAAGATATACTTACACATCAGGCGGGTCTGAAGCCATTTATTCCATTCTGGAAGGAAACCCTTAACAGGGATAATCTTTACAAAAAGAGGATTTACAACTGCCGGCAGTCAGATAAGTATCCTTTGAAAGTGGCTGAAAATCTGTACATCAACAGGAACTACAGGAAAAAAATGTTTTCAGAAATCAGGAAGAGTCCCCTTGGAGAGAAAAAATATGTTTATTCCGACCTGGCTTTCATAATAACGCCGGAAATAATTGACAGGCAATCAGGTGAAAAATGGAACAAATATGTTACTGACAGCATTTACTGTAAGCTTGGGGCCAGCAATATCGGATTTAATCCATATTCGAGGTTCAGTCCCGACCGAATCTTACCAACAGAATATGATTCACTTTTCAGAAAACAGCTGCTCCATGGCACTGTCCATGATGAAGGCGCGGCAATGCTGGGTGGAATTTCCGGGCATGCCGGATTGTTTTCAACAGCCATCGACCTGATGAAGGTGATGGAACTCTACAGGAGAATGGGTAATTACGGGGGTGAGCAAATTATAAACAGGGAGGTGCTTCGGAGATACTCAACAGTACAATTTCCTGAAAACAACAACAGGCGAGGTCTCGGTTTTGATAAGCCAATGCTTGACAATAAAAAACTGGCGCCCAATGATGTCTATCCCTGTGTTGGCGCAAGCCCTGAAAGCTTCGGACATTCCGGTTATACAGGAACATTCGTCTGGATCGATCCTGTTTATGAAATAACCTATGTTTTCCTGACAAACAGGGTTTATCCGACAAGAAACAATACTCTGCTGTATGATATGAATATCAGGACTGATATCCTGCAGGCGGTTTATGATTGTATAATTAAGGGGAATGGAGGATTGGAGAATTAAAGCTCAATGCTCAGAGCTCAGGGATAGATATTTCGGGTTTTGCCCTGTGTTCTGCGCATTGCGCTCTTTGCAATTTGGTAGTGCCCAGAACAAGACTCGAACTTGCACACCG
>JAUZNW010000205.1 GCA_030706785.1 Bacteroidota bacterium | reverse complement strand
TTTGGATACAGGACCAGGGTCAGATTCTCAGGAATATTTTTGTCATCAAATAACCTGTCATTGGATGCAGTCCAGTTAGAAGAAATACTGTTATCCAGATCAGGATCAGTCAGTTTGAGGTAATAACCATTTCCGTCTGCAGCGGGCCATGGGATCGTATCAGTGTACCAGACATTATCAATTACATTTCCATATCCGTCTGCAAGGATAAGATCCTGGCCTTCATCGGACAGGTTCCTCGTAAACTGGCCAAATGGGGTAAAACCGTACTTCTCCTTGAATACAGAGATGTTGTTGGCAAGAAAGACTGAAGCATGCGGAGAAATCACGGAATTATTGGGGAACTGATAAACAAATCCTGTCCCGGCGAAATAAATACCAGTGAGGTTCACCGTTATATCTCCATTGTTGGTGATCTCTAAAAACTCCTGGTCATTGCTTTTGGGATAGAGTGCCGTAACTGGAGGATTATACATGATTTTAGATATAACAAGCGGCGGAACCGGTACGTTGCTGCACGCAGTAAATGATCCCAGGTTGGCTGTCATCCAGTCGATCCGTTCTCTCAGAAAAGCTTTGATGAAATTAATCCGGTCCTGGAAATTTGTGATTATTCCCCACTGGGTATTATTTCGGATGGCTGCTTCAGTAATAGTATTAACGGTCTGGTCTATAAATGCTTCCATGCTGGCCAGGTTTAGAGGCATACCCGGCTGAATGAGCTCATTCCATCTCCTGGCAAGATAGCACCTGAAAACACTGTTATTGAACAGGTCTTTCCAGAAAGCAGATCCTTCATTATCCCCATTTGAAAATTGCCAGACATTTGTATGGCTTCTGTCATACCCCCACAGGAACAGATCATTGCCGTAGGTAAGATCATTGTCCCATAAAGGTCCGGCCCTGAGCTTGCCTTTCCTGTCCTTATGAAAGTACGTACTGAACTGGTATGCATCGCAGTTGGAGGAGAGCTCCTGGATTATCATATAATCGATAAAAGACGGCATATCCACGTAATGGGGAAAACCATCCGTGACAGAAGAGTTGCCATTGCGCGAAGTGGTCGCCAGTGTAAGGAACTGATCATGGATGTAGGTGCTCTGGGCAGGCGTTACTTCCTCAGGTTTCGGAAGCACGTGTATATAATCAGCTTGCATTTGCCAGGCGACCGGATCACCTCCTGTGGTTTTATCAGCCTTTGTAATATAGCCACCGGTTACTTCGGGAGGTAAATTATCTGACGGCAGGATCTTGTGTACATTTACCCTGTTAGCGTCTGCTTTTATTTTTTCCTGCAGCAAATACAAACCTTTGTAATAACTATTGATGACCACCTCGCAATAAACTGTCCTTGAGGCATATTCCCCGATCTGCCTCGACAGGTTGTAACTTAAATAATCCCTGATCAGTGCTGTATCGAATACCATACTGTTAAGTATCCAGTCATTCTCCTTTGGTAAACCGAGAAGAGTGACGTTATTCTCGGTAACATTGTCATCAAGAAGGGTTGAAAAACCGTATTGCTTTTTATCAGGATACTGACTTGAGGATCCCCGGACTTCAATATTAATCCTGCCGTCGTAATCTAAAAAAGCAGGATTATTCTGATCAGTCAAATAATTGCGTTCCCCGTTCTTTCTTGAAATAATTATCATTCTGGCCAAAACCCTCGGAATATCAGGTATGCTGACTCCATTATCAGTCTTTATGATTACAATCGGCAGATTGGAGTCGGTGAAAATCTGAGCTGAAGCATCCCTGAAAAATATAATGCCAATACATAGAAGTGAGAAGACCAGCTTAAGGTTTGCCATCATGAAAATTTGAAAAGCGAATTTGAAATCAGAAACCAGGTCAGTTTTTGTTTTTAAACTTAATTATTTGCATTGAATAATAACTTAACCTTGGTTTTGAAATTGCACGTGACATAAGGAATTTCACTGTTTATCTTTACTCTCTGATGGAAGTTTCAGACAGGTGAAAGAGCATCACACTCATTGGAACTTTATGCTGAGGGGTAGCTATTATCAATTCAGTTTATTGTTAATCAGGGGACAATAACAATTTAAGTTGCCTTCCGGGCTCTTTTTGATTCGTTCTGTAAAAATATTTTTCCAGCACGAGCAACGAGATAAGATCCTCCCTCTTCCTGTTCCTGAACTGATCGATATACTGATGTGCGTTTTCTATTATTTTCAGCGCTTCAGTGTTATGACTGATATAATACTCCATCCTTTCCTGCAGGTCAGAATAATCATCTTTTATAAGTACATAATGATAATCGGGTATCAGGGTACCTTCCATGAACCACGTTTCATATTTTGGCCGGGGCATAACTGCGAGAGATCGGGAAGACATCACCCATTTAAGGTTGCTGGCCACATCATTGCCTTCAAGACACAATATGAATTTATAGTCAAGATGGTTCTCAATGGTCAGGAATTCCCTCAGCAGGTGCATATGGCTGTTGTCATTATTTATTTTTCCGATATTGCACATCGGATGGTCAATATACATCTCCAGAAACTTCAGCCTGTGGTGCTGAGTCGCATTATTGCGGCCCACAAGCATGTTTTTCTTTTTTATATAATCCTTTCTGTCATTGACAAATGTAAAATGCCGAAGCTTATCCAGATTCAATAGGATGGAATTTGCATTATCCCCTTTTATGGGTCTGCTTTTTACTATTGAAGGATTTACGGGTACTTCTGTAACATCGCCGAATTTATATTCCATCTTCAACCCCGGCAGAAAGTATCTTGTATATTCACACGTGTCGAAATAATATGTTTTGTTTTTCTTTTTCAACCTGAAATCTGAAAGAGTTGCTGAAGTATCCGGTAAATTGACGTTCATTTCCAGCTTATTGTAGTAATTCACGCGGTTTCTTATGGAATTGGCATCAAACTCAGCCAGGGAGGATAATTTATTTTCAAGCTGTGACCGAAAGGTTCCTAGGGGCAGGAGCTGATGTGCAAAATTACGGATGTAATACAATGCCTTGTTGTTTCTGTGCTTAAAGGAGCTCCTCTTAAGTATTTTTTTTATTTTATTTTTCATGGATTCCTCTCAGTGTTCGGCAAATGCCTGACTTTTGTTGTGTTTCGAAGAGTGATCAGGGTCAAAGGTTATGACCACCCCGCTCGGACCAACATCCTCTTCAGCAGAAGGGATAATTACATTCAATGTCATTTCCATAGTTAAATACAGATTCACTAAATACATCTCCTGATGCCCAGCTTTTTCAGTCCGTTGATGAGCCCTGTAAGCCGTTCTTCAGGATCTTCCTTCGGATGAGTGCATATTCTTTCTAAACCAGGTGTATGTTTATTTACTATTTCCAGATATTCACCGGTGCTTAAGGTACAATCCGGTGCCAACGTAAAATGATCGAACAGACGACTGTCGAGTACATCATTATATGCCTGTTTTGACGGGGAAGGTGTAAGTTGTGCCAGAACGTCGCTGCATTTGCCGTTGGGTAACAAATTCCTGCAGCCTGTGCATATATCATCTGCTCCTAGCACAAGTTTTACCTTCAGATTCAGATCAGACAAGAGCTTTGGCGCCACCAGGTGCCGGGCATGGCCAAACGGATGCGGTTGATACTGCACGTTATTCCCGTAGCCGGTAATAATATCGATAATATGGTGAGGTCTTAGTTTCAGATCAGCCAACTTTTCATTCACCTTCAATAATTAACTATATTAAAATTGGTTTGGCCCCCTATAAAACTAGACTAAAAGTACTGATTTAAAAATGTACTTTTATGTTGATGGTAAAAAAGCTTCACAAACGAACACCCCAGGAAAAAGAAAGGATCATCTTAGATATCCAGAACTTAGGGGTTATTGCAGGTTGTCGCAAATATGGTTTGGCGAGAACTTTGTATTATGACTGGCTCAATAAATATCAGGCTTCCGGACTTGAGGGACTGGAAGATCGACGGGGAAAAAACATGGATGCTCATGTTAAAAGGCTTGAAAAAGAGAACCGGATTTTAAAAGAATTGCTTGCTGAAAAAGAGCTCGAATCAAAACTCAAGGACGATCTTTTAAAAAAAAAGTTTGGACAACAAGTGAAAAAAGAGAAGTAATCTGCAGGTATGTAGCAAAGGGAATCAGGGTAAATGATGCTGTAAGAATGGCAGGCATGAAGAAAAGCACGTATTACTACCGGCCAAATGGAAGACATAAAGGGAAACGTCCATCTACTCATACTATGAGAAATGGTATGATGGTCCCCAACCAGATTGTTATAGAGGAGATTACCAGGCTCATTGAACCTGAATTCCATGATTATGGATATCAAGTGTCAACCGATCTATTGAAACAGCTGCAGTATAGTATCAATCACAAAAAAGTGTATAGGCTAATGGATGAGAACAATCTTCTTCATCCGCCTACAAAGAAATCAGCTCCATTGAATAAAACATTTATAAAGTATACGGTTCCTCCTTTGGAAGGCCCATTTAAGACAATAGAAGCTGATATCAAGTATGTGCATATCCATGAAAAAAACAGAAATGCTTACCTGATTACATTTTTATGCACATTTTGCCGGTATGCTGCTGTCTGGGATCTCCAGTATTCAATGAAAAATGAAGAAATAGGTGAACTGATCTATGATCTTATCTATGATCCTGAGGTAAAAAGGTATTTAGACAATCAGAAAATGAAGATCCTTATAAGGACAGATAATGGCCCTCAATTTATTGCCAGACAGCTTGCTGCTATGATAGAAACTATTGGAATAGAACATGAGTTCATTAGACCTGGAACTCCTCAGCAAAATGCTCATATAGAATCTTTTCACAGTACTGTTACAAGATTAGTATGTAATAGAAACATCTTCCAGGATCTTGAACATACAAGAGAAATTTTTAAAGGATTTTATCAGGCTTATAATGAAACTAGAGCTATGAGAAGCCTTCTCTGCTATCCACCAAAAAAATTTTTAAGACTATGGGAATCAGGAATTATTGGAATAAAGAAAAATAAAAAGAATAAAGAAATATTTTTCTTCAGAGAGAAGCCGCATCCTCAAAATGGATTTGGCTCCTCGCCTGAAGTCTTGTATCGGGTAAACAAAAATAATATATTTGAATCTTCAGTTCTAAACCCTTTGGAAATTAGTCCAGTTTAAAGGGGGTTAATACATGAACAAGCAACCAGCAACCAGTAACCAGCAACTGAATCATTTATTCAGAAAAGCTTTTTGCAA
>JAUZNW010000204.1 GCA_030706785.1 Bacteroidota bacterium | reverse complement strand
TGCTCGATATTCTTTCTCAATGCATTTCTGGTATCGATCTCTGAAAGTTCTGCATCCTGGTACCCTATTTTTGCGAGAGCCACATTGGTTTTAACCTGCTTTTTATCGTAAATCGGAATAGAAAGTGAAAAACCCATAGAGGGTGATAAGCCATTGTTCAGCTGATCAAAGTAGGGATCAGTTGTCCGGCTTGTATAGCTCGTACCTATACCTGCACTGGCGGAAAGTGTCGGGAAATAACCAGCTTTTGCTATTTTTTCATCGAGAGCTGCCACTTCCTTGTTTATTGCAGCATTCTTTATCTGCGGCTTAATACCGAGTGCAGTCTCATAAACAGCTTTTACATCAGGTATCCTGTTCTGGTTAATCTCTCGATCAAGGTTGGGATGAGCAATATTAAAATTGTCGGAAACAGGTAGTTCCATTAACTGTTCAAGGTTTACCTTGGCTATTGCTAGCTGGCTTCTGGAATTGGCCAGGATCAGCTTTTCGCTTGCTAGCTGTGATTTTACCTGGGCATAATCAGACTGTGAAATCACCTGCATAGCAAGTCTTTCAGCTGCAAGATTAAGCTGGCTTGTTGTGGATTCTATCTGTTTTTCGCTGTTCTTTACCTGCTCCTCAGCATAAAGGATCTGAAGATATGCATCCAAAATGCTCAGGCTTATAGATTCTTTCGTTGTCTCAAGCGAGTATTGCCCGGCCTGTATATTAAGTTCAGCCTGTTTGATCTGATTCGTGAGCCTTGACGCATTAAAAACAGTTATACCTGAATTGACAGAAACATTTGAACCGTTTGTCCCCTTGTAGGAATTATCGCCAGTGGTCAGGCTTCTGCTCCAGTCGAAATTCTGGTTTATCCCTGCACTCAACGAGGGGAACCTCTGTGCTTTCGCCTGCCCTGCATCATATTGAAATCGCTGGTTTGACAATTCGCCTTTCCTTACCTGGATATTCTTCTCCAGGGCATAATTAATGCATCCGGAAAGAGTCCAGACACTATCCTGCTGTGCATTTATAGCTGCAGAAAAGCTGAACAGTATCGTCCCTAATATCAACCCCGTACCTTTCATAATTAAAATCTTTTGACACAAATGTATGATGTGCCAATAGCGGAAAAAAGTTTAATAGAAGTACAGGAAAATTTTACCGACGGAAAGGTGGTTTTCAGGGACGGAGTTAAGCAGATCCTTATCTAACCGGCAGCTCTTTATCCGGGGAAAAAAACAGAGACGCCCAAATTGTGCGTCTCTGCAAAAGCAAAAGTTGTCGTTTAAGGATTTAGACTTAATTCCTTTATTTCTTAACCGATATCGGTATCGCCTTAATCATTTTCAGGTTTGCCTCCAGCCCATCAAGATAGATCAGGACCCATGACAGATGGTTATCATTGAACTTCCAGGAAGTCCACTCCTCCTCGAAGCCTGATGGGACCTGCATATCGAAAATGGCAGGTGCAATACCTGCTATATCAGAATATCCAGGAGTAGTTTCAAGACCAGCCACAAGGTTCTTAAGAGAATTGAACAGCCTTATTCCTGCAGGCCTGTCACCTGAATTAAGCAAAGCCTGTCCGGCAAGTCCCCTTGAATCAGGGCTCAGGAGGGTTTCCGGATTGTCTCTCCACTGTTCCGGAGATATTTTTTCCTGAGTTAGGATGATAGCACGGTAATCTGCAATAGTTTTTAACACTTCATCTACGTCCTTATCAACTTTGGTTTCAGTCGCTGCTGCCGGAAGATTGTCCACAATCCCTTCGATAGTTCTGTAGTTTCCTGACAGACTGAAGCTTTGATCGACACGCGTTTTTGATACATTTAAAGCAAGAAGTCCGGTGAAAACTGAATTTATCACCAGCAGCATTAATACAAAGACTGTATTATAGATGTTGAAATTCCTGTTTTTTGAGGTGACGATAAGGAAAACAGGAAGAAAGACGATATACGGAAAGGGAATTGCAATTAACATTAGTGAACCTGCCAGAGGCCAGTGCCCAATTTTAAAAAGCGCTGCCAAAAAAACAACGAAGCAGGTTATCCATGTGACAATATAAAGCAGAAGGTTTTGCCTGGTTCCTTCCGATTTGAAATTATCGACCAGCGCAGCAGGGAGGAAAAGAAGAAATGTGCTGGCTATTCCGATCGTGATCGTGATCATTGCTCCTGCCATGTGGTTCAGTTTTAATACTATACCGATAAAAATCAGGAGGGTTGTGAAGATTCCGAGGATATAAAGTTTCTGTTTCATAACCTTATTTATTGGAATTATAATCAGTAATTAGCAATAATTGCCTGTACTCTCGATTCCACAATTAATATACTGTTCTTAAGAAGCTCGAGTGAATGAAGTCCGGATATAAGGGGCACAGGGCTGTCATGAGAATCTTTTTCATACAGGAATGACGTAAGATCCATCTTGCTGATTTGATTTGGGATCTCCATTCCGGGAGTCAGAGCTGAAATGAATCCGACATAATCTTTCAATGCCTTTTCAAGATCCTGCCTCTGGACTGAACCTCTAAGCAGAAAATCGTTAACCGGCTCAGTGCTGAAAGCCCTTGTAAGAAGCCCGTATTGAATCTCAGGGCCATATTCAGTCTCCCTGATCTGCTTTTCAGCTGTTGCCGGTCTGCCGGGATTCCCTTCCGATTCCTGTACCATTTTGGTCTGGATATTACCGATGGATGAAAGTAATCCGTCTGTCTTCGAATGAAGTTGTTCCATAAGTTGAAAACAGGCTGAATCTCTGTACTGTGAAAGAACGGATTTGTTATGTCCGGCCAGATATTTGTATAAAGCCTGCTCCTGGTCCTGATGGGGGAAGAAACCTGCCTCATAAGAGTGCTGGAGGCTAAGGTTCATCATAGCTCCGGGCAGGATGATCGCTATTGATCCTATTATAATGAAAATGAACTTTGAGCTGATGCGGGCTTCATCCTTCCATTCAATCCAAACATACAGGGGGAAAGCTATCAAACCCACTATAATTATGCCTATGATCATGCACAAGGCTGATCCGGCCCAGTGCTGGATTTTAAGGAAGAGCCCGGCTGCAAAAAGGATCGAGCCTGCAACACCTGTGATGTATGCAGCTCGTTTATTCCTGCGTTCCTGATCGCTTAATTCTGAAACAAGAAGAGAAGGAGTAAAAAGGAGCAATCCAAAAATAGCGGAAAGTCCAAGTAATATTCCGGCTCCGGACCAGTGCTGGACCTTGAACAAAGTCCCGAAAATGAAAAAGCCAGTAGTAAAAAATGTTGAGACGAATAATATTATTCTCTTGCTGCTTTTAGTTTCCTTCCAGAGAACACCCAGGGAGGAGGGCATGAAGATTAACGCAAGCAGAATAGAGCCAAGCGTCATCATTAAACCTGCCCCGGGCCAATGTTCAATCTTGAAGAGTGCTGCGAAACCAAACAGTATTGCTCCCGCAGTGCCTGATATTTTCATTATGTTTTTCATATGTCTGTATTTAGTATCGACTGCATAAAGTGTTTCTTCCTGTATCTCCTTAAGACGCCGAGGCCCTATTTTCTGACGTACCTTCCAGTATGCTTCAGGGAAATTCAGGCCGGCCTCCATTTCGTATTCCACATCGCAGCAGATATGGTCAATAAGTTCATCAGCAAGGTGGGAATACGTGATCTCCTGCTTCCTGACGTCACGGCTTATCCTTTCAATGTTTTCAGGAGTGAGTTCAGGCATATTTAAGTCCTGGTTTAAGGTCAACGATTATCTGGAGTGTCTCGATAAATTCCTTTATCTCCTTGATCTTCTGTGTAACCAGTGATTCTCCTTTTGGAGTAAGTGCATAACCGATTCGCATTCGTCCGGTGCTTATGTCCCTGGCTGTGACAAGTACTTTTTCCTTTTCGAGCTTATGCAGGAGGGGATAAATGTTTCCGTAGGTCAGCTTTATTTTGCCTTCTGTCAGTTCTTCGACTCTTTTAGTGAGGGCATAGCCGTGCATGGGGCCATCTTCCTTTAATACTTTCAGGACGATTGTCTTGAGTGATCCTTTGATGAATTCTGTTGATATCATAGCTTTAATTTATAAAGGTTTAAATATGTGGATATTGTGTGATATTTTATTTCTGTCATATGATGTTCTTAGCATATAATGATCTTGGTATATTCTATTTCTATCATATGATAGTTTTAGTATATGATGATTTTAGTATATAATGATTTTAGCATATAATAGTTTTAGTATATATAAATAACTTATATATAACAAAAATAGTATATTATACTTTTAAAATATTATTCTGTCTGAAAAAAATTTTCAACAGCCTGTAATATTTGATAAATTGCATTTACTATGAAACCTCTATCAAGAAGAAAGTTTATTGCCAGTGCATCGCTTGCATCGGCCGGAATAGCCACAGGAGCGTACGCTGCGTTTCCATTCTCATCCCCGTTCCAGAATGATTATGTCACCACTGAAACATCTCATGGCAGGATCCGCGGTATAAGGCTAAGAGACGTCAACATCTATAAAGGTATTCCCTATGCCGGCAGGGTATCAGGCAACAGGCGCTTTCTCCGGCCTGCACCGCTTGAACCCTGGACAGGGATCAGGGATGCATTGCAGCTGGGACCACCATCAATACAGGCTCCAAACCAGACCTACGGTATAAATGAACCAAAACCCGACGAGGATTGCCTGTTTCTGAATGTCTGGACACCAGCCAACGACAACAGGAAAAGACCTGTAATGTTCTATAACCACGGTGGCGGATTTGCTACAGGTTCAGGAGGAAGCGAAGCACAGGACGGTACAAATCTCGCAAGGAATTTTGACGTGGTCGTGGTGGAAACTAACCACAGGCTGGGCCTGCTGGGATATCTCTTCCTTGATGAAGTTGCCGGGGAAGATTATAAGGGATCCGGGAATAACGGTCTGCTGGATATTATCGATGGACTTAAATGGGTCAATGCCAATATCTCAATGTTCGGTGGAAATCCTGAAAATGTAATGATCTTTGGCGAATCAGGGGGCGGGGCTAAAACTTCATGCCTGTACGCCATGCCCGATGCGACTGCCTATTTCAATAAAGCATCAATCGAAAGCGGCCCTGGTATTCGCATGATTCCTGAAGAAGTTGCTTCTGAAACAACCGCATTGCTTTTCAGGCAATTGAATATATCTCCTTCCGGCTGGCAAAAACTTCTGGAATTACCTGCTTCTGATCTTCTTGAACTTCAGGTCAGTCTGCCCAAAGCAGCAGGGCAGGTTCAAAATCAATCCC
>JAUZNW010000203.1 GCA_030706785.1 Bacteroidota bacterium | reverse complement strand
GATCATATTGATTCTTAACGGCTCCGGTTCTTCTTTCCGGGTCTGGCTCATCTGAGAATGCCAGCTGTGAGCCGGCAAGGGCAACTCCTGCACTTAAAGTGCTCTTCAGAAAACTTCTCCGCGAATAACCTTTTCTCATGATTATAAGATTTGGTTGTCAACTATCTATTTAATGTTTGAACATAACTTCCGGGTATTGAATCAGCAGTTGCAGGTTGCTGGGTGCTTGTTGCTGGGTGCTTTCAACTTTCTTATCACCACTTCGAACCTGGCGGACACTGCACTTAAGTTTATTTACTAAGGTAAGCAGAAATCTGCTAATTGGGAAGAACTCAAAAGAAAAAAGCAAAGTGGTTATCAGAACTTAAAACACCAATCTGAATGTAGCTCCCTTTCCGGGAGTGGAACTGAACTCAAGCCTGCCATTATGGAGCAGCATGATCTGCTGCGACAGGCTCAATCCTATGCCTGACTTGTCAGGCTTTGTTGAATAGAAGGGCAGGAAAATCCTGCCTGCTTTTTCTTCACTGATGCCAGGGCCGTTGTCAGTAACTGATATCTGAACCTGGCCGGAATTTTCCATTTCAGCAGTTATGGATATAATTGGATCCATGGTATCCAGCATGGCTTCAATTGAATTCTGGATTAGATTGATAATCACCTGTTCGATCAGCTCGAGGTCCGCATTAATCTTAAGGTTTTCAGGGACAATCAGTGTTCCGAACAGGATGCCCTTTTCTTTAAATCTTCCTTTATATAGAATCTTGATCCTGTCAAAAAGTTCCATGATATTTATACTCCTGATGTTAGGTTCAGGGATATGAGTAAGGCTCTGTGTAGCTTTAACCATGTTAATGAGCGCCTGCGTCCGGGATTCAATTATTTTAAGTCCATGATGAATGTCCTCAGTTGTCTCGGGAGGCAGCTTCTCAGGTCTCATGATCATACCCGATTCATCTTCAAGCATCTGGCCTGTTATTCCAACAAGGTTGGTGATTGGGATTGCTGAATTCATGATCTCGTGGGAAATAATCCTGACCAGCTTTTGCCAGGTACTTATTTCCTTGCTTACAAGTTCATCCTTCTGCTGCTGTATCTTTATTTTCTGTTCCTTCAATTCCTTGTTCTGCTGATCAAGTTCGTTGTTTTTTCTGCTTAACTCGTCCTCATAGTGGAGATTGAGTACCCTCAGGTAATAAATCCCGGCGCTTATAAACAGGAATATTGTAACCTGGGAGATCTTATAAAAAGCGTAGAATGTATTTATCCTGTCCACAATAGGGAATAGGGTTGAGCCGAAGCTTACCATTGCCCTGTCAATAAAAACTACTAGAAGCAGATAATAAAGCAGGGAAATAAAATAGAGCGGTTTTTCTTTTAATGGATTCACAAGAAGCTGTGGAATAACAGATGCTGCGATCAGCACATATGGGTAATAGGTATAGCTTTCCTCTTCAACATAACCGATCAGTGTGGGACCAAGGAGGAATACTATGGGTGGAAGAAAAATCAGTGAAAGTCTGCTGAGCCTCGTGTATCCCAACCGGGCTAACAAAAGGTTCAGAAAGCTGATTATTAAAAGGTTTACCACCCTCAGGGTGCCATAAGACATATCCTTATGGATCACGCCAAGTACCAGGACAGTACTTAGAAATACTAGCAGCATTATGAAAAATGTCACAAAATTCAGCTGATTGGTCAGGATAATAGTCCTGTCGTTTAATTGTTTACGCGGATCAGCAGTTCCCAGATTCGAAATGAAATTCCATTTTTTTTTCATTTGCTATTCGTTTTTTAATTGCGGCCGCTTATAAGACGGTGTAATAACTTACTGTTGAGCTTTACTAATACCTGGCATCAATTCCAAGGTTTGCTATTTTCCGGTAAAGGGTGCTTCTTGCCATACCAAGTTCTTCTGCTGCCCTTGAGAGATTACCGTTGTGCCGGCCCAATGCACTGTTTATTGCAGCTTTCTCGTAATCATCGATTTTGATTAATGGTTCATCTTTTTTCTGAACAGGTGCATTCCTGAAATATAGAGTGAAGTCTTCCGGACGCAGGATTTTTCCCTTGCACAAAATGACTGCCCGTTCAATACTATGTGCAAGTTCCCTGATATTGCCCGGCCATGAGTATTCTTCCAGCTTACAGAGTGTATCATCCCTGAACGTGATACCGGCTTTGTTATAATCTTCTGAGTAAAGGTCCAGGTAGTAATTTGCGATAGGCCTTATATCCTCTTTCCTGTCTCTCAACGGAGGGACCACTATCTCTATGGTGTTTATCCGATAAAGCAGGTCCTGACGGAAATCAAATGACTCTGCCATCTGATATAAAGGCATATTTGTGGCAGAAATAAGTCGTATATCAACCGGAACAGGCTTATTGTTTCCTATCCTCATCACCTCCCTGTTTTGAATGGCGGTAAGAATTTTCGCCTGCAGGGGAAGGGTGAGATTCCCTATCTCGTCAAGAAAAAGAGTCCCTCCGGATGCTGCTTCAAATCTGCCTTCCCTTTCCTCCCTGGCGTCAGTAAAAGCGCCCCGGGCATGCCCGAATAGTTCAGATTCAAAAAGTGTTTCCGGAATTGCGCCCAGGTCCACATGAACAAAGGAATCCACCCTTCTGTGTGATTCATTATGAAGTGCCCGGGCGATGAGTTCTTTGCCGGTTCCGTTCTCTCCCAGGATCAGCACATTTGCATTGGTCGGCGCAACAGTCCTTATGGTTTCCCCGATTTCTCTCATTACAGATGACCGGCTGACAATATCCTGATGCTTCAATCTGCCAGTCAGCCCGCCGGAAAATTTCCTGGCCCTGCCATCATTTCCATTTTCAACCGTTGGGTGTATCACATTTTTCAGTGAAATCACAAGTCGCTCTTTATTCCATGGCTTGATAATAAAATCAAATGCGCCCAGCTTCATTGCCTGAACTGCAAGGTTGATTTCGCCATAAGCTGTAGTCATTACAACATGGGCCCCGGGATCTGCATTAAGGATCTTCCGGAGCCACTCAAGTCCTTCAGATCCGGATGTAGAGCCGCGGGTAAAATTCATATCCAGCAGTATTGCAGCATAGCTGCTTTTCTTAAGGCATTCAAGGATCAGCACGGGAGAATCAAGGGTATCGACTATTTCAAACAGGCCCCTCAAGACAAGCCTTGCAGTGTACAGCACGTCGTGATCGTCATCAATCACCAGAATCTTGGCTGGCCTGTCAGAATTCATGGCAGGAAGTATGAAATTTTTAACTGAGATCAGGAACTATCTGTAAAGGTAGTAAGTGATTCATTATGAGTCAATGGATTGTAGCAAAATGCGACACTTTAAGCTATTTATAAATTACATCATCTTAGTATATCGCTGACATTTAACTAGTTATAATAACTGGCCCGGGAGTTGGATTTGATTTTCAAACAACACCAGTTCTATGAAAATCAATCCAATATCATCAGCCCACAAAACGGGATCTCGGAAATACCTGAATTCGCGTCACTGGAAGCCCGGATTAATAACTCTTTGCGTACTTGCCTTCAGCTGTATTAATTCAGAAGCCCAGCCGGGATTATTAGTTTATTTGGAATCAGGAAAAATTAATCCTTCGCAGGGAATTTTTCTCAGATCAGCCTCTGAAGGTCATATCAATTTCGGAAGGAATGCCTGCACGATTGGTTCCCGGTTTGACCTGAGAAACACCGGTACAGCCGGATTCTCAGGAATATCGGTAGCAGCCGAAAGAAGCATTTTATTGAAGCCTTTCAGGTGTGAACTGAGTGGATTGTTTATGGAAACCCTTCATTCCGATATTCTTCGTATTACGGATTATGGCATATCATTGTCTGCACATCTCACCCACTTTGACCTTAGCATTGGAACCGGCTTTAAAATTTATGCTTTCAGGCAGAAATATCTGTCTCTTTACCATATTGAAGGGAGTGCCTCAAAAACTTGTGAAAATTTCAACCTCCTTTATTCAATAGGCTATCATATCAACAATTCCGGGAGGAAATGGGATGCCGGGATTTCTATTACGGATCTGGATTATTTTGTTATTAACCAGTCTACCAATCCCTGTTTCAGCATATTCGCACATTTGAAAATAAGTGAATTGCTGAGTCTTAACATCCAGGCGATGTGCAAAACAGCCGGATTATTTAATATGCACGGTGATATTTTCGGATATTATTTAAGAATAGGCATATTATGGAACTTTTAATGAAATTAAGGTTATCGTTACTTGTAACGATTCCAGCAGTGATAGCTGGATGTACCAAGATTGATTCCCATCTGGGTGAATCATCTGATTTCAGGTTTGAACAATCGATGGAATGGAACAGAACTCATTCAGCCAGGGAGATTGTAGTTCAATCTGATGATTATACAATAATGGCTGCAGCAGACAGTCATGTGGGAACCACTGGCAACCTGGATTCCTTTTTCAGGATCGCCAGTGCTTCAAATGTATCAGCAGTTCTAATGTCGGGTGATCTTACCTCCGGGCGTTCCGAGGATTACGCGGTATTTGAGGAACATCTGCCTGACCGAGACTCAATGAACATTTTCCTGTCAGCAGGTAACCATGATTTATGGTATGATGGATGGGATGAGTTCTCTGCACGATTTGGCTCGTCAAGCTATTACATAACAGTCAAAACACCAGAGGCAAACGATCTAATAATATGCATCGACACAGGCAGTGGAACACTTGGGGATTACCAGATGGAATGGTTAAGAAAAATTCTGGAAACCGTACGTCCTGAATACCGCCATTGCATGGTCTTCACTCATAATAATTTCTTCCGCGTAAACCAGAACCTGATATCAAATCCGCCGGTTGAAGAGCTTGAATCACTGATTGAACTCTTCACAAAAAGCAATGTTGAAATGGTCTTTACCGGTCATGACCATAAGCGTGATGCAACATTGTTCGGGAATACAACCTATCTCCAGGTAAGTGCTTTAAAAGACGGGGAAGAAGAAGCCGGGTATTGCAAAATCAATGTTAAGAAAGACAAGCTTGATTACGAGTTCAGGAATCTTTAAGGAAGAGATTCAGGGGTAAATGACCTCCCTGATCTTCCTGATATCAACTTCCGTTGCCGGTTTAAAATCTTCACTATTCATGTAATTGAGCATCGATTTCAGGAGCTGCTTTGATACGATCCTTTCATCGTTCAGCCCTTTCATATCAATGCTGCAAACCATTAGCTTCCCTCCTCCTGTCTTTGATTCAAAAACCAGCGCCAGCCTCCTGTTTTCGAACCATGTATC
>JAUZNW010000202.1 GCA_030706785.1 Bacteroidota bacterium | reverse complement strand
GTTTATGTTGTTGTTTTATGGCTTCAAACAAAAAGCATCCTTAAGAAGAGCGAATCTTATAATTAACCCTATTAAAACACTTCCGCCTCTGCTTGACTTTAGCATCAGGATAAGCTAATTTCACTTATCCTTATCCATTGATCCTCCTCGGAAATCAGCGCCGGGGGCTTTTTTTGTCAGATTGTTACCAATATGCTTCCAATATAAAAAGCAAAGGCCTGTATATTTCTATAATACAGGCCTTTATGAATATTTAAGGTAGCGCGTAGCAGAATCGAACTGCTATTTTCGGATTGAGAAACCGACCTCCTGACCATTAGAGGAACGCGCCGGAAAATCAGACCTGCAAATTAACAATAAATATTCTTAATTTGTTTAATAGGAAAAGTTTATAGATGAACATGGTCGATGATTATATTGCAAATTTCCCGGAAGAAACCAGAAGGATCCTTAACAAGATCAGAGAAATAATAAAAAAGGAAGCCCCGGATGCCGTGGAAACGATCAGGTACGACATGCCAACCTTTGTCCTCAACGGCAATCTGATACATTTTGCAGCTTTTAAAAAGCATATCGGAATATACCCTTCTCCCAGGGGAGATGCTGCCTTTCAGGAAGAAATCAAACCTTTCAGAGGAGCAAAAAGTACAATCAGGCTTCCCCTTGACAAACCGCTTCCTGAGGAACTTATCAGTAAATTGGTTAAGTTCAGAATTCTTGAACAAAACCGGCTGTAATAACAGTTACCAAGTAAAATTTGGTGTTTATTATTTATTTTACTTTGAGTTATTAAATAATTGAAGAACTTAAGCAGAGTTACACATAGTTTGAAATTCCTTGTGGTTCTCTGTGGACCTCCGTTTAACTTATAAAACTGTTATTTTAATTTAAGCTCAAGACTATGGTAAGCAGGATCTGGCACGGCTACACGACATTTGAAAATGCCGACAAATATGAAAACCTTCTCAGGGAAGAGGTTCTTACTGGAATTAAAAACCGCAACATTAAAGGATACAAGGGTATACAGCTGTTCAGGCGGAACCATAAAAAAGAAACCGAATTTATTACGGTCATGTGGTTTGACTCGCTTGAATCAGTAAAGGAATTCGCCGGACGGGATTATGAGCAGGCTGTTGTTCCCCCATCAGCAAGAAAGATCCTGTCAAGGTTTGACGCTATATCGCAGCATTACGATGTCAGGATCGATCAATTTAAGTAGTTTATCTTTTTGCTTCCATCAATCAGTAACCAGTAGTAACTAACCATCAACTGACAACCTGACTCCGCTGCCAACTTTACTTCGTTACGATGGCCGGAGAAGCTATAGTGGGCGAATTTGGAACACTTTTTGCGGCTATTAATCTGAACCAAATTTCCTAAGCAACGTTTAAGGCTTAAATTCATGAATAAGACCATGTTGTTTACTATCTTCCTCCTTTTACTCTTTTCATGTGAAAGGGACTCCGGCAGCCTTGATCCCTATTTTACAGAAAGCGGACTCGGATACGGGCACTTTACCTTTGGCGATACTGTTACCCTGCCATGGCATTGCTGCCTCAATGATCCCGAAAACCAGATGTACATCTGTCTCGATTCGGTTATGAGTGATTCACGCTGCCCGAAGGGAGTGGAATGTTTCTGGGCTGGAAATGCTGGGGCCAGGTTCAGGTTCGGGAAAATTAACGGGCAACATGTTCTGTTTGAATTAAATACAAATTTACAATTCAGAAATGATACTATTCTTTCAGGTTATAAGTTTACTCTTGTGGAATTGAGTCCTTATCCAGATATAAGGCACCAGACGAAACAAAAAGATTATAAAGCAAGTTTACTTATTGTAAAAGAATAAATTCCTTGTGAATTGAGCCATTTCGATATCATGAAAAACCTCTATATCTGTCTGTTAATTTTTGTGACAATCTCTATTTCCTCCTGTAAAAAGGGCTTCCCTGATGATCCTCTTGCAGTTGACAATTACACTGTCAGCAACTGCAAAACGAAGGGTAGCAATGCCCCGGCAGATGATGCAGAGTTCATTACAATAAAGACCGTCGACGACTATTATCTTTTATTCAATCATGTCAATTCAGTCTTCAACTGTGAACCGGGAGAACTCACAGTTGCAATCGAAATCAGGGCAGACACGATCTCAATTAATGAAAATGAAACAATGGGCTCAGCAAATTGCGTTTGTCCTTATGACCTTGAATTCAGGCTTGGACCTATGCATTACGGGAAATACATAACAGTGTTCAAAAAAGGAGGTCTTGAATTAAAAACCTATTCCCTCAATTTCAGGAAATCTACCGACGTCCGGATCAATCTTTAATGGAATTACGAAATCCTTCCTGCCATAAAATATGTTACGAGGGATACCGAAGCTGCCAGTACTGTTCCCCAGATAAGGTCCGCGATAGTTACAACCACAGGCCAGTCTTTCAAAGTTGCAAGGTTGGTCAGGTCATAGGTCGCGTAGGTTACAAGCCCGAACAAAGCCCCATATTTCAAAGAATGGAACCATGAATGCTTCTCAATGGCAGGAGAAATGACAAATGTGATCAACCCTGCAATAAAAAGCAGGTAGAAAATAATTGCCGGGAGCCAGTTAACATCCGGCCTCATCAGGAATCCAAGGTTCTTCTGATAGAATTTCCTGGCAACAAATATGAGCCAGAACATGTCGATCACAACAAAAACCGGAAGTGTGATAAGGAACAATCTTAAGAACATTTGAACGTAGTTAGCGGTTTATACTTTCATAAAATTAATCTAATTTTATCAGTTTCAGCGCCCTGTCCAGCAGAGTGTGATAAAACATAAAGCAATGAAAGGAATATATCCGTTAATCGCTGCCCTCCTGCTCTCGTCTGCATCAATGGGGCAGCCAGACAATGCGAACTATGATCCTGCTCTGGCAAAAAGCCTCGGGGCAGATGAATATGGAATGAAGACCTATATCTTTGTGATCCTTAAAACAGGCAGCAATAATGTTCAGGACAAAGCCTTGAGGGACAGCCTGTTCGCAGGACATATGAGGAACATAAGAAGGCTGGTTGACCTGAAAAAGCTCATTGTTGCCGGGCCATTTTCGGAAAATGACAACATGTACCGCGGACTTTTTGTACTTGACGTCGGAACAATTGAAGAAGCAAAGGAATTGTTAAATTCGGATCCGACTGTAAGGGAAAAGGTATTCGAGCCAATATTAATTGAGTGGTACGGTCCAGCTGCACTGCCGGAATACCTGAAGGCCAATGATAAGGTCTGGAAGATCAGGCGCTGACTGCCTGGTTAAAATCTGAAAAGATAGTATAACCTTAACCTTGATCTGGAATTAACTGAAGAATATCAGATGATTATTGAACAAACCTTTGACCTTCTGAAGCGGATGTATGGCAACAGGCTCGACGAGCTGATCATATCTGACGTCAGGATAGGCCATTACCTTACTGCCGTACGGTTGTCAGATGAAAGTATCGGTACAGCTTCCTCACTCTCAGATGAGCATCCGTTCTGCGCCAGGCATGATCGCGATTTCGGAGACTTTACGCCTCTGAAAATAAAGGGCAGGAAAGTAATAGATCTGCTGGAGACAAAAAAGGAAGCCCGGCTAATTTCATCACTGAAAACAGCTGTATTGAGCGCTGTATCATCAAAAGAAATTGCATCTGGAAAATATCCTGTTGTTGAGGATCATGATCCTATTCAACTGCTGAATCTGAAACCACCAAAAACTATAACGGTTGTCGGAGCTTTCCAGTCATACATCAGGACGATAGCTGAAACAGAAAACAGGCTTTATGTACTTGAGTTGAACGAAAGTGCGCTCCCTCCCGATCAGAAAAAATTCTATATTCCGGCGGAGGAATACCGCAGGGTCCTTCCGGAATCAGATATTGTATTGATTACCGGACAGACACTTGTAAACAGGACTATTGATGACCTGCTGTCAGCCGTTACACCCGGCGCTCAGGTTGCTGTCACGGGTCCTTCAAGCGGGATACTTCCTGATGTACTGTTCACGAATAAAGTAACAATAGTTGGCACTTTAAAAATCACCAGACCCGAGATCCTGTTTGATATAGTCAGTGAAGGAGGTATGGGTTATCATCTGTTCGAATATTGTGCAAGGAAAATATGCATACTGAAACCTGATGGACAGAAATCTGAGTGAGAAATGGATAAAGGCTTCCATAGCCGGGACGATGTGGGCAGCCTCCGAAATCGTACTTGGCAGCTTTCTTCATAACCTTAAAGTTCCGTTCAGCGGAAATATACTCACTGCCATCGGGATAATCATCCTTATATCGATAAGCCATAAATGGACTGAAAAAGGATTATTCTGGCGGGCAGGTCTGATATGCGCCCTTCTCAAAACAATGTCTCCGAGCGCGGTGATCTTCGGACCGATGATTGCCATTTTTGCTGAATCACTGCTTCTTGAATTATTCACAAGGCTTCTGGGCAGGACAATTATCGGCTATTCACTAGGAGCTATGGCTGCTATGTCGTGGAACCTCTTTCAGATGATTACAAAATACTTTATCCTGTATGGATCAAATATTGCCCAGGTATATTCCAGCTTACTGAAATTTACCCAGAAACAGCTCAATATCCAGAGTGACATAGTCTGGCTCCCGATTATCTTTTTGCTGATAATCTTTGCATTATTCGGGCTGTTCGCAGCTGTAATCGGAATTATCGTCGGCAGAAAAATGCTGAAACAGCCTGTTTCATCAGCGCCGATAACCAGGAATGAACCTGTAAACGAGATACGCAAAAATAAAGCAAAAGAATTTAAATATTCAACTGGGTGGCTTTTATTGAACATCGCTTTTCTAGCAGGCGCGTTCATCCTTCTAAACAAAACCTCATGGTACATATGGAGCTTTGCCATCGCAGCGATAATAATAATCTGGGCCCTCAGATATAAAAGGGCATTGAGGCAGCTTTCCAAACCCGGATTCTGGATATTTTTTATAGTCATCACCCTTCTTACCGCATTTGCTTTTACCGCTGCCAAATCAGGGGAAAACCTGCTGATAAAAGGATTACTGACCGGTTTCCAGATGAATTTCAGGGCTGCAGTGGTTGTTGTGGGATTCAGTGTTATCGGAACCGAACTTTACAATCCTGCTGTAATGGATTACTTTGTCAGGACCTCCTTCAGAAATCTTCCGCTTGCACTTGAGCTTTCAGCTGAGAGCCTCCCGGCATTCATAGCAAATATCCCTGACTTTAAGAGCCTGCTCAGAAATCCGGTATCAATATTCTACCAGGTACTTTCACAGGCCGACAGCCGGTTGTCAGAAATTAAAAGCAGGAAGGCTGCCAGAGGAAGAAT
>JAUZNW010000201.1 GCA_030706785.1 Bacteroidota bacterium | reverse complement strand
GAGACGGGAGATAAATCAGGATCAGCTGATGAATCTTATATTCTCCGGCTTTATGTGACAGGTACTACACCACAGTCGGTCAGAGCCATAGCCAATATCAAGCGCATCTGTGAAGAACATCTGAAGGGAAGATATGACCTCGAGGTAATCGATCTGTACCAGAGACCTAATCTTGCCCAGGGAGAGCAGATAGTTGCGGCGCCAACCCTGATAAAAAAGCTGCCTTCGCCGCTTCGCAGGGTAATTGGAGATCTTTCAAATACGGAACGCCTTCTGGTCGGGCTTGATATTAAGAGGCTTGACAGCCACAAAAAAAAGGACCATTCTTAATTTTATGAAATCATTTTGACACAATTAACCGAACCACAATGGCTGATGAAATATATATCGAAGAAATGCAGAGGCTTCGCATCGAAATTGGAGAATTGCGAATTCACCTTGAGGAGGCAGAAGAAACACTTCGCGCTATAAGGAACGGGGAGGTCGATGCCATAGTTGTTTCCGGTAAGGAGGGTGAGAAAATCTTTACTTTGAAATCAGCCGAAACTCCTTACCGGATCATTCTGGAAGAAATGAATGAGGGAGCTGTCATCATTTCAGCCGAAGGTATAATTCTCTATTGTAACCGCAGGTTTGCCGAAATGATTTCGGTACCTCAGGAAAGGATATCCGGGTCGAACCTGAAAGATTTTATATTGGAAAGTGACAGAAAAGTATTAAGAAATCTGCTGGATAAAAGTCTTAAATCAAGAACTAACGGAATAATCTCATTTCTTTCAGGAGATAAAATTAGGATTTATGCCAGACTTTCGCTGGTTTCCCTTCCGGCTGATCAGGACGGAGATGTCTGCATAGTGGTTTCAGATATTACTGAACTCCAGGATTATCAGGATATTCTAAAAAGAACAGTCGAAAGACGTACGGCACAGCTTAAAAAGGCAAATCAAAAACTTTCTGAAGAATTTTCAAAGATTATCAAGGGCAGGGAGAAGCTTGTCTTACTTGCGCATAAGTACAAACTGCTCTATCAAAAATTGTCAGAAAGTGAAGAAAAATACAGGCAGCTTGTTGAAAGTGCAAACAGTATCATAATGAAAGCGGATCATGAAGGTTTTATAACTTTTATGAATAAATATGCACTTAATTTTTTCGGATATACAGAGGAAGAAGTCATTGGCAGGCATTTCATCGGAACAACAACCCCGGAAAAGGACAGCATGAATCGTGATCTTACTGAACTCACTGGCAGAATTCTCAGAAATCCGGAAAACTTCCTTACAAATGAAAATGAAAACATGAGGAAGGACGGGACTCGTGTATGGATTTCATGGACAAATAAAGCCATTTTGGATAAAAAGGGGAAACTTACCGGTATTCTGTCTATCGGAAATGACGTAACAGCATTCAGGGAAATAGAGAAGGCATTAGCTCAGAGTGAGGAGAAATACCGTAAGATTGTCGAAACTGCCGCTGAAGGCGTCATTATTCTGAGCCCGGAAAACAGATTTAATTATGTTAACAATAAAATGGCTGAAATGCTCGGCTACACTACCGAAGAAATATTAGGAAAATCGGGTCTGGATTTCATGTACGATGATGTTTCGGAGGAAATAATCCGTATCAGAAAAAAGGCTAAATACAGTCACGTGAAGGGAGAAATAAAATTCAGGCGGAAAGATGGTTCATTATTATGGACATCCTTTAACACTTCCCCTTTATACGATGACAAAGGAAAATATATAGGGATCCTTTCAATGCTGACCGATATAACAAACTCTAAGAAATCAGAAGAAGAACTATACAGGAGCGAGGAGCGCTTCAGAACAGCATTCGAAGAGGGAGCCATTGCAATGGCTATAGTTACGGTGAAAGGTGAATTTTTACGGGTAAACCGTGCCTTTTCCTTGCTTACAGGTTATTCGCAGGAAGAGTTAATGAAGATGAAATTCCAGAATCTTACCCATCCCGACGATCTGGAACTAAATCTAGCCGGACTCAGCAGGCTGATTGAAGGAGAAATCAAATCTTTCAGGATGGAAAAACGCTACATAAGAAAAAATGGTGAGATTATCTGGGTGGACATGAGTACTGCACCGGTCATGGATAAATACGGCAAAATTGAGTATTTGGTTACTCATATTCAGGATATTAACAAACGAAAAAAGGTACAGACTGAACTCGAGGCTTCCAGGGAAAAGCTTGAAATTGCTCTTGACAGCGGACATATCGGTATATGGCAGAGGAACCTGAAAAATGAAGAGGTAATCTGGGATGAAAGGATGGAAAAAATATTCGGCATTGCACCCGGTTCCTTCGGTAAAACCAACAAAGCATTTGAGGAGCTGATTAATGAAGAGGATATACCCCACTTCCGGAACGCGGTCAGTTATTCGCTTGAGACAGGGTCCCTGATGGAGACCGTTTTCAGAGTCAGACCAGGTGATGGAAATTCGAAATACATTTCAACAAAAGCCCTCGTAAATAAAAATGAATCCGGGTCACCGGTCAGCCTCACCGGAGTATGTTTCGATGTTACAGCAATGAAAAGGGGAGCAGAAAGTGCAATCGTCAAACTGAATGAAGAACTGCTCCGATCGAATAAGGAACTTGAAAGCTTCGCTTATGTGGCTTCGCACGACCTCCAGGAACCCTTAAGGATGATTTCAAGCTTTACACAGATGCTTGAAAAACAATACGGAGATAAACTCGATCAGAATGCCCGGGAATATATAAAGTACGCTGTTGACGGGGCAAAACGAATGTACGACCTGATAAACGGATTGCTGGCCTATTCGCGCATTCAGACAAAGGGTAAGGAATTCCAGCAAGTAAATATGGCTGATGTACTCGAAAAGGTAAAAAGAAACCTGCGCCTTTTAATCACTGAAAAAAATGCTGTAATTACTGCAAATGATCTCCCTGTTGTATTTGCCGACGAAAGTCAGATGATTCAATTGGTACAGAACCTGGTAGAAAATGGAATTAAATTCAGCATGGATAAACCCAGAATTCATATCGAATCCAGGAATATGTCAGACAATTATATTTTTTCGGTAAAAGACAGGGGAATTGGCATAGAAGCGCAATATTTTGACAGGATCTTTAAAATATTTCAAAGGCTTATGCCAAAGGATGAGTATGAAGGTACAGGGATAGGCCTTGCCATCTGCAGGCGTATTGTAGAGCGTCACAACGGCAGGATCTGGGTCGAATCAAAGCCGGGAAAGGGATCAACTTTCTTTTTCACAATTCCTAAATTAAAGACCGGGTAATTATTATGAAGTACATAAATTATCTATAATTTAATTAATTATAAAGCTTTGATTTTAAGAATCAGATATGGGAAACTCTTGAAGTTTTAATAATTAAAAATGATGCTAAACACAATACTGAATAAAAATCCTTTAAGTAAGGCAGTTTGGATATCTATTTTGATAATCGTATTAATTGCCATACTTGACCTTGTCGGATGGATTTCAGGAATAACATTATTGAAAAGCGCAAGTCCCTATTGGGAGCCTATGAAAGTTATTACTGCGTTATGCTTTCTCCTTACTTCCCTTTCGCTGATAACGATCTTAATCAGCCGGTCGGATACACTTATAAAGGCAGTATCGGTGGCGAGCGCAATCCTTATGATGTCATCAAGCATTCTCACAATATTCTGCTGGATTTATTATGATTCAGAAGGTCATGAATCTGTTATTACAAATACTCCTTTTTTGGGCCTTTTTCTTGTTCATGAACAAAGAATGGCGATGTTGACAGCATTCAGTTTCATCCTGATTGGCCTGATACTTATATCCCTTATCTCAAAATCACACTATGCCGGTAATATAGCCCATATAATGAATTTTCCGGTTGGAGTTATAGCCTACCTGGTAATTGTGAGTTATCTTCTGAATGCTTACCCCTACACACAGCTTTTTGAAGTTCCTGTGGCTCTTAATACAGGGATCTCCTTGTCTGCTGTATGTCTGGCAGTCTTTATGATGAAACCCGGTACATGGCTGATGAAGGTTTTTACGAGCAAGGATACGGGAGGAATCATGGCCCGAAGATTACTTCCATGGATAATCCTTCTGCCAATTTTAATCGCATGGGTTGAAATACAGGCAGAACATGCAGAAACTTTTGGTACCGAGGTCGGAACCCTGCTGGTTGGCGTGACATATACAACCTGCCTGATCCTGCTTTTGTGGATGACTGCAAGGTCCATAAACCTGTTTGAAGGGAGAAAACATGTTGCCGATATTGCTTTGAAAAAATCATACGAGGATCTGGAAAACAAAGTCAGGGAAAGAACATCAGAACTTTCTGAAATCAACAAAGCCCTTGAGACAGAGAATAAGGAACGTATCAAAGCTGAAGCAATGGTAGAAAAGGAGAGGCAGAGGATTAACGGGCTGCTTGAAAATCTTCCGGCATATATCATTCTTCTTACACCCGATTATCATGTCACCTATTCCAACAAATATTTCAGAACGCGATTTGGAGAATCTGCTGGAAAACGATGTTATGAATTTCTGTTTAACCGTTCCGAAGCTTGTGAAGTTTGTGAAACCTACAGAACGCTGAAAGAAAACCGCCCTCAGAAATGGGACTGGACAGGACCTGACGGGAGGGTCTATTCAATACATGATTTCCCTTACAGCGATCTGGATGGTTCTCCACTAATTCTGGAGATGGGGATCGATATTACGGAGCTTAAGCAGGCTGAATCAAGCATGATAAGGCTTAATGCAGAACTGGAGGAAAGAGTCATTGAGCGGACTTCAGAGCTTCTCAGGGCAAACGAGCGCCTCGATATCCTGTCCAAGACATCAAGCATGCTTCTTCTAAGTGAAAATCCGCAGGAATTGATAAACTCATTATGCACCCGGGTAATGAAGTATCTCGATTGCCAGGTTTTCATCAACTACCTTGTCGATCAGAAAACGGGCAGACTTCATCTCAATTCCTATGCCGGTTTCGCAGAAAAAACCGCTCATGATATTGAATGGCTCGATTACGGACAAGCTGTGTGCGGATGTGTAGCCAGGGACGGACTACGGGTTGTTACAGAGGACATCTTCAATACACCAGATCCAAGGACTGATCTTGTCAAGTCGATGGGAATTAATGCTTATGCATGCAATCCGCTTATATCCCATGATAAAGTGATTGGCACCTTGTCATTCGGTACCACTTCCAGAACAAGATTCAGTGAGGATGACCTGTCGATGATGAAGAATGTAGCCGATCAGGTGTCAATTGCGATTACAAGGGTAAGGGATGAAGATTCACTGCGGAAAAGCGAGGAACGTTACAGGATGCTCCTGGAGAATTCCCCGAGCGCAACCCTCGT
>JAUZNW010000200.1 GCA_030706785.1 Bacteroidota bacterium | reverse complement strand
GTGGCTGTCCTTAACAAAGTAATGGATATACTGCGTGACACACCAGGTATAGCACACTTTGCAGGTATTGCAGGATTGAACGTTGTAACATTCTCATCCAAATCCAACAGCGGCACAATTTTTACCCAGCTTAAGCCCTGGAATGAGCGAAGGAAAAAATCGCTACACCTTACAGGCATAATTGCCGACCTGAACAGAAGATTTGCAGCCCTGAGCGAAGCCCGCGTGTTTGTGATAGCACCACCTGCTATCCCCGGACTTGGAAGCACAGGCGGTTTCAGCTTTGTGCTCCAGCAGCGTGAAAGTAATGACGATATCAAGAGTTTTCAGAACATTGTCATGAATTTTATGATTGAAGCGAATAAGCGTCCCGAAATATCAAATGCATTTACATTCTTTACGGCCAATACACCGGGATACAGGATCTCGGTCGACAGGGAAAAATGTAAAAAACTCGGAGTGAGTTTAGAGGAAGTATTCAACACGCTTCAGACCTTCATGGGCAGCTTCTATATTAATGATTTTACTCTCTATGGACGTACTTTCAGGGTAATGGCACAGGCCGATACTGTATACAGGGATAATATAAATGCAATTGATAAGTATTATGTCCGCAACGGCAGGGGGGAGATGCTGCCAATGAGCAACTTTGTAAGCTACAGGATAATTGAGAATGCTCCCCTGATTTCACACTTTAACATGTACCGGTCAACAGAATTCGATGGTGAGGCAGCAAAAGGATATAGCAGCGGACAAGCTATTCAGGCCCTCAGAGAAACTGCTGCGAAAGTGCTGCCTGCCGGTTACGGGTATGAATTTACAGGATTAAGCAGGGAGGAGATCCAGGCCGGATCAAAATCAAAGATCATTTTCTCAATATCTGTTCTGTTTGTTTTCCTGTTCCTTACAGCTCTGTATGAAAGCTGGTCCGTTCCTTTTTCAGTTCTCCTCGCGGTTCCCCTTGGTGCTTTTGGCGCCATTCTGACACTGACTTTTGTTCCAAAGCTGAGCGATAATGTATATGCACAGATTGGTCTTGTCACCCTTATCGGACTGGCGGCGAAAAACTCGATACTTATTGTTGAATTTGCAAAAAGGCGGGTTGACAATGGCATCGAGCTCAGAAAGGCTACGCTTGAAGCAATCAGGCTGAGGTTACGTCCGATCCTCATGACATCGCTTGCCTTTATTTTCGGGATTTCTCCATTGATCTTTGCAAAAGGTGCAGGCGCAGTTGCCAGGCAGACCATCGGATATACAGTATTTGGCGGGATGCTGGCGGCAACCTTTATCGGGATCTTTATGGTGCCTGTTTTGTTTGTGGTAATTACAAGGCTTGCATACGGAAAGGTGAAACTTGAGGAACTGGAAAAAAGCAATCTCACTGAGGAGTCAGAGGTTTGATCTTAGCCCTTAATGCTGATACTTTTTTAGCTGTGACAGCGGAAGCTGTATTTCCCCAGCTGCCACGGATATAAGTAAGTACATCAGCTATTTCCCGGTCCGTCAGATATTCCCCGATGATTTCCATCCCGGTTGTCGCAGTGTTGGCAAAATAGACTATTGAATCAACCTTGAGGGTATGAGAATGTGACAAATAATTATTATTTGACATAATCGTGTCAAAGTCTGGACTACTTCTCGCATTAATATTCAGAAAGTTTGTACATTTCATGAAGAAAAAATCACATGTCTTTCTGCGGAGATCAGTGTAAACTGCTGGAAACATAAAAATCAATCTCCCGCAGGTACCGCAGATTTACGCAGACAATATGGAATTGTAAACTTAAAATGCCTGCTTTATGATTACAGCCTCAGCCATTACCTTCCTCAGGAATATCTGCGAAAAAATTCCAGTCATTTCAGCCATGATCGGCCTGTTTTTAATTGCTGCTCCTTCGCCGGGGCAGAAGGTTGACGATATCAAACTGAAGAATTATCGGCCAAGGTCGATCTACAACATTCCCGTTACAAATATTACAAAGGCAAAGTATCCTGTAATTGACATGCATACGCATGTTTACAGCCGGAACGACAGGGAGATTTTACAATGGATAAAAGCGATGGATGCATGCGGCATTGAAAAGTCAATTGTCCTTACTGGCGCCACAGGTGTGCGGTTTGATACTCTAATGAAGATGTATTCAAAATATGGTGACCGGTTCGAGCTGTGGTGCGGTTTTGACTATAGCGGATATGATAAGCCCGGATACGGTCCCGAAGCAGTGAAGGAGCTTGAAAGATGCGTCAGGAACGGAGCCAAGGGAGTGGGAGAAATAATGTTCAAGGGAAAAGGAATTCCGGTCACTGCCAGAAACAAGATAATCATGCTTCCTGATGATCCCCGGATGGATCCGCTTTTTGAAAAGTGTGCCGACCTCAGAATACCTGTAAATCTGCATATATCTGAGGATAAGTGGATGTATGAGAAAATGGATTCGACGAATGACGGTCTTATGAATGCCTCAGACTGGGAAGTAAAGATTGAGAACGGTGCAAAAACACATGAGGAGATGATTGACCGGTTTGAGAACACTTTAAAAAGGCATCCAAGGACAACCTTTATTGCCGCACACCTGGTAAATTGTTGCGCTGATCTTTCTGTCCTTGGAAGGTTCTTCAACAAATATCCTAACTTGTATGCTGATATTTCAGCCCGTTATGGAGAGATAGCCCCGATCCCGAAATTTGTACATGATTTCATCGAGAAATACCAGGACAGAATTGTGTACGGGACCGATATGGACTTCAATGAAAGAATTTACAGGGTGACCTTCAGGATACTGGAGACTGCCGATGAGCATTTTTACGAAACCGATCTGTTCAATTATCACTGGCCGCTTTATGGCCTTTACCTGAGTGACGAAACCCTGAACAAACTCTATCACGGGAATGCTGAAAGATTATTAATGAAATAGATATTCAGGTTAAATAATGCAAAACTCCGGTTATAAAGTCTTCGGTTATCGCTGGGTTCTACTCAGTGTATATATGATTATCATCTCCGTCAATCAGCTACTATGGATAACTTTTGCTCCCATCACGAGTGAGGCTGTCCGATTTTTCGGCGTCTCTGACCTGAAAATCGGAATTCTATCGATGTGTTTCATGATTGTTTACATCGTAGTGTCAATCCCGGCTTCATGGATCATTGACACTTACGGGATAAGGATTGGTGTAGGGACCGGAGCTGTGCTTACTGGTGTATTTGGATTGCTAAGAGGCTTTGCATCACCAAATTACAGCTTCCTGCTGGTGGCCCAGATTGGAATTGCGACAGGTCAGCCATTCCTTATGAACGCTATTACAAAAGTGGCAGCAAGATGGTTTCCAATTGGAGAAAGGGCAACCGCTGCTGGATTGGGAACCCTCTCGAGCTATCTTGGTATACTGATAGGCATGATACTTACACCGTGGCTTGTTGAGGGTTCAGGGATAACAAAAATGCTTAATCTATACGGAATTTTGGCTGTCCTGTCAGCCCTTGTTTTTCTATTGTTTGTCAGGGAACGGCCTCCGGTGGCTCCCTACAGCACGGATCAGGAGGAGCGCGCTCTTGCCATTGACGGGTTGAGACTAATCTTCAAAAACAAGGATTTTAACTGGTTGATGTTCATTTTCTTTATCGGTCTTGGCGCCTTCAACACCGTGACTACCTGGATTGAAAACATTCTACATCCCAGAGGATTCAGTTCAGTGCAGGCAGGAATGACAGGGGGATTCATGATTATCGGCGGTATTCTGGGCGCACTTATCCTTCCTTTTTTATCTGACCGTTTAAGGAAAAGAACGCCATTCATCATGATCGCTCTGGCAGGTGCCGCAATAAGTCTTATCGGCATTGCACTGGTGACCAATTATTTTATGGTCCTGTTATCAGGATTGGCATTCGGGTTTTTTCTACTGAGTTCCGGCCCCATTGGTTTTCAGTACGGCGCTGAAATAACTTATCCGATTTCTGAAGGTACTTCAAACGGATTCCTGCTACTAGTAGGACAGATTTCCGGTATCCTTTTCATCTTCGGTATGAATGCTTTCAAATCTCCGGCAACAGGATCAATGACGAAGCCTCTTGTTGTTCTGATCATCCTTATGGTTTTCAGCTTTCTGGCTTCCACCAGGATAAGGGAGTCCGTATTGATTAAAGGGGCAGATAAGTGAGATTGATAAGATTAAAACATGATATGGAGTCGTATAATTAACGCAAGTTGCTGGTTGCTGGTTACTGGTTGCTTGTTGCTGGTTGCTCGTTGTCTGCTGAAAAAAACGACAATCTTTTCAGATTTGTTACTGCTTACATTCCTTTGCCTGTCAATTTTCCATGATCTGCCAGCCATTAGCCAGATATCCGATCGTGATACTTCGGCTCAGATTCAATTACAGGAATTTCAAAACAGGGTAAATCGTGACAGGATAGCAGCTCAGCGATGGTGGTACGGCTGGCTGGCCGGCTATAGTGCAGCGACTGCCGGACAGGGGGTTGTTTATTTTTCAACGGATGAAAAAACTACCAGGCAGGACATGGCGCTCGGAGCCGCAACTACATTACTTGGAGCTATAGGGGTGCTGATTACTCCTATTGTCCCCTGGAAATCTTCATTTGAAAAAAATGATATTACGGAAGGCGATTTAAGTCAGCTAAATTCCGGGATCAACAAAGATGCAGAATTGCTTAAAGAGATTGCCCGGAGGGAAAAAGAAGGGAGATCATGGAAAATGCATGCCATTACCGGTGTGGTTAATGTTGGCAGTGGTCTTATAGAATGGCTCGGATTTGACCGTTCAATCGGGGATGGCCTGATCAATTTTGCCATAAATACTGTAATTACCGAAGCACAGATCTGGACTCAGCCGGTAAAGGCAATTAAAGATTACCGGAAATTTTCAGGAAGTGATCTGTCCAGGGCTAACTCCGGATGTTTAAAACCTGAAAAAAAGCTTTATCTGGGTGGTACCCCGGCGGGATTTGTTTTAAGATATGATTTTTGATTTAGCCCTCCCGCTATCACTCTCGCTCTTGGTCTCACTCTCACTTCTCACTTCTCTTTAGTACCCGGAGGGGGTACTCGTTATGGTAAATATTGGAAAACAAAGAAAACATAAAGCATTTAATATCAATTATATGTATATACATATCTGATTGTATGTTGTCCTTGATTTGATCATATTTTGCTATTTTTTGTATCCTATTTGTATCCCGGAAATATTTTTTTGTATCTTCAATTGAAATTTGATCATTGAAGATATAATGGCAACCAAAGATAAATCCAAATCCAAGATAATTAATTACTCTCCTGGTAAGAGCCTCATTGTCAGATTAAGAGGCAAAAGACTAAACAATGGTACAATCTCTTTATTCCTTGACTATTACCAGGGTTACTCTC
>JAUZNW010000020.1 GCA_030706785.1 Bacteroidota bacterium | reverse complement strand
TCTAGTATTCTTAGGGATTGATGATGGAACTGACAGTGGGTTACGGCGATTAAATAAAAACATGACAGTTGAAGAGAGCCTTAAAGGAATAAATATCCTCAAAAAGCTTGACATAGGTTTTGATTACGGATTCATGCTTTTCCAACCTTCATCGACTATCAGCTCAGTAAATGATAATCTTGAATTTCTAAGTAAAATTTGTGGGGATGGTTATACTCCAGTTAGTTTCCTGAAGCTACGGCCTTACTTTGACACCCAGGTAGAGAAAGAACTCAGGAAAGCAGGTAGACTAAAGGGTAAACCCGGATATCTGGATTATGATTTTTTTGACAATCGACTAAATTATTATTATCAGTTTGTTACAAGTTGTTCTATGAAGTGGCTAAGAGATGCAGAGGGGCTGGTAAATATATCAAGATGGGCCAGAAATTACGTTTCTGTATTTTCTAAATATTTTAATCCAAATTCAGAAACAAGAATAATATTTGGGAATATCAGGGGAATAATCGAAAATAGCAATAATTTTCTTCTAAACACTATGAAGGATCTTTTAATTCTGTTTGAATCAGAACAGAAAAATGACATTAATTTTTCTGCGGAACTAATAGAGAGGAAAAAACAGCTCAAAATCAAACATTTTTATTTCAAAGAATATATTAATAGCTGCATTGATGAACTAGTTTATGCTTCTAAGCCTAATTTGAGTCCATTACCATTTGATGAAAATTTGAGTTTATTATTTAGATCTAAAATAAATCCAAAACAAAAATAGAACGGAATATTCCTAATATTTGTAATTTTTTTTATCGGGGCAATTAGTTTATGTTTTCTTCGTTAATAAATTCATAGAGTAGGGATAATTAGAATTTAGATATAATTGCGTATGTGGCTAATTAAGAAGCTTTTTCTGATATTTTTAATCTCGATTTATTGTATAGTTTCCTTCGGCCAGCAGGTGCCTCATAATCCAATTTCCTACAGACTTTTCAGTCCGTTCCTTTTCAATCCAGCAATTGCAGGGAGCAAGGACTTCTTTTCACTCGACATGATCGCAGGATTCAGGAGCAAATCCAATTCCGAGATCATAAGCGCTAACACCAGGGTCACCAGGAAGATCCCCGAATATGTCCCTTCGGGCCGGACACATTCATTCACAAATTTCGGATTGGGGGGATTTACCTTTAATGACTATAACAACACCGATTCCACCCACAATTCAGGCATAGGTGTAACATTGGCTTATCATATCCCGCTGAACAAGAAAGGATTGACATTCCTTTCCATAGGAGCTTCCGTAAAAGGAATGTATCATTTCCGTGAAGGAAATTCTGACCTGGGTTCTCACGGCAAGGAGTTCTATTACCCAAATATTGATTTTGGTATTTATTTATACGGTCCGGGTGCCTATGCAGGACTCTCCTCAACTAACTTCCTTGACCGCCCGGTGGATTCCGACACACTTTCACCTTATCAGCTGCCCATTTCGCGTCAATATAACTTTATTGCAGGATATAAATTCGTGCTGAGCCGTTCAATGAACATTATATTTGAGCCCTCAGTGATAGTCTTTACCGATGACTCACTTTCATTCAACTTCAAGGAAAACATTGAACCAATATTGAAACTTTATGCAGGTAATTTCTGCCTGGGGACATATTTCAGCGATTACAGCAATTTCTCCTTCTTTTTCCAGTACCGCTATCCAAGGTTCTATGTGGGGACATTCATTGCCATGCCTAAAAACTCCCCCTACTATAAAAAATCACTTACGGCTGAAATTACGCTCGGCATCAATCTTTCCGGCAATAAATCCGGTTACCTGAAACCTTCACAATGGTAAATATCCCGAACCCCGAAATGAAAAAACTCTACAAAAAATTTTCAATTATTTCTGCAACCTCTCTGATCCTTGCCATCACAGGAACTGCGACCACATATTCAATATTCCCGTCCGATACATTATCTGCAGGTTCACTTATGAAGATCGACAGCTTCAGGATAGCGGTTGTACCTCCCTCATCAGGAGTTCAGTTTTACAGGAATGGGATTGTCTTCCTCTCCAGTTCCAAAACAGAAGGAAGGATACCTGAAAGCTTTACTTCATTCGGGAGGGTGGAAGCATACTATGCAGTGTGCACCGATACTTCCATCGGCGCCCATATAGTATTTTCACCCTCATCAACATTTGAAGTACCCTGTGAGGCAATGACCTTCAACAATGATTATTCAGTAATGTACTATTCAAAACGGCCATCGAACAGGGCGGCTGAAAAGATCTACCAGGCTAATTTCCGGCTTATCAGGAACGGAAGAAGGGACTGGATAAGCAGCCCAAAACCATTAACCTTCTGCAGCGGAAGTTCAACATACAGTCATCCTTCCCTGTCAGCCGACGGGGAAAAGATGATCTTTGCCAGCAATATGGCCGGAAGCCTCGGAGGACTTGATTTATATATTACAAAAAAGGATGGGGATGATTGGTCAGAGCCGGTAAACCTTGGAAATCTGATTAACACTGCAGGTAATGAATCCTATCCATTCCTTGACCAGGACAACAATCTGTACTTTTCTTCAGACGGGTTTGAAGGCTCGGGCGGATACGATGTTTATGTGTGCAGATACACCGGTGATGGATGGGGCAAACCTGCGAATATAACCCGGTTTATTAATTCTCCTGATGATGAAATCGCATTCACTCTCAGCAGGCTTGACGGGAGATCCGCCTTCTTTACAAGGAGACTTAAGACGGGCAATAAACCGGCATTTTTATTCAGGATCTCACTTCAGGATAAGCTCAGTCAAAAAAGTATCACCGACCTGTCTGAAGCATTAACCTATATCGCAAAAGCAGAGTCAACTCCTCTGGTCCCCTCATCTCCCGTGGCAGCAAAACAGGCAGAAGCAAATGTTCCGGATAAGGAACTCGCCCAGGTATTCACGACCAAACAACCTGAGCCTGTGAAGAAAGAAACAACAAAATCCGTTGAACGATCCACTAAAAAACCGGAACCAGTAAAGCCTCAGGCTCAGGCAGAAACGAAATCCCAGCCTGTTGTAACAAAATCTTCGCAGACTACGGAAAAGCCACCTCAAACCCAGACTAAACCACAGCAGACTACAGAAAAACCGCCACAGACTTCAGTAAATCCCAAACAGACAGATGCAAAGCCACAACCGGCTGAACAAAAGCCTCCGGTTCAGACAGCATCGCCGGCATCAGCCGGACCTGTTATTTACCGGGTACAGTTTGCAGCCAGCATGAAGCCAAAGGGAAGCTATGAGGTGACCGTCAGCGGAAAGACCTATAAGACCTATGAATACCTGTACAATGGCGGCTACCGATCATGTGCGGGGGAATTCACCACTCTAAACCCGGCCATCAACCTTCAAAAAGCTCTTAAGCAGGCAGGGTATCCTGACGCCTTCGTGGTAGCATTCAGGAACAATGCAAGGACTAACGATCCTTCTTTATTCAAATAACCGGAGTTTTTACCACGAGGATATTTCCTTGATGACCAGGAAATCAGAATCTGTCCTTTTTGGAGGGATACCCTCCAACCCTGAGACAAGTTTCCGTAAGATGTTAAAGTAGAGAGCCAAGTACATTAGAACAGACAATATCCAGATGACTCCCAGGTTGAACCAGAATGTATCGATTCCCAGGTTTCCAATCTTCTTAAACGGTGCGTAAAAATGAGCGCGCCCGTTCCTCACCCTCGGGGGCGCAAATATGGGATCAAATTTCTGGATTATCCGTTCCGGTTTATCAAAATAATATTGTGTTTCGCCCTCATTCCTGACTATTTCTGTAAGCCTTTTATTATCATAATCCGTTTTAATTCTACCGAAATTTTTCCTGTCTTCTACGGGACCCAGAGTTTTCTGGTTTACTGAATCCCTGACAGCCATCAAATGTCTCATATCCTTGACGAAGAGGTTACCCAGCCATTCAAGATATCTTTTCGTATCATGCTCAGTCACAGAATCCAGCCTGCCATCTTTAAAAGCATTTCTGAGACCTGAAGGCACACTGTATCCGGCGTATTCCGACATTTCGCCAATATAAAGGTCCAGCTTTCTTATGGTGTTTTTTACTGTATCGCTTGACAGGCTTGCCTTATGGGAAAGCTGGATATCCTCATCAAGGGCTTTTGTAAGATACGAAGCATACCAGTCCTCCCTGCTGATTTTATAATCATAGGGATACCGGTTTTTTTCATACCTGTTGTTTTTGAACTGTTCCACGGCAAGAGCTTCATATGACCACCTTGCAGTCATGAGTTCACCGATCATCGGCACAAACTCCTTTGATGAGTTACGGCTTATGTGCAGCCTGTCATACCTGACAAGAACTCCGCTGAAAAGCAATTGCGGGATAATTATGAATGGAATAAGTATATAAATTGTTATAACCGAATTAAATGCAGATGATATATTAAGACCTATCAGATTAGCACAGCATGAGGTCGTAAAAAGTATGAGCCAGTACTGGAAGGTCATTCCCTTTATTCCCAGGACCGAATTTCCGACGAGCACAAATGAAATAGTCTGGATTGCCGAGATGAGGAACATTATTATTATTTTGGAATTGATATAGCTTAACCAGCTCAGGTTAAGGAACGACTCCCTTTTCAGGATCTTCCTGTCCCTGAATACCTCCTCCGAGCTTATTATCAGTCCAAGGAAAAGGGCAGTTATCACGCACATGAACAGGTAAGCAGGAAGGTTCTCATTTTCATAAAACTGGTATGAGTCGCCCTTGACATAACGTGTAAAATAACCCAGGATCAGTGCCAGGAGCGGTGCTCCCAGGAAAGATATAAGAATAAACTGCCTGTTTGCCAGCTTCGACAGCAAGTCCCTCGTAAAGAAGATTCCCATCTGTTTCAGTTTACCCGGGATGCTGTAAAAATTCTCTGGGAGATCCTTGCGTTGTACATCCATGGATTTCGGCGCTCTGCTTGAATTCTTTTTGAACAGTTCGGACCATTCTTCCGGTGTGACCTTTCTTGTCTGCGTCAGCTTACCATGTTCATCAACGATCTTTGCCTCAACAATCTGCAGTATCTGATCAGTGTTTATATTCCCGCATTTTGTGCACTGATCCTCCTCTGGATTTGCCTGCTTGCTCTGAGTTTTAAAATAGACTACAGCTGCATTTGGGTTCCCGTAAAATATCTGGTATCCTCCCTTATCCAGAATGATTATTTTATCAAACATTTTGAACAGGTCCGAACCAGGCTGATGGATATTTACGAGCACAAGCTTCCCTTTGTACGCCAGTTCTTTAAGCAGGCCAACCACAACCTCAGAATCCACCGAGGAGAGTCCCGAAGTGGGTTCATCGACAAAGAGAATGTTGGGCTCCCTGATCAGTTCCAAAGCTATGTTTATCCTTTTTCTCTGCCCCCCGCTTATTACCTTGTCAAGCGGATTCCCCACCTTCAGGTTCCTGGTATCCCACAGATCAAGATCGATCATCAGCTTACTGATCACCTTTCTGATTTTTGAAACCGGAAAGTTGCTCAGACACAGCCTGGCATTGTAGTAAAGGTTCTGATAAACGGTAAGCTCTTCGATGAGCAGATCATCCTGCGGTATATAGCCGATAACGCCTTTAAGCTCTGCCCTGTCCTTTATATTGTGAATATCATAGCCGTTGATCAGGACGTGACCTGTCTGTGGTTTTATATTTCCGTTAAGGATGTTGAGTAGTGTCGATTTACCTGTGCCGCTAACACCGAGAATCCCGATAAGCTGTCCGGATTCTTCACTGAAGTTAAAGTCCTGTATCCCATTCTCACTGTCTGAAAATCTGAATGATACGTTGGTTGCTGAGAGGGATATCTTTGATTCGGATCTGGATTCATTGAAATAACCGAATACCTCTGAGTAATAAACTGTGTAAAGCCCCTGTCCTTTGACTGTCGATCCATTGTCAAAAAGATAGGTCTGATTCGGGTAAAGTGGCTGGCCGTTAAGGAACAGGTTGCTGTCACCTTTATATCTCAGAATGAATGTTTTTGTGCTGAGAATATTCAGGAAGGTCAGTTCTCCTGAAAAATTCGGGTTATATATGTGCTTTATTTTACGAAACCTGCTTGCAGTGCTGTTGTTAATCAGAAGGAGTTTTTCCTTTTCATGAATTTTCGATACAGGATCGATGATGAAGCTCTTGATATTCTTGTATTCATTTTCAGGTATATTAAGGGTCAGCGCTACTGTCATCAGGAAATCCAGTTCATTGGAGGTAATTTCCTGGCCATATGAAATAAAATCGATAAGCTGGATTATTATGTAGATCTTTTGCTTCTGCCTCAGCTCCTTATTGATCCCCTCACATATCCTCTTGATCCTTATGGCTTTAAGATCAGCTATGTCATAGTCACTAGTGGGCTCCCTTATCGCTTCCTTATTTATATACAGATCGAGATATTCATCAAATATCCTTATATATTTTTCTACAAGCTCGCTGTTAAGATGACGGCTGAGGAAAGATCTTACGAGATCCTTTTCTTTTGTTGAGATCTCATTTATATTATGTATGTCACTTATCAGGGCAAAAAGCTGCATCAATGCCCTCAGGATCGGTTCGCTCATTTTGGAATGTTAAGAGCTATTTCAGTAGTTCAAGGGAATAATTTATATAAACATTGTTAAGTGGGCAGTAGCCTGATTTTTTAACATTTGCCTGACCCTCGCCAAGAACATAGTGCAGAAAAGCCACCACAGCCGGATCTGTCGGTTTTCCAAGACATCCGAGGGTCAGCTCCCTGCAAAGCTGGTCAGGGTAAAATCCCAGCCAAAGGCTCCGGTGTGCGGCCTCAAGGTTGGTAAAAGGTACCTCAACCTTGTCGATCTTATTATCAAAGTCAAGATCAGAAGGAATTATCTGTATGTCTTTTTTCCTTTCACCGGTTATGACATCAAAAGCGTAGGTGAAATTGCAGAAGCCTATCCCCAGCGGATCTTCCTGAATACTTCTGATCATCTCGTCATCGCCTGTGACCCCAATTCCCTTCAGATCAGATGCTTTTTTATAAATAAAATCCGCAAATATATCGGCAGCCCCCGATTCGTCATTCCTCACATAAACATTTATTTTCTCTTTTGCCTTAGTCCCCAAAGCAAAGCCCCAGGTCAGTTCCTTCCCGGATGTAAAAACCTGGAGGAATTCCTGTGGACTCAGTCCCTGATTCAATAATTGTTCAATAAAAGGATTCCTCTGGTTCACGATCGGCGCGACCCCGTCTTTTGCTACAGGGATAACCCAGATCCCTTCGTTGATCTCTTCGTTGGTTAAGGGCCTGGAGATCATTGCTATCTGACATTTTTTGGAAAGGAGTGCCGTGATGCCCTCCCCTGTTCCCATCCTTGTAACTTCAATCCTGACGCCGGGCTGAATTCTCATGAAATCATCAGCCAGGTTCGAGATCAGCGGGTAAAGTGCATATGCTCCGCTAATGGAGAAACTGCCTTTAATCTCAGTCTTTGCTGTTTCCCCGGCTCCCCCGGTTTTCTTCCCCGTGCCCGGAGATTTACAGCTGAAAACCAATGCTACTATTAAAACTGGTAAGATAGTTCTCACGGAATCATAATTTTCTTTAAAGGTAAAAAATTTTAGGTTCCCAGTCAAGACCGAGACAGAAACGCCCTAACTTATATTGGTCGGGGCAGGTGGCGATGTCTGGTTAATTTTGTTAAATTTGGAACCCGGAACCGGTTAACAATTTTTTTATCATTTTGTTACTTCATAATAAGCTCCTGAAATTATACTTTAAATGCCTGACCCTGTAATAGAGGTTAAGAATGTCTGGAAGTCGTTCAAAACAGTCCAGGCAGTGAAAGGGATAAGTCTCACAATCCCGAGGGGGCAATTTATTGCTCTCCTTGGTCCGAACGGGGCTGGAAAAACGACCCTGGTGGAAATGATCGAAGGTATTCAGAAGCCTGATTCGGGGGAGATCACAATTATGGGAAAGCACTGGAAAGGTAACGAGGATGAACTTCACCGTATGATTGGATTATCTCTTCAGGAGACAAGGTTCATTGATAAGCTGAGGGTGAATGAGACACTTGGGCTCTTTGCCAGCTTTTTCAACCTGGGCAGGGAAAGAGTTAACGAAATAATTAAAATTGCCGGCCTTGAAGAGAAGAGAAAATCGCTCGTAGTCAATCTCTCCGGAGGGCAAAGACAGAGACTAGCCATAGGCATTGCCCTGATCAACACTCCTCTGATCCTTTTACTCGACGAACCGACAACAGGGCTTGATCCGAATGCCAGGCGAGAAATTTGGGAAATCCTTAAAAGGCTTAAAAGGGAATCGGAGACCTCAATGATCCTTACAACGCACTATATGGAGGAGGCTGAAAAGCTCTGCGATTATGTTGTGATAATGGATAACGGGATCATACTTCGGGAAGGGACCACGGAACAACTGCTGGCAGAAGCCAGAAACCTTGATGACCTGTTCGTTTCCCTTACCGGAAGGAGGATCTATGAATAGACTGTACAGGTTATACCAGCTATTGCAGCTACTGCGTGCCCTGTTTTTTGAAATAATCAGGGAGCCGGGAGTTCTTTTCTGGGGTATTATATTCCCGATCCTGATGTCGGTAGGGCTTGGACTTGCCTTCACAAAAAAGGCTGATATCACCCGGAAGGTTGCAGTGATCCGGTCATCTGAAAGTCAGCAACATGATACCTCCTCTGTCTACAGGTTCCTCGGTGAACGTTGTGAGAAGAAGGCAACAGGAGGCGGGAATGAATACAAATGGCGGTATGAACTGAAGGATGAGAAGCTTGGCAACTCTGTCTTCCTGTTCTACCCGCTTAACTGGGACAGCGCAATGATAATGCTCAAGCGAGGCACCGTCAATCTTATTCTCAACGGGAAGGACGGAAAGACCGAATATCACTTCGATCCGGTCAATTCAGATGCTGAACTCACTTATTTGAAACTCAGAAATTTAATAGGATCCGGACAGGTCATCCCATCATCAGCTGATGCTGAAATCATGCCGATGACGGTCACGGGTACAAGATACATCGATTTTCTTGTTCCCGGCCTCATTACGCTGGGGGTGATGATGTCGACCATGTGGGGTGTCAGTTATGGCTTAATTGAAAAGCGTTCGAAGAAACTACTGCGGCGTCTGGTCGCCACGCCCATGAAAAAATCGCATTTCCTGATAGCTCAGATAACAGTCAGATTCGTGATGAATTTTGTCGAAGCCGTAGTACTGCTGTTCTTTTCCCTGATTGCATTCAAGATGAGAATCCAGGGAAGCATTTCAGCGATGATCCTCCTCTTCATAGCCGGGAATATTGCTTTCGCGGGAATTGCTATATTCGCTTCATCACATACATCGAACACAGAGGTCGGCAACGGATTGATAAATGCCGTTGTAATGCCTATGATGGTCTTATCCGGCATATTTTTCAGCTATCATAATTTCCCCGACTGGAGCATAAAGTTCATTCAGCTTCTTCCTCTTACAATGCTGACTGACGGGATACGGAGTATCTTCAACGAAGGTGCCGGGATCCGGGCTGTTGCCATACCGATACTGGTTCTTTCATCAGTCGGGATTGTATTCTTCGGTGCAGGGCTGAAGATCTTTAAGTGGCATTAAACAACACTTAGCCTTCCGGAAGTGTTGAAAAAGTCACTACCTCCTCCCGCCATTGGCGGGATACTCCTCCTCCTGTGAGGAGGAGTATCCCCGACCGAACGGACGGGGACGGGGTGGCTGATTGAGCAGTTTCTACGCCCCCGGCGGATTACAGAAAGAACGGAATATTAAATTCTAACAAGATCCCCGTTAAACTTCAATATTTCGCCTTTTCTGGTTGCTGCTGAGAACGATTTGTCCTTATATCTCAATTTTAACGGTAATCCTGCATTTGAGATTACCTTAACAGTGGTAAGTTTACCGCCTGCCCAATCAAATTCAAGTTCAAAACCTCCCCTGGCCCTCATGCCCCTGATATGTCCCCGGGGTATTCCATCAGGTAATGCAGGAAGGATATCAATAGCCCCGAGGTGGCTTTGCATAAGCATCTCAGCTATTCCTGCAGCGCCTCCGAAATTTCCGTCGATCTGGAAGGGCGGATGGGCATCAAAAAGATTCGGATAAGAACCGCCGCCAGATGAGCCGCCGCCTGTTGTGGCTGCAGTGCCCCGCCCTTCAGGACGAAGCAGCATCTGCACCATCTGCCATGCATGATTTCCGTCCCTGAATCTAGCCCAGAAGTTGATCTTCCACGCAAGGCTCCATCCTGTACCTTCATCTCCCCTAGCAACCAATGATGTCTTTGCAGCATCCATAAGAGCAGGCGTTTCTTCCAGATTAATTTCTTTTCCAGGGTAAACACCCCAAAGATGTGAAACATGCCTGTGTTTGTTGGCCGGATCATCAATGTCTTCCATCCATTCCTGAAGCTGTCCAAACCTACCGATCTGGTAGGGCGCAATTTTCGCCAGTTTTGTCCGCAATGAATCTGCAAAAGTCTTGTCGGCACCGAGAATCTGAGATGTTTCTATACATGCCTTGAAAAGGCTTTTTATTATTTCATGATCCATCGTCGGGCCGGAAACAAGACCGCCATTTTCGGGCGAGTTTGAAGGTGCTGAAACAAGCCATCCTGTTTTTGGATCAATTACAAGAAAATCGAGGTAAAACCTGGCAGCTCCTTTCATGATCTTCCAGGCTCTTTCCCGAAGAAAAGCCGTGTCCATCCCGTAAAGAAAATGTTCCCAAAAATGGTGTGATAGCCAGCCGCTGCCGGATACCCAGATCCCGTGATTTGAGGCATTTATGGGAGCTGCTCCCCGCCACAGGTCAGTGTTATGATGAAGAACCCATCCCTTTGCTTTGTAATGTTCCTTTGCTACCTTTTCCCCTGATGGTACAACCTCTTCAAGCATTTTGAAAAGGGCTTCATGACATTCCGGAATATTGAGGATTTCAACAGGCCAGTAATTCATCTCCGTATTTATGTTTACCGTGTATTTGCTGTCCCATGGAGGATCCAGCTTATCGTTCCAGATCCCCTGGAGATTTGCCGGGTATGTCCCGGGACGGCTTGCCGACAGCATCAGGTACCTGCTGTACTGAACATATAATGCAGCCAGGGAATTGTCCATCTTTCCGGGGATACCTCTGATCCTTGCATCTGTAGGAAGCCTTTCTTTGCCTGAATTACCCAGATCGATTGAGAATCTGTCGAAATATTTCCTGTAATCAGCTGTATGAGCATTCTTTACTTCCTGCCAGGTCTTTCCTGTGACAGCAGAAACCGCTTTAAGGCACTGATCATCTGGATTCCCTGAAATATCATCCGGATTTATAAAGTTGGTTGCAGCCGAAAGCCAGATAACTGCCCTGTCGGCCTGTTCCACATGTAGCTTATTTCCCATTACTGAAATTTCCCCTCTGCTGACTTCCACAGATACAATCGCGGTCCCGAAAAGAGCTCCATCCTTTACCCTGATCCCAAGCTTCAGAGTGCCATCTTCACCTGCGATAACCGTGTAACCTTCATGCAGGGCGCTCATTGAAACGTCAAAAGTCAAGCCCTTGTTCCTGTTGCAGTCAAGGTTTATTCCTATTATGTTATCAGGACTGCTGGCAATATATTCCCTTGTGTATGTTACTCCTCCCGATTGGTACCTGATCCTGCATGCTGCATCCGAAAGGTCAAGTTCCCTGCGGTACCTGATGACAGAATCCTGTCCGGAGAAGGTTATCCACAGGTCTCCAAAAGGCTGGTACCTTTCCTGATGCAGCGGAATACTCATGAAATTCTCGAGAGCAAGATCCTCAGCCTCTTTTTGTTTTCCCGCCCAGATAAGCCTCCTGATCTGTTCAAGATAATTAAAGGCACCCTTGTGGGAATAATCATGGGGCGCCCCAGACCAGAGCGTCTCTTCATTGAACTGGATGTGGTCCTCTGTTATTCCTCCGAAGACCATTGCACCCAGACGGCCGTTACCGATCGGAAGTGCTTCCTCCCATTTCACAGCCGGCTTTTGGTACCATAATTTCAGACGGTCATCTTTCCGGTGACTACAGGCACTTGGAATGCATATCAACAGCGATAACGCGATTAGGATTCTGAGGTTATTCATAGGATTCAGGTTTTAGGAAGCTCTACTAAGATATGCATATAATTTTTCAATTCAGGTAAATAGTCTGGCATTCCCATGCAGCATTTCAAATTCTGTGGGGTCTTTATTGTGATACGGTTAAATGAAATAATTTAAAAAGGACATGAAAAGTTTAAAATTCTTTGCATCATTTATCCTGTTTATCGCGATAGCAGCATCAGTCAGCGGTCAGATCCGAAGAACGGTCTATGGCAACGGACATGTTGTAAAGCAGGACAGACAAGCAGGCAGATTCGAAGGAATCAGGGTGAGCACCGGTATTGATGTATATCTCAGGCAGGGGGAAAGTGAATCGATATCTGTGGAAGCAGATGAGAACCTCCAGGAATATATTGAAACCGATATCCGGGATGGTATTCTGAATGTTTATACAGATGCAAATATCAGGAAAGCTGAGAGCAAGAAGGTTTTTGTGACCATTAAAGATGTCACTTCGCTCAGGACCTCAAGTGCAGGGGATATCATTGGTGAAACCCCCATCAAAACCGGAGATCTGAAATTGTCAGCCAGCAGTGCAGGAGACATTAAGCTGGAAGTATATGCTAATTCCATTGATGCAGATATCAGCAGTTCAGGTGACGTTACTCTTTCAGGGAAAATTGACAGGCTTGATGTAAGTCTCAGCAGCGCAGGTGACCTGAACGCATATGAGCTTGAAGTGAAGGAAGCCGATGTTTCAGCTTCAAGCGCCGGTGATGCGGATGTCAATGTTTCGGAAAGGCTTACAGCAAGGGCATCAAGTGCTGGAGACATTAATTATCGGGGCAATCCCAGGTACATTGATGCACATTCATCAAGTGCAGGAGGGATACACAGAAAATAGTCCTTTTCAACATATTTTACCCTAGTATAAACCGTCAGATCAATTCCTGACGGTTTTTTTTAACTTTGTATCCCGGCAATGTTGCTAAGGGAATATCTAAGGTTTTATGAAAGAAAATATCAGTTTAAGTCTGAAAAACACAGAGAGTTTTGTAGCAGTTGAAGAGGTACTGGCCATGGCCCAGCAGGCAGTGAGGCATCTGGATGCACTCAATAACGGGACTGGTGCAGGAAGTGATTTCCTTGGCTGGCTTTCACTTCCAGATGATATACAACCGCAGCTTGACAGGATAGAAAAAGTCGCAAAACATCTGAGGTCAATTTCAGATCTTACAGTCGTTATAGGAATAGGCGGTTCATATCTTGGGTCAAAAGCAGTGATAGAAGCCTTGAGTCATACTTTTCCATCTCTCATAAAAGGGAAGCATCATGAAATTATCTTCGCCGGGCAAAACATTTCTGAGGACTACCTGAGTGAGCTTATCGACGTGCTTGACAACAGGAATTATTCCCTGGTAATGATCTCAAAGTCGGGAGTTACAACTGAACCGGCCATAGCCTTCCGGATTCTGAGGAACCATCTTGAGAAGAAGGTAGGCAAGCCCTCTGCAGGGGACAGGATCATTGCAATCACCGACAGCAGGAAAGGCGCTTTGAGGAAGCTTGCTGATGTCAATGGTTACGAGACCTTCTCAATTCCTGATAATATCGGGGGAAGGTACTCGGTCCTTACCCCGGCAGGACTGTTACCTATAGCACTCAGCGGCATAGATATCAGGATGCTTGTCGACGGTGCCAAATCGATGGAACCGCTGACACGCAATAACCGTAATGCTGCATCCAACCCCTCCCTGCTCTATGCTGCCGTAAGAAACCTTATTATGAGAACCGGAAAGACAACCGAGGTTATAATCACATACAATCCCAAGCTTCACTGGTTTGCAGAATGGTGGAAACAGCTGTTCGGTGAAAGTGAAGGGAAGGAAGGGAAAGGAATTTACCCGGCTTCAGCTGATTTTACAACTGACCTGCATTCCATAGGGCAATACATCCAGGACGGACAAAGGATTTTATTTGAGACCGTTATATCTGTGAAAAATCCCGGAAGGAAGCTTGTTATCCCGAAGGAAATCGATGACTCCGACCAGTTGAATTATCTGAGCGGGAAAAGGCTTTCAGAAGTTGATCATAACGCAGAAACCGGAACAATCCTTGCCCACAACGACGGGAACGTCCCGGTCATTACCATTACGGTTCCTGAGCTCAGTGCCTGGTATATCGGGCAGCTATTCTATTTTTTTGAGCTCGCCTGTGCTGTAAGCGGGTATATCCTGGATGTGAATCCATTCGACCAGCCGGGAGTGGAAGCCTACAAAAAGAATATGTTCGCACTTAACAATAAACCAGGCTTTGAAGAGGCAGGTAAGAAGCTGAGGGAAAGGCTGAAATAAACAACTGATAACCTATGAAAATTGACCTGAAAAAAGACTTCAAGTGGTCGCTTGTTGTGCCGACCAGCATGGGAGTAAGGATCACACCTGTTGACGGTCAACCGGTTCATTGCAGCGACCTCTTTCATCTGCACGTCACAAGTGCTGAAACCAATGTTGCAAGCATTTCATCTTACCTCGGACTTCCAGTAAAGGTACTGACGACCTTTGTAAAGGAGAGTCCGGTTGCACGGATGATAAAGGATAACCTTGCCGGGAGGCATATGTCGTTTGAAGGTGTGGATGTTGAACAGGGCGGACCCTGGGGTTACCGTCATCAGTTCAATATTGCCGACAGCGGCTACGGATCACGCGGTCCAAGGGTACATAATGATCGCGCCGGAGAAGTCGGGAGAACACTGAATGTCAGAGACTTTGATCTCGACAGGCTGTTTGGAAAAGAAGGCGTCCAGGTCCTTCACCTTTCGGGTCTGATCGGCGCTCTCTCGCCCGAAACCAGCAACTTCTGCCTTGAGCTGGCAAGAGCCGCCAGGAAGTATGACACACGCATATCATTCGACCTTAATTACCGCGCTTCCTTCTGGAAGAACCGGGAGAAAGAACTGGCAGCTGCTTTTAAAGAAATCGCCGGCATTGCAGATATTCTTGTTGGCAACGAGGAAGATTTCCAGCTTTGTCTCGGGATTCCCGGCCCTGATGAAGGAGGGAGGGATCTTACATCAAAGATCGACAGCTTCAAGGAAATGATCAGCAGGGTTAAAAAAGCATTCCCCGGATGTTCTGTCTTTGCCACAACCCTGAGGCAGGTGATAAACGTTAACGAGCATCTCTGGGGAGCCATAATGCTTGAAGGGGATACATGGCATGTTGTCGAACCAAGGGAGATTCAGGTTCTCGACCGGATCGGAGGCGGAGATGGCTTCGTTGGAGGCCTTCTTTACGCTATACTTAAAGCCTGGGAACCCGGAAAATGGATCCAGTTCGGATGGGCCACCGGAGCCCTCGCAACCTCAGTCCTTACAGATTATGCACAGCCCGCCGATGAGGAGCAGGTCTGGAGCATCTGGAAGGGGAACGCACGTGTTAGGAGATAGTAAAAACTTAAAGGCAGGGCCTATGAAAAAGGATTTTGTTTCCCGCCGTAATTTTATCAGGAAGACAGCTTTAACGGCCGGTATCGGGGCTGTTGCACCTTCAGGTTTGATTAGGTCTGGAACATTACCGGGCAGTTTTAATGAGTATTCTGCCCGTGAGATCTGGATAGCCGGGGTCTCCCAGGCCGACATGACAGCCGATACTCCCCGTCAGATGGGGAGGAAGATCCTTGATCTGCTTAAGGATATTCTTGTCTATCAGCCTGATTTTGTTTGCCTGCCGGAAGCATTTCCTTTCCTCTATTCAAAACAGGATCTGACTCCCGGGCAGAGGGTTGAAATATCTGATGGTATACTGGATGAGTTCTCAGGATTTTCAGCTCAGAATAATTGCTATACGATTTGTCCGGTTTATACAAGGGCTGATGGCGGAATTTATAACTCAGCGGTGGCATTCGACCGTAAAGGGAACAGGATCGGCATTTACAACAAGATCCATCCGACTGAGGAGGAAATAGAGTACGGCATATTACCCGGGGCATTATCCCAGAGTGTGATTCAGACAGATTTTGGCCCGGCCGGTATTCAGATCTGCTTTGATATAAACTGGCAGGACGGCTGGAAAATGCTGAGGGCTCAGGGAGCAAAGATCATTTTCTGGCCATCAGCATATGCAGGAGGCATTACTGTGAACACAAAAGCCTGGCAGACCAAATGCATTGTGGCCTCGGCAACAAATAAGAACACTTCAAAACTGTGTGATATTACAGGGGAAACAATTACACAGACCGGGATCTGGAACAGGAATCTTTATTGCGGGCCTGTCAATCCCGAGAAGGCCTTCCTGGCAACATGGCCGTATGTAAATCGTTTCAGTGAGATCCAGAATAAATACGGAAGGAAGGTAAGGATTACAACTTACCATGAGGAGGAATGGTCCGTCATTGAGAGCCTTTCCCTGGATGTATTGGTCAAAGATATTTTAAGGGAGTTTGACTTAAAGACTTACGAAGAACATATTTCCAGTGCTGAGGCGGTTCAGGAAAAGAACCGGAAATAAGCCATCTGAAAAAAATCTATTTCTTATTAAGCTTGTGCTTTCTGATAAACTCATCGATTACCTGTGTCAGGTTCGGATCGCCTATTTCCTGTAGATCATAATAAACCCTTGTATTGGGTTTCCTGATCTTTGTTATCCTGTTCAGATCGATCGGTGTCGCAATTATAACGCTGTCACAATCAGTGTTATTAATGGTCTTTTCAAGATCCTTTAGCTGCTGTTCCCCGTATCCCATTGCGGGCAGTAGGGTCCCGATTCCCGGATAAAGCTTGAAGGTCTCTTTGAGCCTTCCGACAATAAATGGCCTGGGGTCGATGATCTCCGATGCTCCAAATTTCTTAGCGGCAACTATCCCTGCCCCTATTTTCATTTCACCGTGAGTCAGTGTCGGACCATCCTCGATCACCAGCACCCTCTTCCCTCTGATAACTGCAGGATCATCAACCTTTATCGGTGATGCACCGTCGATTACGGTCGCTTTGGGATTTACTTTTTCAATGCTTTCCCTGACTACCTGTACTGATTCCGGAGTGGAAGTATCGATCTTGTTTATAACAACAACATCAGCAAGCCTCAGAGTTACTTCGCCGGGATAATATCTGAGCTCATGACCTGCCCTGTGCGGATCAGTGATGGTGATCATCAGGTCAGGCTTGTAGAACGGAAAATCATTGTTGCCGCCATCCCAGAGAATGACATCACATCCTTTGGGATCTTTTTCTGCCTGGCGAAGGATAGCCTCATAATCAACACCGGCATAAATGACATTTCCCCTGACAATATGGGGTTCATACTCCTCCATTTCCTCAACCGTGCAGTTGTTTTTTGCGAGATCACCGATTGTTGCAAAACGCTGGACCTTCTGTGCAGCCAGTTTGCCATAAGGCATCGGGTGCCTGACAGCCACAACCCTAAGCCCCCTTTTCATCAACAGCTCAATGATTCTTCTTGAAGTCTGGCTTTTCCCGCATCCTGTCCTTACAGCGCCGACAGCAATCACCGGTTTCGAGCTCCTTAGCATGGTACCCTCCGGACCAAGGAGCAAGAAGTCAGCGCCTGCTGCATTCACTATCGCACTGACCGACATTACTTTCTGATATGTAACATCGCTGTAGGAAAAAACACACACCTCGGCCCTGAGCTTTTTAATAAGTTCAGGCAGCTCCTCCTCCGGAAAGATCGGAATACCCTTGGGGTACAGTTTTCCTGCAAGCTCTTTGGGATATTTTCTACCATCGATGTCAGGGATCTGGGCAGCAGTAAATGCTACAACATTAGAACTTTCGTCATCCCTGTAACGGGTGTTGAAATTATGAAAATCCCTGCCCGCAGCGCCGATAATAATGACTTTCTTCTTCACCATGGGTGCTTCCTGTTAAGTTAGATTTTAATTCGAGGTATATGAATTATAAATTGTGAAGTAAAACGACAAATTTATAATTTGCATATATAAAATCCGAACATTCCGGAATATTTTTTAATTCCTTGTTTTCTATGGATATTGACCTGATATTTAATTATTTAGAATTGTTTCTAAGTATCCTGAAAAATATGTTAAAGAATATGTTTTCGACTTAGCAGGCATATCCAAATTCTTTGTACTATTATATCGCGATATGAATGTTCTGGCCCATATCTACCTGTCCGGTGATTCTGATAAAATCATCATCGGAAACTACATAGGGGATTATGTAAAGGGCCGCGATTATCTCAGGTATCCGGATCTTATCAGGAAGGGCATCATACTTCACAGACACATCGATGGTTTCACCGACAGCCATCCGGTTGTCCACAGAAGCAAGATCTTCTTTACCAGGAAGTACCACAAATATTCGGGAGTTATAATTGATATCATCTACGATCACTTCCTGACCCGTGAATGGGATTTTTTTTCGCGCAGGCCGCTTGAGAGTGTAACATACAATTTTTACAGGGCTATGGTGAACAACTATGAAATCCTGCCTGACGAAGTGAGGAAGATGATGCCATTCTTCATAATTAACAACTGGATTGAATCTTACCAGACAAGAAGCGGAATCCGTCATGTTTTTAATACACTTAGCAAGCGTTCATCGCTTCCGAATGAAACCAGATTTGCCATGAAGGCTCTTAAGAAGAACTATTATTCACTCCAGGATGATTTCATGGAGTTCTTTCCGCAGCTGATCGATTATGTTGAGAAAGATTTTGGAATAGAGATCTCTCACAGAATAACAATTCCATTCTGATCATACCAGGTACTCGGTCCGGCTTGCATCAAGCCTAAGGAAAATAAACAGAAGTATAGTAAATGCCCACAGGGCACTACCGCCGTAGCTAAAGAATGGCAGTGGAATACCGATCACGGGAACTATCCCTACCGACATGCCGATATTGATGAAAAAATGAACAAACAGGATTGAGATCACCCCATAACCGTATATCCTTGAGAAATCAGATCTTTGCCGTTCCGCCAGAATAACAAGCCTGACGAGAAGAATAACGTACATTGCGATCACAACAAAGGATCCGAGGAATCCCCATTCCTCACCGACAGTGCAGAAAATAAAGTCAGTGCTCTGGGCAGGGACGAATTTGAATTTGGTCTGGGTTCCCTTTAGATATCCCTTACCCGAAAAACCTCCTGAACCTATTGAAATAATTGACTGATTGAGATTATATCCCGTGCCGTGAGGATCAGACCTGATGCCGAGCATTATTTCAACTCTCTCCTTCTGATGCGGTTTTAAAAGCCTGTTAAAAGCAAAATCAACCGAATTGAGGAACCCGAGGCTTCCGAAAAGAAACAGGTAAATAATAAGAACCGTTAAGGACCTCTTGCTGTAAATATAAAATGCGTAGACCGCTCCGGAAAGAATAACCGAAAGGAAGAGTATCATCTCATCGCCCGTTGATTTGAATATGGTGTTGCTGAGCAGATATACGATGAAAGTGATAGAGGCAAAAATGGCTGCACCGGCAAGGCATAATTTCCATTTTCGGGTAGCAGCCAAGGCTACTATAAACGCGGTGATTATTAAAGCTAATGAAACAAAGGCAATTTTGAAAATAAGAGCGCAAAAGAACAGAATGAACATTATGATGCCGGATATGAATAAATAGGGGCTCATCCCTTCACGGAAAAGCACTATAAACAGGGCAAAATAAGCTACTGTCGAACCCATGTCAGGCTGAAGTGCGATCAGCAGTGCCGGAAAAAAGATTATACCTATTGAAGTAACAAAAACTGACAGCCTTGACAGATCATGCCTCCGTGCATTCAGGTACGCCGCGAGGGCAAGAGCGGTGCCGATCTTTGCGAACTCGGAAGGCTGGAGGTTAAACGCACCGATCTGAAACCATGACCTTGCCCCGTTGATGTCCTTCCCGAGCAGTAACACCAGAAACAGTAAGAACATCAATCCTCCGTAAATGAAGAAAGCAAAGAAGAAATAGAACCTTGAGTCGATCACAACTACAAATACAGCAATTATCAGTGTTGCAATGATCCACACGAATTGTTTGCCATAGCGCTGTGACAGATCGAGTATCTTTGTGTGCTCTTCATTGTACACAGCAGCATAAATGTTGAACCAGCCGGCAATAATCATCACAAGGAAGATGATTATTGTTGCCTTGTCCATCCTGGACCATATATTAACGTTTCGTGTCAACTTCCGGCAAAAGATTAAGATCAGCCATTCTTTGTTCCATGGCTTTATTTGTAATTTCCCCTTTGATATATTTTTCAATCATCAGGCTTGCGACCGGAGCTGCGTAAGTGGCTCCGAATCCCGCATTCTCAACGTACACAGAAATTGCGATCTGAGGATCGTCCTTGGGAGCAAAAGCGATAAAAACCGAATGGTCTTTGCCATGAGGGTTCTGAGCAGTTCCTGTTTTGCCGCAAACAATGATATCTTTCAATGCCGCTATTCTGGCTGTTGCTCCGCCTTCCCCGTTCACAGCTTCTTCCATACCCTGAATAATTGTTTCAAAATTCTCAGGACTGATATCGATTGCATTCTTTGTCAGATACCGCTGGTTTATCTGCCTTCCCCCTCCGATCGATTTGACTATATGAGGAATATAGTAATAACCACGGTTAGCAATTGCGGCCACCATATTGGCCATCTGCAAAGGAGTGGTTTCAACCTCTCCCTGCCCTATTGCCATTGATATTACCGTCAGAGCTTTCCACCTGTTTTTTCCATAATATTTATCAAAGTAAGCTGGTGAGGGAATAAGACCCGGAAGCTCATTTGTAAGCTCAATTCCAAGCTTTTTACTGAAACCGAATTCACCCAGGTACTCCCTCCATTTACTATAGGCATCCTCTACGGTAGGATACTTCGGATTTTCCAGTATCCTCCTGTATGTCTGACAGAAATATGAATTGCACGAATTCGATATCCCGTGAATCAGATCCAGCGGCGAGCTGTGGGAATGGCATTTTACAAAGAGATATCCGTTGTTGCATCCAAACAGAGTGGAAGGCATGATAACACCTTCCTGAAGGCCGATAAGCCCGTTCATTGGCTTGAACGTCGATCCGGGGGGATATTTGGCCTGCAGTGCCCTGTTGAACAACGGCTGCAGAACTGTATCCGCACTCAGTTTCGCGAAGTTTTCAGATCTGACCCTCCCCACCAGCAGGGTAGGATCATAGTTTGGTGATGATACCAGCGCAAGAACTTCCCCTGTTTTAGGCTCGAGCGCAACAATGCTTCCCGATTTGTTCCGCATTAAGTATTCCCCATACGCCTGTAGATCCATATCCATCGTGGATATAATATCCTCTCCCTGTACTGCAACAGTATCGAGCCTTCCGTCTGCATAAGAACCTTTTATCCTGCTGTAAACATCGACAAGGTAAATATTTACTCCTCTCTTCCCCCTGAGATCCTTTTCATAGGCTTCCTCGATCCCAAGCTTTCCGATATAGTCGCCAGGCTTATAATAAGGATCTTTTTTAATGAGTGGTTCATCCACCTCGCTTACATAGCCGAGAAGGTGGGCTGCGATTGGTTTGGAATACTTTCTCAGTGTCCTGGGCTGGACGTAAAATCCGGGAAACATGAACAGTTTTTCCTGCAGCCTGGCATAAGATTCAGCAGAGATCTGCTTGACAAAGACCGAGGGAGCACGGCGGGAATAGGCAATGGCAGCATTCATCCTCTCTTTATAGGAGGATTTTGTGATCCCGATCAGGCTGCATAAGCCTGCGGTATCTATCCTTGTCGCCTGTATTGGAACAACCATAAGATCATAGGCCGCCTGGTTGTAAACCATCAGCTTTTTGTTCCTGTCAAATATCAAACCCCTTGCCGGATACTGGGTTACGTATCTCAGAACGTTATTGTCAGCCGATAATCTGTATGTGTTCTTCACTACCTGGATGATAAAAAGCCTGGTAAGGAGGATAAGGGAAGCCAGGACTATAAGCCCAATTACTAAATACTTCCTGTTTATGAATGCATCTTTCATAATGGATCGGTCATCTTCTCTTCCTGTAACGCTCAATGAGCATGATAAAACCGATAGTAAAGGCTGAGCTGAGCAGTACCCTCAGAAATGTTCTGAAAAACTGAGAGAGCCTGAAAACCTCAAGATAGAATAAAGCTGTATGATGGATAAGGACAATAACCGTAGTATAAATGAAAAACCACCTGACGCCGTAAGCTTTCATTGACAGGTCTGAACTTGATTCATATCCATCCCTTGGAGCAATAATCCTTAAAACATACTGACGCGAAAAACCTGCCAAAACCGTTGCTGAAGAGTGCATTCCGGGCGAACCTGAGAACAGGTCGACTACAAGCCCCGTTAGAAACGCCACGACCAGGATAAGCCATGGGGGAGTAACAGCAGGCAGCAGCAGTATTATCATCACATAAACATAAGGATTCACATATCCGCTGAACTGAATATTGTTGAACAGCAGGATCTGCAACAAAATCAGGATGATTGCAATTGCTCCGAACTTTAAAATGGAATTGATCATTGGAATTTCCTTTCCAGTTCGATTTGCTCTGTTCTCTTCAGATTACCTATCACTTTTAAGTACGACAGTTTCCTGAAATCAGTAAAAAGTTCAACTGTTATCCTGTAGAAATCACTTCCGCTTTTCCTGAAATCACTGATGGTACCTATACTTATTCCTTCAGGAAATATTGCAGAATAGCCGGTGGTTTCGATAGTATCACCCACACTGATGATGATATGCTGGGGTATTTCATTCAGTATGGCATGCCTGTAATTTTTCCCATCCCAACTGAGTGAACCAAAATATCCGTTTGATTTTATCCTGGCGCTTACCCTGAAGTCGATATTCAAAAGTGAAATGGCGACCGAGTAGTTTTGCGAGCAACCTATAATAACCCCGGCCACATTATCGCCACTGGTCACAGCCATATCAGCCTTAATCCCCTGGGCCCTTCCCTTGTCAATTGTGAAGAAATTCTTTTGCTTGTTCACAGAATTGTTAATGACCCTTGCAGAAATATACTGGTATTGTTGTTTGAAATTAGTGTCTTTAACCGGGACAAACCTAAGGTTTGTTTTATTTGAAAATCTTTGGATAGTGTTTTTGAGATCTGCATTTTCAAGGGCCAGACGGGAGTTCACATCCTTCAGGCTAAGGTAACTCCTGGTGTTTGTTATTTTTTCCTGTATACCCCTGGTAATTCCCTGCATACCTCTTACAATTCTTGAATTGTGATAACTGTTTCCGGTTGTAAGCCAAGACAATGCTATTCCTTCCAGAACAAGAAAGACAATAAGATTATTGTACTTCAGAAGAAAGTTTAGCAGATTTCTCATCTGATCCTTCAGATTATCTCATCAGGAACGGGAACTTGTCGACATTCTTAAGGGCAACTCCGGTTCCTCTCGCAACTGCATGAATAGGATCCTCGACCACGTTGAAGTTTATGTTTATTTTATCTGCAAGACGCTTGTCGAGACCCCTTAACATTGCCCCACCACCGGCCAGGTAGACTCCCTTGTTTACTATATCAGCATATAGTTCTGGAGGAGTCTGCTCCAGCACATTCAGAAGAGCTGCTTCAACCTTTGTGAGGGATTTATCGAGACAGTATGCAATCTCCTGGTAGGAGATCGGGATTTCAATAGGCAGGGAAGTCATTATATTAGGTCCCCTGACAATATAATCGGGCGGAGGGTTATCAATATCCGGAAGTGCTGCTCCGACCGCAATCTTTATATCCTCAGCGGTTCTTTCGCCGATCTTAATATTGTGCTGATGCCTCATATATGCCTGGATATCAGCAGTAAATCCATCCCCGGCTATCCTGATTGACTTATTGCAGACTATACCGCCGAGTGCAATAACCGCTATTTCTGTTGTACCGCCGCCTACATCCACAACCATGGAGCCTTCAGGTGCTTCAACATCAAGTCCTATACCTATTGCTGCAGCCATCGGTTCATAGATCATGTAAACTTCCCGTCCGCCGGCATGCTCCGATGAATCACGGACAGCACGCAGTTCAACCTCGGTGCTCCCGGAAGGAATGCAGACAACCATTTTTAGTGATGGTGTAAAGAATTTCGATCCGGTATTGATCATTTTGATCATTCCCCTGATCATTAGCTCAGCTGCGTTGAAATCGGCTATTACACCATCGCGCAGTGGTCTGACAGTCTTTATATTTTCATGGGTTTTGCCATGCATCTGGCGCGCTTCTTCACCGATTGCGATCAGCTTTCCCGTGTTTTTATCAATTGCCACAATTGACGGTTCATCGACAACTATCTTATCATTGTGGATGATAACCGTATTGGCTGTTCCGAGGTCAATCGCAATCTCCTGTGTCAAGAATGAAAAAAGTCCCATCTAACGAGATTTTTTATTTTTGGTTAGTGTTTAAAATGTCTTATGCCGGTAAATACCATCGCCATCCCGTTTGCAGAACAGAAATCAATTGAATCCTTATCCCTGACTGATCCTCCCGGTTGTACAACTGCTGTCACGCCTTCCTTATGAGCTATCTCAACGCAGTCAGAGAAAGGGAAAAAGGCATCTGAGGCAAGAACGGAGCCCCTGAGGTCAAAGCCGAATGTATGGGCTTTTTCAATTGCCTGCTTCAGTGCATCCACTCTTGAGGTCTGGCCTATTCCGCTCGCACAAAGTTGTTTATTTTTTGCAAGAACAATCGCGTTTGATTTGCTGTGTTTCACAATTTTGTTCGCAAAAACCAGATCATCATACTCACCCGGTGCCGGAACTTTTTTCGTTACCGGCTTCATATCTGAAGCTGATTCTGTCCTTGAGTCTTTTTCCTGCCAGAGCACCCCGTTCAGAAGCGAGCGGAAACGGAACTGATCATCAGTCTTCGTCTTTCTTTTCAGGATTATTCTGTTCTTTTTCTGTCTCAGTATCTCAAGTGCAGGCTCAGTAAATTCAGGAGCAATTATTATTTCAAAAAAGAGCTTGTCAATCTCTGCAGCCTCTGCCTTATCAATTGTAACATTTGTGACAATTACACCTCCGTATGCAGAAACCGGATCACAGGCAAGCGCATCCTTCCATGCCTCCATGGAATCCTTGCGCGAAGCCACACCGCAGGCATTATTATGCTTGATAATCGCAAATGTGGTTTCATTGAAATCATCAATAAGTGAAAGTGCGGAATCAATATCCAGGAAGTTGTTGTATGATATTTCCTTACCATGAAGTTTATCAAAAAGGCTGTCGGGATCTCCGTAAAAGATTCCTTTCTGATGTGGATTTTCACCATATCGCAGGTGATATGCACTGTTTATGCTTTCCCTGAAGGTTTCAACTCCCTCTTTCCTGTTAAAATATTTGAAAATCAAGGTATCGTAGTAGGAAGAAGTTTTAAATGCTTCTGCTGCAAAACGTCTCCTGTCTTCAATGGATGTGTAACCATTTTTGATTTTCAGCAGCTCGAGCAACGCCGGATACTGACTGCTTTCGGAAATGATAAGTACATCACTGAAGTTTTTGGCAGCAGCCCTTATGAGAGATATACCCCCGATGTCAATCTTCTCAATGATCTCTTTTTCGTCATCTACTGTCCGGACTGTTTCTTCAAACGGATACAGATCAACTATTACAAGGTCAATTTCAGGTATTTTGAATTGATCAAGCTGTTTTAAATCCTCAGGATTTTCCCTGCGGGCAAGGATCCCTCCAAAAACTGAAGGGTGAAGGGTTTTCACTCTTCCTCCAAGGATTGACGGATAGGTTGTAAGGCTTTCCACTGTTTCGGCTGGAAGACCAAGATCTTTTATAAAATTATACGTGCCGCCGGTTGAATAGATCTTTATATCCAGATCATGAAGGGTTTTCAGGATTTCTTCAAGCCCATCCTTATAATAAACCGAGATCAATGTACTTTTAATCCTTTTATCACTCATAATCTGATTTTTATGATTGCTCTCTCCCTTCAGATTCAGGCGGTTAAAAATAGATATTTTTTTATTATCCTCAATGCAAAATAAATATGAATATAAACGCAGGGTTTTGTGCTTTCGTGTTTAGGAATGATTTTCCTATCTTTGACGTCCGGTTTATTTTGGAAAATATGTAAGGAAAAGATGGGATTGAGACTTTTTAAAGAGGGATTATTAATGGCAGTTAACTCGGTTGTCGATAACAAGCTGAGGACCTTTCTTTCCCTTTTCGGCATAACCATCGGTATTTTCTGCATAATATCGGTTTTCACCGTTATTGACTGGATGGCCAAGTCGATCCATGACAGCATCAATCAGATGGGGAATAATGTGATCTATGTCCAGAAGTTCCCGTGGTCGTTTAATCCCAACCTCAAGTGGTGGGACATAATTAAATGGCCCCCGGTGTCACTTCAGGATTTCCAGGCCATACAAACCAGGTCAACCAAGGCTGAAGCTGCTTGCTTCGGAGCCCTGAAGATCGACAAAATCAAATACCGGAACAATGTTGCGAATGACGTATACATATTTGCTGTAACCGAGGAAGTAGAAAAAGTATCCAACTTTGAGATCGAAAAAGGAAGATTTTTTTCACCTTTTGAGTTTGCTTCAGTAACCAATGATGCCGTGTTGGGTTCTGTTATAGCTGAAAGGTTGTTTGACAAAGCTGATCCCGTGGGCAAGGATATAACTGTTGCCGGTTATAAAACAAAAGTGATTGGTGTACTGAAGAAAGAAGGACAGGGTGGGATCAGCCTGAGCAACATCGATGAAATGACCATAATTCCACTAAACTTCGGAAAGAATTTTATCAATCTGCGTAACAGGTTCAGTGAAACCCAAATGATGGTTCGTGCGAAGCCCGGGATACTGGCCCAGGAGCTATCGGATGAGGCTACTATGATTTTGAGGGCATCACGGAGATTGAGACCTGGAGAAGAAAGTAATTTCTCAGTCAACATGGCTACCATGCTTTCACAGGGATTCGACGCAGTGTTCAAAGGCATAAACATCGGTGGCTGGATCATCGGATGCTTTGCGATACTCGTGGGTGGATTCGGAATTGCAAACATTATGTTTGTCTCTGTTAGGGAAAGGACAAATATAATCGGGATACAAAAAGCTCTTGGAGCAAAGAGGTTCTTCATACTGCAGCAATTCCTGACCGAATCGGTGCTTCTTTCACTGGTTGGAGGAATACTTGGTTTGTTCCTGATCTTTATCGGAACGCTATGCGTGAACTACCTCTGGGATCTCAACATGCACCTCACACTGGCAAATGTTATGCTTGCACTCTTCGTCTCTGGCGCTATCGGCATTGTAGCAGGCTATGCACCGGCCTACTCGGCTGCAAAAATGAACCCCGTTGATGCTATGGGATTCTCATTTGGATGATTTCCTGTTGAGACTGATCCAGTTTGTAAGCCTTACAAACTGATCAACAGACAGTTGTTCAGGTCTGAGGTGAGATTCCGGAAAATCTGTTTTTTCAAGATCAAATGCCGATTTTACTGAATTCCTGAGTGTTTTACGCCGCTGGTTGAAACAGGCTTTGACGACCCTGCAGAATAACTCCTCGTCACAATCAAGACGTTTTAATTCATTCCTCGTGAGCCTTATCACTCCTGACTGGACCGCGGGAGGCGGTGTAAAAACCTTGTTGGATACTGTAAAAAGCAGTTCTGCATTATAATAAGCCTGCAGCAAAACGCTCAGAATACCATAAGTTTTGGAACCTGGTCCGGCACATATCCTTTCCGCGACTTCTTTCTGAACCATTCCGCAAACCTCAACTACCTTTTCACGATGTTCAAGCACCTTAAAGAGAATCTGGCTTGATATGTTATACGGGAAATTACCAATTACTGCAAACTTATTACCAAATACAGTATCTGGGTCAAAGGTCAGAAAATCACCTCTGATGATATTTCTCAGTGAAGGTAGATTCTCTTTGAGATAATGAACGGATTCATTGTCGATCTCAATAACCCACAGATCCTTGAATCCTCTCTCTATCAGAAATTTGGTCAGTATCCCCATACCCGGGCCGACCTCAAGTACCCCGGAATACCCGTTCCCGGTAAGAGACTCAGATATCTTCCTGGCAATTGCCCTGTCATTCAGAAAATGCTGTCCCAGGTTCTTTTTTGGATTTACTCTTTTCATTATATCTGCCGCAGGAGCTCCCGGCCAAACTTTCTCCAGATCGGTAATCTGAGTGATTCGAGGTATTCAATAAAACGCTTCAAGATATTGAAATACAAGGTAAGGTACAGGAAAACAACCATAAGCCAGATTGCTGCAACATCGAACACCAGGGTTTCAATCCTGAGGTTCCCGAGCTGTTTATATGGAGCGTAGAAATGTGCCCGCCCGTACTTCGAACCTGGTTTCATATATATAGGATCGGCCTTCTGGATCAGTCTTTTGCCCGAGTCATATATCTTATTGGTATTCAGCCTGTTAAGAACTATATTTGCCAGGCTTTCATTATAGTTATCATCTCTCAGCTTCTGAAATCCTGCATCACCCATTCTTGCTTTTTGTCTAATGACCAGGGAATCACGCTTGAGCAAGTAATACCTTGAGGCAGCTCGTATTGAGTATGAAAGGCTGTCAATGAATTTCTTCGCTTCGCCGGCGATAGTGTTATCGAATTTTTCATATGTCAGGTCAGCAGTCCATTTGCCTGGAACAACCCCGATCTCTTTCGACAACTGGTTGATATGGTAATTGAGCTTCCTCAGATTTCTCTTTGAAACTCCTTGATATTCAGGATTTTTCCCTGCCTGAACACACTGGTCTACTCTGGCTTTCAGCTCCGGAAGCAGAAATGTTGAATACCAGTCTGCCTGGCTAACCGCCATGTCGTAGTTAAAGAACGGTTTTTCATACTTGTTATCCTTGAACTCTTCGACCATTAAAGCTTCATAGGCCCAGCGTGTAACCATAACATCACCAATCACCGGGACATATATCTTTTTACTGATTGACCGATGCAGGTCATCGAATTTGATCATTGCGCCTCCTAGCAGCAGCATGGGTACAAGCAGCAGTGGAATGAGGATATATATGCTTACTGCAGTCCTGAGTCCGGCTGAAATATTAAGCCCCAGCATATTGCCAAAACAGGCTGTGGAGAAGAGCACAATCCATTGCCTGAACAGCATCCCCTTCACATCAAGGAGACTGTTTGCCACAATCACAAATGACAATGACTGGATTGCAGTAAGAACAAACAGGAAGACGATCTTCGACAGAAGGTAGCTCGACCAGCTGATATTCAGGAACTTTTCGCGTTCAAGAACCTTTCTGTCGCGGAAAATCTCCTCCGCACTTACCGTAAGACCGACAAAAAGTGCTACGATGATCGACATAAACAGAAAGACCGGGTAATTTTTGTTGGCTCCGAATGTGTAAACATTGTCAGCGCTGTATTTTGAAATAAACCCGAGAATAAGAGCCAGAAGAGGTACCTCCAGAAAATTGATGACCATATATTGCTTGTCGGCAATTTTCCTGGTCACATTCCGCTTGATGAATGTCTTTATCTGGGCCATTCTGTCCGGGATCCTGAAGTTGCTGGGCGGCAGTGTGGTCTTTGAAGGCTTTTCTTCAACCTCAGGCATCATTTTCTTCCTGTACTTCTCGTACCAGTCCTTCGGGCTTATCTGCCTCTCTTTTCCCGGGAAACCGGCATTGTCAATTACCTTCACTTCAATTATGTGAAGGATATTGTCGGTCTCTATATTGCCGCAACTGGGGCATTCACTTTCAGCCGCATTCGCCTGGGAGGTTTCTGTCTTGAAATAAACAAGTGCTTCAACCGGATCTCCGTCATATATCATGTAACCGCCCTTGTCAAGTATCCAAAGCCTGTCAAACATCTTCAGAATATCGGACGAGGGCTGGTGAATATTTGCAAAAACCAGCTTCCCCAGAAGTGCCTGGTTCTTGAGAAGGGTCATGACTTTTTCAGAATCGAAAGAGGAAAGTCCGGAAGTAGGTTCATCTACAAAAAGTACACCGGGTTCCCGCATCAGCTCAAGGCCGATATTGAGTCTTTTTCTCTGTCCGCCGCTGACCATCTTATTAAGAGGATCACCAACCTGAAGGTCTTTTATATCAGTAAGTTCCAGATCATTAAGGACCTTCTCAACTGTCTGGTTCAGCTGTTCCTCATTAAAATGACCAAAACAGAGACGTGCATTGTAATAAAGGTTCTGGTAAACTGTCAGCTCCTCGATGAGCATATCGTCCTGTGGAACATATCCGATGAGGCCCATCAGCTTATCAGCATCGGTATTAAGGTCATATCCGTTTATATAAAGGGTACCGGTTGTAGGTTTTATCTTTCCATGAAGAAGATTTAGCATGGTCGTTTTTCCAACTCCGCTGCCTCCCATCAGGCCGATAAGGTTGCCCGATTCGATCCTGAAATTCAATTTCCTCACCCCGTTCTCGGAGTTCTTGAAAATGAACTCAATATTGTGCCCTTCATAGACAATCTTTTCAGGAAATTTTCTTGAAACGAACTTCTTGTAGATCCTTGAGTAATAGATCGGCTCGATGCCCTGGCCTTTTATATTCACACCCCTGTCAAGCAGGTAAGGTCTGCAGGCAATGATATCACGTCCCTTGAAATAAAGGGTAAGTGTTCCGTCATAAGTGAAAATGAGTGTTCCCGTGCTTTCAATATGGAGTACAAAGAGCTGCCCTTTAAAATTCTTTATCCTGATATGCCGCCAGTTGCTATAGTTTTTGTATTGCTTTTCAACCCAGTATTTTGGATTCTCATTCTCAATTATCAGGATGCAATCGGGCGATACATCATCGTACGACCGGCCTATCATGAACGCGCTGGCATTGTCATACTCCTTTTTGGAAATATTGAATGTCCTTGCAACTATATCGATGATCGTTTTTTCCTGCTCTGATATGAGACCATCCTCAAAAGCAAATTCCAGCAGCTGGAGAAACACTATCATCCTCTCCTCAAGAAACAAACCCTTCTTAATCTGGCGGCAGATATTGGTGATCTGGAATGTTATAAGCGAATCTTCGTCAGCAAGTTCAGTTCTGTCAACACTTTTGAGTTCATTTGAATAAAACTCCAGATTATTTTCAAAAAGGGCGTAATATTCTTCCTCAAGCTCACGATTAAGGTACCTCCTGAGATAACTCCGCAATATTTTCTTGCCCCTCGAAGTAATACCTCCGGGATTGATTGTGGATACAATGGCGAAAATATGAATCAGAGCGAGCAGTACGGATTCCCTCATAATATCCTCATAAAAAAAGACCGCAAAGTTAGCTGCTTTGCGGCCATGCAGTTATTACTATTTTTTTCAGATAATCTGGCTTCGGATACCTTCAATTGCTTTGGTTATGTCTATTATGTTCTGATTGGTAAGGCTTGTTGAAAGCCCCTCGTAGACCTTCTTTATCGGATCAAGCCTGTCGACGAATTCCTTTACGCTTGGATCATTCATATAGGGCTTGGTGATTTCAAGGAAGAGGTTGAAGTTATCTTTCTGTTCCAGAAGCACTTTTGCAATACCCGCAATCTGGTAGGCTGCTTCCGAAACGTGTGTTGTAAGGTACATCCCCTCGACCCAGGCTCCGCCTACAACAAGCAGGGCCAGGGGCTGCTGATCATTATCGCTCAGGAACGAATATGTGTTATTGAAAGCGTTCTTTAGTATCTCCACCAGCTTGTCCCTTTTGTCAACGTTTGCCTTGATGGTATCGTATAGTGTCTGGTCATAAATCCTCGACATGTTCAGTTCAACAGCCAGTGACTGGATTACATTAAGATAATCGATTACCTTTTGCTGAATATTATAAAGTGTAGCATAGCTCAGATCAGCTCCATATACACCAACATTAGTTGCCCTTGCGGGACTTGTAAGATATTTCTTTGAGTTTTCGGGTGGATTTGAGATGCCGATGATAAAACCAACTTCCAGATCAGAGAGCATTCTAATTACCTCGGCCGATGTCGGCAGAGGATATACATTCTTTTCAATTGTTGAATCCATATTCTGGATCTGATTCATTTCCACCTGTTTCAGTTCTTTCTTCCTGCCCTTGCAGGAATCCAGACCAGCAAGGCTTAAAATGAGCATCGGTAGAATAAATACTGCTATAACTCTTTTCATATTAGTTGGTTTAAATTAAAATAGCTTCGCAAAATCGCACATAAAAATAATAAATTATATTAATATAAAGTCCTGTGCCGAATCTATTTTGAAACTTAAGGGGTTTTAGGTCTGTTTTATTTATCTTTGAGCGCCTTTACAATAGCACTTTGATGGGATGGAATTTTGATGAAGAGATCCAGAGGGAAGGGACGAGCTGCATCAAGTATGATCTGAGAAAAGAGATTTTCGGGACTGACAGGGTCATACCTATGTGGGTCGCCGACATGGATTTCAGGACACCCGATTTCATAATTAATGCCCTGAGGAAGAGGCTCGGGCATGAAATCATGGGATATACATTCCGCCCGCCCGAATACAATTCTTCAATTATCGACTGGTTCCAAAAGAGACACAACTGGAAAATAGACAGTGAATGGATCTGCTTCTGCCCCGGTGTTGTTCCTGCACTGAACCTCTGTACACTGGCATTTACTCGTCCGGGTGATTCGATAATAGTCCAGCCGCCTGTTTATTTTCCGTTCTTCCCGGCAGTTGAAAGCCATGGCCGGAACCTGATTTTTAATCAGCTGGCGGAAGTAAACGGCAGATGGGAAATGGATTTTGTTTCTCTTGAAAAATCCATTACCGACAATACAAGGATGATCATCATCTCAAATCCGCACAATCCCGTAGGAAGAGTATGGACCAGTCATGAGATGACCAGACTTGCTGAGATCTGCCTGAAATACAATATTCTGCTGCTCTCAGATGAGATCCATTGTGATCTCATGCTTCCCGGAAATAAACACACTCCTGCCGCAGGAATCTCTGATAAAATTGCCGAAATAACGGTGACCTGTATCGCTCCCAGTAAAACATTTAATCTTGCCGGGCTGTCGACATCCTCAGTAGTTATTTCTAATCCTGTTTTAAGGAAATATTTTAATTCCAAAATCGAGCATCTTCATATCGGCAACGGGAATATTTTTGGCACAATAGCTTCAATTGCAGCTTATTCTGAAGGACATAAATGGCTCGATTCACTTATGAACTATATCGCCGGAAATGTTAATCTTGTC
>JAUZNW010000002.1 GCA_030706785.1 Bacteroidota bacterium | reverse complement strand
GGCTCAGGATTTATCTTAATGCATTTGTGCTATAAACAGATCGCCGCTACGCGGCGTGGGATAGACAGGCTTCCGTTCCGCGTCCTGGGATAGAATTGTATCTAGGGGAATTTATCCAATATCTTTTCATGCCTGTGACAATACATTTTTTTGCCGAAATACTCATACAGGTTATAACCATGAGCACCATTGGTGCGAACTGTTTGTAGGTTGATTGCTAATAGATGATTGTGAGCTCCGTAGGAGCGACCTGTAATAATTTCAAAAATCCCCAACCAGCGAAACACAACCACCTTTTCGGTGTTTTTCAGGGGACGGGTCCACACTCTTCCATTTTTCCTATATTTGCCCCTGATGAGGCAAATTACTGCAATATTACTGATCGTCAGCTTTTCATCAGGCTTATTTGCACAGAAACAGGATACCCTGAAGCACAAGATCGTAAAAGAATGGCACCTCTCGCACGATTTCACTGAAGAGGTCTCTATTCCTTTCGATACTGTTTTCTCGCTTTTTCACCAGTACAGGCTCGCTGACAAATACTCCCCGTTCAATGCAACCCTTGGCAACTATGGCCTGCCTTTCTATCAGATAAACTTTTTTGACAGGATCACCGATCCAGATAAATTCCTCTACACCTGGTATTATCCTTTGATGTATCAGCCTGAAAGATACATTTTTATGAATACACAGGTCCCGTTTACAGAGCTTGTTTGGACATACGGCGGGCCAAGGGAGATTGCTGAACAGACCTTCAGGGTAAGGCATTCACAGAATGTTAACAGATTCCTGAACTTCGGGCTCATATTCGATATTGTTTACAACCTCGGTCAATACGGTTACCAGAGAGCCATCGACAAGGATTTTACTTTCTACAGTTCCTACACCTTGAAGAAATACAATCTGTATTTTGCCCTCGGGATAAATAACCTGTCCTCAAATGAAAACGGCGGCATAAAGAACCCGGCACAGCTTCAGACCCTGAGCCCGGCTGATGTTGAGGTAAGACTCGGCGGGCTTGATAAAGCACTGAGTGCTATTAAGAACAGGAATTTCTTGCTTGTCCAGCACTTTACGGTCGGCAAAAAAACTATAACTCAAAAAGATACTGCCAAAACATCAAAAAGCCCTTTCAGACTACAGGGAACTTTTTCTCATGTATTCATCCTGGATGCCAACAGAAAGACATACTCCGACAATTACCCCGGATCAGGCTTCTATGATACAACTTTTATCAGCGACATAATAACGTTTGATTCGCTTTCCGCAAGAAGTATAAAAAATACTGTCAGGTTCGATTTTTCAACCGATGAAACAAGAAAATTCCGTCTTGGCGGAGGGGTCGGAATCAGGAATGAACTTCTGCGATACAGCCAGATAATACCAAACCATGACACTCTTCTTAAGAATGATTCAACTGTTGCTGTCTGGCACAGAAGCAATAATGTCCTGATTGGCAAATTGTTTAATAATGTCGGTGAATTATTCGGGTGGGTAGCGACAGGTGAGCTTTACTTCAGCGGTTACAGGGCAGGTGATTTTAATCTTAACGGAATTATTACCAAGTCATTCAACTTTAAGAAAGGGCTTGCAACCTGGAATATTACAGGAGGATTATCATCTACGAAGCCGTCCTTCTGGATGGATCAATGGGGGAGCAATAATTTTGAATGGCACAACAACCTTAATAAGGTTTTCAGGATGGATATCGGAACGAACTTTTCATACCCGGCCCGGAAAACTGAATTGAGATTCAATTATGCAATTATCGACAACTATACCGATTTTGACACATTAGCCCTGCCATCACAACATACCGGCGGACTTTCAGTAGCCTCGCTCTTCCTGAGCAAGGACCTGAGGGCCTGGAAATTCCATCTCACAACAGATCTTCTTGTTCAAAAAAGCAGTAACAGTGAAGTACTAGACCTTCCTCTTGTTGCAGTTAAATCAGCCGCATATTTTGAACACATGTTCAATTTCAGGAAGACAAATGGCCAGCTTAATACCCAGCTCGGGGCAGAGGTTTTGTATCACACGCTTTATCACCCTTATTTATATATGCCTGCAACGGGAAGGTTTTACAGGCAGGACGTGACAGAAACAGGTAATTATCCGTTTATCAACGTTTTTCTTAACCTTAAGCTCAGGCGGACAAGGATCTTCCTGATGCTCGATCACGTAAACCAGGGATATACGGGTTACAACTACTTCATGGTTCCCTCTTATCCAATGAATGTCAGGATGTTCAGGTATGGGATAGCCTGGACTTTTTATGATTGAAGAATTTGTCGTATCTTTGTACCCTCACTTAAGGGTATTGCTCAACAAAAACCAAACATTTGATAAAAAGGCTACTCGTTCTTGTGGCGCTCTTTGGAGCCTTCATTATGTCATGCTCTGATAATCACCACAAAAGACCAGAACTTAATACCGGATCGTTTGACCTTGATTCAATAAAAGCAAGGGGCAGGCTTATTGCGGTTACCGACTTCAACTCCACCGACTATTTTATTTACAGGGGCGAACCGATGGGATTCCATTATGAACTTTTGAAAGCTTTCTGTGATCATCTTGGGGTTGACCTTGAAATAGTTCCGGCAGGAAACAACCTTTCCGAAGCGTTTGACATGCTGAACACAGGAAAAGTTGATCTTCTGGCATTCGGATTAACTGTTACAGAATCAAGGAGAAAGGGGATTCAGTTCACCGAACCGATCGACTGCACCAGGCAGGTGCTTGTTCAGCGTAAGCCCCACAGATGGGAAAACATGACATCCACTGCTCTTGAAGGCAGATTGCTGAGAAAACCTGCCGATCTGGCAAACAAAAGCATCTTCGTCCAGAAAGGATCATCGCCTGTTGAACAGCTTAACCTCCTGTCAGGGAAGAATAACAAGCCTGTAAATGTGATCGAGGTACCCTTTGAATCAGAGGTGCTTATACAACTTGTCGACAGGGGAGAAATTGAATATGCAGTTTGTGATGAAGATATTGCTCTAGTAAATTCAACATATTACCCGGGAATAGATGTGAGCACTACATTAAGTGCTCCCCAAAGCCTTGCATGGGGAATCAGAAAAGAAAACTCACAACGGCTTCTGGGAGAACTGAACCGCTGGATTACAACATTCAGGAGCACACAGACCTACGCAATGCTCTATGCGAAGTATTTTAAAAATACCAGATCCAGGTCAATTATCAGGAGTGATTATTATACCCTTAGTTCCGGAAAAGTATCCCAGTGGGATGACATTATTAAGGAATTCAGTGTGGAAATTAAATGGGACTGGCGTCTGCTGGCATCACTGATATGCCAGGAATCGAGGTTTATACCCGACGTGAAATCACGGAAAGGAGCCTATGGGCTGATGCAGGTTATGCCGGAAACGGGGGAACATTTTGGTATAGACATAACCACTTCCCCCCGGAACAATATCAGGGCCGGAGTGAAGTTCATTATCTTCCTGCATTCGGTCTTCGATTCGAAGATTACTGATGAGAATGAAAGGATAAAGTTCATCCTTGCTGCTTATAATGCAGGTCCGGGCCATATCCTTGACGCAATGAAGCTTGCGGCGAAGAATGGGAAGAATCCTCAGAAATGGGATGACAATGTTGCGGAATGGCTGCAAAAGAAAACCGAGCCAAGGTATTATAATGACATTGACGTTAAAAACGGCTTTTTCAAGGGAAAGGAATCAGTCGCTTTCGTAAATGAGATCCTCGCCAGATACGAGCATTATAAGAACATCATCCCCGAAAATGAGGAACCGATTTCGTATGTTCAGAGGTGATAAGCTGTCAGCTTTCAGCGGTCAGCAGGTCTTTGAAACTGGCAGTCCGGCAATCCCAAAATCAACTGCACCTGGTTATACAAGTTTTGCAATTTTGCATATCATCCTGTAACCTGCGCAACCTGCACAACCGCACAACTGCTTTCTCCCTGCTATAGAATCCCGGTTCTTCTGATGATTTCCAGAAGTTCATTTAAAATCATGGCAGTGGCTCCCCAGATGACATAACCGTTATAATCGAAGTACTTTATCCTGCGCATCCGGCCTCTTATTTCAAGAACCTTGATCCTGACCAGAGAAGGATCAAGGAAATTTTCCACGCTGCCCTCTATCAGAAAAACTACCTCCTCAGTCTGAAGGTTATACATAGGTTTTTCATCAATCCATCCTGCTACTGGCGTTACCAGTATATCGCTTACAGGAATAAAGAGCGGTGTAAGTGTACCTATTACACTAATTCTTGATATATCGACACCGACTTCTTCATTGGCTTCCCTCAGTGCCGTCTGAACAAGATCATGATCTGAAGATTCCTTCATTCCGCCCGGGAAACTTATCTGTCCTCCATGAACGCCCTCATAATCAGGTCGTTGTATGAAAACAGTTGAAAGATCCCCTTTCTGCTCATACAGGAGGACAAGAACTGCTGCGATGCGCGTTCGAGGTCCGGGCGCTTTCGGGAAGTTCATCAGATGCATATCGGGCGGGGCCATCCGGAGCTGGACTTCGGTGCCGGGAAGTCCTTTGAGAATTTCTCTTTTTAATATTTCTGGAAAGTTGGTCATTTTCTGCCGCTAAAATAGCATTTTAGTAACTCTCATGATCGATTAGGGTTTGTGGAAAAAGCCGAAAGCCATAAACCCTGCCTGACGGCCTTGCTCTGCTGAAGCGGCTACGCGAAGGCGATGCAGGCAGGAGCAGAGAGCGCAAAACTTTTTCGCAAAGACAACAAAGGAATGAACCACAGTCGTTTACTTTGCGTACTTTGCGCCTTCTTTGTGTCTTTTGCGGTTAAAAAGAATTGTTCCTGCAGCCTCACAGGAAAGGTCATTCGTACCGTAAGGCTTCAACGGGATTCCTCTTCGCTGCCCGCCAGCTTTGAAGGCTTACAGTCAGAATTGTAAGAATCAGAACAGGCAATCCTGAGAGGATGAATATCCACCAGCTCAGATGGGTTCTGTAAACAAAATTCTGCAGCCACTTATTCATGAAGTACCAGCCTGCGGGATACGCAATTATCAAAGCAACGGCAAAGCACCTTATGAAGTCGCTGTTCAAGGCGATCAGAATATCAGCAAACCGTGCTCCGTTCGTCTTTCTGATCCCTATTTCACGGGTCCTCTGCTCAACAAGGAGTGAGGTTACCGACAGGAGGCCAAAGCAGATTATTAATATTGAAAGTATTGAAAAGAGGCCTGTGAGCTTGCCCTGTGAAAGATCGCTCGCATAGGCTGACCTGTATGTGTCATTTATGAATTCATACTGGAAGGGATAATCCGGCAGCTCCGCTTCCCATATTTTCTTAAGGTAAGAGATCGCTTCATTTTTTCGTGGATGATCGATTTTTACTAGGAAGCATAAATAAAAGATTGGTTTCTGGAAAAGTACATAAGGCTTTATCTCCTGGCGGGCTGTGTTGAAATTGAAATCCCTTACGACCCCGGTTACTGTTCCGCCATAGAAAATATCAGGTACATCGAATTTGACCTTGAAAGGTTTGCCGATAGCTTCCTGAGGTGTCCATCCAAGCCTCTTTACAGCAGTTTCATTGAGGATATAATCTTCGCCTTTCCTTTCAGGATTGAACCGGGTAAAATTGCTGCCTGCAACCAGTGGAATATTGAAAAAATCCAGAAAATTATCCTCAACCGCCAAAACAAAAAGCCTTGTGTCGTCATTTCCCTTGCCGATTTCTCCCGATTCAATCCCGAGGGCATCCAGGGTTTCCCCTGAGGGTTCCTCCATAGCTGCGCTTATTGCTTTTACTAACGGACTTTCAAGAGCTTTCTTCCTGAATATATCATATTTAAATCTTATCTCCCAGTTTTGCTTCTTAAAAACGAGTATGTCAGGGCTCATTTCTCCCAGACCAAGTGATAGCATATAATTTTTCTGCCTGTTAATGGCAATTGATGCTGTCATCAGCAATATTGCAAGTATGAACTGTCCGGTCAGCAGGATCCTGTACGACGAAATTCCAATCCATGATCTGTTCAAGAATCCCCTGAACTGAAGAAGCGGTTTATCAGATTTCCGGAGATAATTGATTAAAGGGAAGCTTCCAGCCAAAATTGTGATTGACAGAATTCCCAGAATAAATACCCATGAATCTGTCAGACTGGCTAATCCGTCAGGCAGAAGCCTGAATCCGAGGAGACGGACTGAATATCCGTCAGCCAGGTCAAGGAGGAAAAGAGCTGCTCCAAACGACAGAAGAGTGATGATTGCGGATTCAGCTAAAGACTGCAAGGTAAGCAATGCCCTAGTCGATCCTGTAATAAGCTGGAGGTGGATCTGTTTCTGAAGCGCAAGCATCCTTGCCCTGTTGAGATTATAGAAATTTGACCAAGAGATTATCAGTACAACCAGGGTGATCAGAATAAAAAGGTAAATCCCTGTAATGCTACCATTTGGCTCGACCTCCCTGTCCTTGTCCGAATAAAGGTGAATGTCAGTGATCCTCTGCAGGTCGGGGATATATTTGCCCTGATCCAGTTCTTTTGCTGCTTCTCTGAGAAATGCAGGGAATTGCTGAAGTATCTGATTAGGACCAGAATTTGGCCTTAGAAGGAGGTATACATACGACCAATCCGGATTTTCATCCGGTTTTTCAAAGGATGTTATAATGTCGAAATGAATATGGGAATTCATGGGTGTATCATTCATGACACCACTGATTGAAAAAAGCGTCATTTTGGTATCGTATTCACCAGAGAGTAAAAGGGATTGCCCGACAGGATCGAGGCTGCCAAAGCATTTTTGTGCCAGGGAAGATGATATTACTGCTGAGTGAGGTTCTTTGAGAACTTTTTCCGGGTTGCCTGACTTAAGCCTGATGTTAAAGACTTTGAAAAAATTGGAATCCGTTGCAAACACATTGTCGGAATAGAATTTATTCTCCTCTGCTTTTATCGCGGTATGTCTGAACGGGGCCAGTCTTATCATCTCCTCAATTTCCGGGAAAAAGCCAGGGATTTTTGGTATCCAGTCCTCGTTGCATCTGGCAAAATGGATCCTGTTCCCAGAGTTGTTCGTTTCAAATGTCAGCCTGTAAATGCGGTTAGCGTCAGGAAGATGCCTGTCATAGCTCAATTCATTCCTTAGCCAGACAAGCATGGCCAGAGAGCATGCAAGGCCAATTCCAAGTCCTGCAATATTAAGAAAAGTGTACTCTTTTATTTTCGTGAGGTTCCGGTAGATGAGAATGAAGTTCAGCATATTTTATCATTCGTATCTTAAGACTTCAACCGGATTCCTTGTTGCTGCCCGCCAGCTTTGCAGGCTCACCGAAAGTAATACTATTACTAGTGCAATTAATCCGCCAAGTACAAAATCGATCCAGCTCAGATCAGCCCTGTACGGGAATTTCTGCAGCCATTTATTCATCGAATACAATGCAATGGGTGAAGCAAGTAAAAACGCTATTATAACCCATTTAACAATCCCCCTGTTAAGACGAATCATTATGCCTGATATGGATGCCCCGTTAACCTTCCTTATCCCAATCTCCTTGGTACGCCGTTCAATACTGTAGACCGAAAGTCCGTAAAGGCCTATTCCTGCTATTAAAAGCGCCAGCATTGCAAATGAAAATATCAGACCCTCAAACTTTCTTTCCGCACTATACTGCTCATCGTATATTTCATCCAGAAATCTGTATTCGAAGGAAAAAGCAGGACAGACTTCATCCCATGTATTCCTTATCTTTTCGAGTGTTCTTTTGGTGTCAGCATGTGAGAGTCTGATATTAATATAGTTTTTATATTCCGGAGTATAGAAAAGTATCAATGGTGTCTGTTCATAATTAAGCCCCCTGTAGTGAAAATCGCGGAAGATGCCAATAATGGTACCTTTTATCCCGTTTCCCGGTGTAATGATCTGCCCGATAGGATTCTTCAGATCATACATTTTAATACCGGTCTCGTTTATCATGTAGGTTGCCTTTAAATCTCCCGGATTCTCATACGAGAAGTTTCTCCCTTCTTTAAGTTTGATTTCAAGTGTCTTAAGATAATCAGGATCGACATAGTTATTAAAATATTTATTCTCCTTGCCTTCAATATTTACACAACACCATGAACCCCAGTAATTTCCGGGAATCCTGCTTGAAAATGAGACACTGCTTATTTCCGGGCTGGTCAGCAGCTTTTGCCTGAACAGGTCCATATGTTCTTTCAGCTGTGAATTAAGCTTTAGAATGACCACGCCATTCTTATTGAATCCAAGGTCTTTCCTGTTCATATACCGGAACTGTCTGTTTGCAATAAGCGTGCAGATGATCAATGAAACAGAAACCAGGTTCTGGAAGATGATCAGTCCGTTGCGGATCCCAATGTGACCGGGAGATCCCGTGATCCTTCTTTTGTCTGTCAGGAAAGTAAATGAACTGATATATATACTCGGATATATACCGGAAATAGCAATGAAGATCAACAAGCCGGTTATTGTTATAATTAAATTATGATTTGTTAAGAAGCTTGAAAAATTGACTGAAAAGCCTGTTAATGAGGTTAATAATGGATTTAAAAACCATAAGAAAATAATGCATAGAAGGATAGCAGCAAAAATGAATATTGCCGTTTCAAAAAGGAACTGAATTACCAGTTCTGTTTTTGACGCCCCCTGGAGTTTTCTGAAGCTTACCTCTCTTGATCTTGATACGGCATTTGCAATTGTCATGTTTATGAAATTGATGGCGGCCAGCAGTAATATGAATATTGAAACCGCTACCAGGACCCTGTTATATAATAGATTGCCATGTTTAGTGTTGCTTTCATTCTCATATTCGTGTGAATAATAAATTTCATCAAATGGTTTCAGATGGAAGTTCTCGTCATATCTGAATTTGGCAAGATGTTCCCTGATTTTTGTTTCATACCGTGTTTTATCGGCACCTTCAGGCAAAATCAGATAAGTCGGGTAACTCCAGCCGTCGTATGCCTGAAGTATCCCTGGGCGTCCTATTTTCTCCAGGGTCACAATTGAAGCTATCACTTCAAGTGTAAGATGCATAAAAGGGTAATCCTTTATAATACCTGTGACCGTGAAGTCAGCCTGATTTTCAAACCTGATTATTTTCCCCAACGCATCTGCAGTTCCGAACAACCTCTTTGCAGTCGCTTCTGAAAGGACCAGTGAATATGGCTTATTCAGAGCCTCTTCGGGATCGCCGGCTATGAATTTAAGTGCGAGCACTTTAAAAAAAGTACTGTCGGCAAAAGCAAGATCCTTCAGATTAAAAGGAACATTGTTAACCTGAATGCCGATATCTGAGACGAAATTCAGTCTGGCCGCAACCATTTCATTACCCAGATTCTGATTCAGTATGTGACCGATAAACGGTGGCATGCTTGCCCACTGTGCATCAAGTCTGTATACCCTGTTGCTGTTCGGAATCCCGCTGTCATACTTGTTTTCATTTATCACGTAAGACCAGATAATGAATACTGCTGATAAACTGACAGACAATCCCAGAATCTTAATGATGCCAGGAGTAACATTATTTCTGAAATTCCTGAATGCAACTTTCAATAAACCATTTAACAACACCTATATCAGCAATTAATTGATAGATTCGTTAACCTGCCCAGGAGCCGACCCCCTCTTTCAGACAACTGGCGGAGAATAGGAGCAGGGGGTGAGCATGTCTGAACTCATTCATATCTTAATGCCTCCACCGGATTCCTCCTCGCTGCCCGCCAGCTCTGCCAGCTCACCGTAGTAATTGCTATTACAAGAGCTATGACTCCCGCCAGAGCGAAGATCCACCAGTCAAGCGAGGTCCTGTAAGCGAAGGTACTCAGCCATTTTCTCATCGCAATGAGCATTACAGGCACTCCGGCTGCAAAGGCAGTCACCACCCAGATCAGGAATTCCCTGTTCAGTAACCTTATTATTTCTCCGACTTTAGCGCCATTCGCTTTACGGACGCCGATCTCCTTGGTCCTCCTCTCCGAAGAAAATATCGATAGCCCCAGTATACCTATGCATGATATAACTATTGCCAGCAAAGCAAACAGGCTGATTGTTTTTCCGAACCTCTCCTCCGAGCGATAAAGTGAGTCGAACCATTCATCATAGAACTGATATTTGAACGGATAACCCGGCAGCATTTCATCCCAGATTTTTTTCATGGCGTCCATTCCCGGTCCGGTTCCGTTTGCAGCAAAGCGGATATTCATGGATGTCGGTCTGAAATTCGGTGTGAACATGATGCAGGCAGGACCGATAGTTTTATGAAGCGAAGTAAATTGAAAATCATTGACCACGCCGATTATGTCAAAACCGCCGTAATTGTTAAACCGTTTATTGTTGAGGTCCTCGAATTCGAAATGTTTATATGCAGCTTCATTCATCATACATACTTTTCCATAATCGCCGGGTTCCAGATCCCTTCCCATGACAACCCTGATCCCGAATGTTTTAAGAAACAATGTGTCGGCCAGGATGCAGGGGACGCTCATGTTCTTGGTGCTGTTTTCTATATTGGATCCCATTGACATATAAATCTCTCCCGGGACGCCGCTTGAAGTTGATACTGATTTGATGAAAGGTGATCTTCTGTATTCATCAAGAAGAGTGAGGGCTTTCTTAATGTCAGCTTCCTGTATGTTAGGAAGGTCTAACCTTAAGAGCTGCTCTTCACTGAAACCGGGATTTCTGTGCTTTACAAACCTGATCTGCCTCTGAACTACAATAACACAGAAAATCAGGATAATTGATATTGAAAACTGAAAAATGGTCATTGTGTCACGGTAAAGTTGCCTCTTAATCTGAGGTAGTATCGTACCGGTCAGTACCCGCATCGGAGTCACCCCCGAAAGCAGGATGGCAGGTATGCTGCCGCTGATAGCTCCTATCAAAATGATTGAACCCGCAAGACCAGCCAGGAATGGAACATTAAAAAAGTAAGACAGATGCAGATTCGTGTTAAATATAGCATTGTATAACGGAAGCATTATCCACAAAAGGTATATGCCAAGAATAAATGCTGCCAGGGATACAAGAATTGATTCAGAAAGGAAATGTGAAAGAATATCAAATGTGCCAGCACCGAATGTCTTTCTTATACCTGTATCTTTATTCCTCTTATTCTGCTGAGCAACAGTCAGGTTTACATAATTGATTATGGCCAGTAACAGTATGATCAAAGCTATGATAGTGAGCAGCCTGAGCAAACCGGCATTTCCCTGTTTTGTTTCGCTTCCGGAGGCTGTATCATGGAGGTAAATTTCCTTTAATTTCAGGAGTCCGATGGTCTCGACATATGGTTTCAACAATTCTGCACTTGCATTGATTTTTGCAGTGAGAGTTTCGGGTGAACTTTTCTCTTTCAGCTTAAGGAATATCTGGAAAGGCCACCGGTAAGTGCTGAGATCCCTTGAGTCGCCTATCCACTGGTCAAATTTGAATTTTTCATTCTCAGCATTAACAAGAAGTCCTGCAGTAATGCTTGCGTTATCAGGAAAATCCCTGATTATGCCTGTGATAGTGACCGGGATATCTCCCCATACCCTGATTTCCTTTCCGAGTGCATTATCATCCCCGAATAATTTTCTGGCAGAGGTCTCTGTCACAACAGCAGAATTAATATTCACGAAAGGGGAAAAGGTCTGACCTGACAGAAAAGAAATAGTAAAAACCTTAAAGAAATTGTTGTCGACCGACATGATGTCATCGAGATATAATCCTTTGTCGGATGTTCTGATTTCAATCGGATGACCGCTTCTGAGAACAAGACAGGAGTTCTCTATTTCCGGAAAATTTTTCTGAAGAATATCTCTTGCGCGGTAATCAATTATGCTGGAATTGTTTTTTGTATCTGTAAGCCTTACTATTAGACCGAAATGTTCATTGTAACTGTCATAGGAATATTCTTTGGTTAGGAAAAGCGAAATTCCAAGGCATACTGAAATTGCAAATGCAAATCCAGTTATGTTGATGATCGTGAATTTACGATTGAGCCAGAGATTCCTGAGAGCTGACCTGATATAGTATTGAATCATAGCAAATAATCTACTATAAGTATGCCATAAAATTAAATAGTTGAAATACAAGTTTTTATACATTTAATCATCGTAACTTGGTAAATATTTTTTACATTAAATAGTAAAATAATTTTACGTTTTATTTACCTTATGCTTTAAATGACTTAATTTACCACAGAGGTTACACAGAGTCCACAGAAAAAAGGACACAGTGTAACTCCGTCATAACTCATTGTTACTCCGTGTTTAAAAATATAACATGGCTGCAAATCCGGGAAATATTCTTATTGTCGACGATAATGAAAGCATTTTAAGTGCACTTGAGATCCTGCTTTCTCCCCAGTTTCAGAATGTTATGACATTACCCGATCCGGGCCGGTTATTATCGGAACTTCAAAAGAAGGACTACAATGTGGTTATCCTCGATATGAATTTCAAGGCGGGATTAAATACCGGCAATGAGGGTCTTTACTGGCTCGGCAGGATCAGGGAAACAGACCCGGATGTGCCTGTCGTGATGATCACAGCCTATGGAGATATCGACCTTGCGGTTAAGGCGCTGAAAGCCGGAGCTTCAGATTTTATACTGAAGCCATGGGACAATGAAAAACTGCTGGCAACATTAAAGCTGGCCATTCAGCTGAACCTGTCAAAAAAGGAAGTTAAGAACCTGAGGGAACGGGAGAGTGAACTTAAAAGGGAAATCAGCCGCGAGCATAAATTCATCATTGGCTCCTCACCCAGCCTGATGAGTGTCCTGAACATTGTACGAAAGGTAGCGAAAACCGATGCAAACGTACTTATTACCGGTGAGAACGGTACGGGGAAGGAACTCATTGCCCAGGAGATCCACCGGTTATCTGCAAGGACAGGAGAAGTGCTAGTAAGCGTTGATGTCGGGTCACTGAGCGAAACACTTTTCGAAAGCGAGTTGTTTGGTCATGTGAAGGGATCATTTACCGATGCACATGAAAACAGGCAGGGAAAATTTGAAATTGCAAACAAAGGCACTCTCTTCCTTGATGAGATCGGCAACCTTTCACTGCATCTCCAGGCAAAGCTTCTTTCCGCGATAGAGAACCGTCAGATCATTCGCATCGGATCCAATATACCTGTTCCGACAGACATAAGGCTTATCTGTGCGACCAACAGGAACCTCGAAAACATGGTCAGGGAGGGGTTATTCAGGGAAGACCTCCTTTACAGGATAAATACAATCCAGATTGAGATGCCTTCCCTTCGCGAAAGAGGGAACGACGTCATAATACTGGCAGAATTCTTCCTGAAAAGATTCTCGCACAAGTATAACAAACCCGGCCTCAGGATGAATCAGCAATCGCATGAAAAGCTTATGAAATATTCCTGGCCCGGGAACATACGTGAACTTCAGCACACAATTGAAAAAGCAGTTATCCTGAGCGAAACTTCTGTTTTAAAACCTGATGACCTCTATCTAAAACCTTCTTCTGTAAATATCTCCGCCCCCTCCACCACAATCGAAGAGATGGAACGGAATCTGATCAGCCAGACTCTTGAAAGGAATAACGGAAATCTGACGGCAGCAGCCGAGCAGCTTGGCATCACAAGGCAAACCTTATATAACAAGTTAAGGAGATTGAAAAATGATTAGCAGGAACTTTTATATCAATATATTGATCAGGATCCTTCTTATGGTTGTCCTGGCTCTCCTGCTTGGTTATGTTATTTTCAGTCTGAAGTCGGTCAGGATTGCCATTATCTGCCTTTTGTTCCTGGCAGGTATTACGGTAAGTCTTATATCATCTATCAACACCGCCAATAAAAAGATAAAATACTTCTTTGAGTCTGTGTCAAATGATGACTCCAATCTTTCATTTCCTGTTGATGAGAAGAATGCTATAGTCAGGGAAATTTACCGGAACATGAACCGGATCAACCAGCAGATCCAGCAGCTGAAGATTAACAACATTAACCAGGAGCAATATTTCCGTGCTTTGATCGAGCATCTGGCAATCGGGATAATAACTTTCAATGACAGGGGCTTCATCCTTCACTCAAATACTCCTGCAAGAAACCTGCTGAGGGCCGGTGTACTTACTCATATCAAGCAGATTGAGCGTACCGACAGGAAATTATACCAGGCTGTAAAAAACATCAAACCCTCAGACCGGCAGCTTGTACCGCTGGATACTGAGTGGGGCGAAGTGCAGCTGGCACTTAAGGCCACATCTTTAAGGTCAGGCAACGACGAGCTTACAATACTTTCCATTCAGGATATAAGAAATGAGCTTGATGAAAAGGAGGTTGAATCGTGGATGAAGCTCATCAGGGTGCTGATGCATGAAATAATGAATTCAATTACACCGATAACCTCACTGTCGGAAAGCCTTTCAAATATTTACACCAGAGAGGGAAAACCCGTTTCACCTGACCACCTGACTTCAAAATCCATATCAACCACCCTTCAGGGATTGAATGTTATAAAGACACAGGGGCGGGGACTGATGTCGTTTGTTGATTCCTACAGGAAGCTGACAGGGATACCTGAGCCAGACAGACAACTCTTTAAGGTTGCAGGGCTCCTCGACAGGGTAAGGATTCTCTATGACTCTCTTGAGGGGCACAAGAAGGTTGGATTGTCATTTAACCAGGAAGATTCTGAGCTTCAGATCTATGCTGATCAGAACCTGATCTCACAGGTCCTGATTAATCTTGTCAAGAATGCACTTGAGTCAAATGAAAATAATCCGGGAGGAAGCATAATGATCCATGCAGGACTGGACAATGAAAGCCATCCTGAAATATGCGTTTCTGACAACGGCCCGGGGATTCCCGAGGAAAACCTTGACGAGATATTCGTACCATTTTTTACAACGCGTCAGAGCGGTTCCGGGATCGGACTCAGCATTTCACGGCAGATAATGCGTATGCACGGAGGAAATCTGAAAGTACGGTCAGTACCGGGTATCGAAACAGTTTTTTGCCTCACTTTTTAATCGTACCGGATAGCTTTTACCGGCATTATCCTGCTGATAAGCTGGGAGGGGATAAGAAGCATCAGTATGATGGCGATCATCGTTCCAACGTTGAGCAGAATAATGTGTGTCAGGTTCAGATTCACCGGTACGGTTTTGATATAATAAGAGGTCGGGTCCAGTGTGACAAGCCCGGTCTTAAGCTGAAGATATGCCAGCCCGATCCCGACCACATTTCCCCACAAAAGCCCTTTCGAAATGAGATAAGCTGCCTGGTACAGGAATACCCGCCTTATCGTAATATTCTCTGATCCGAGGGCTTTTATAATACCGATCATATTTGTCTTTTCAAGGATAAGAATAAGGAGCCCTGAGATCATATTGAAGCCTGCCACAAGCAGCATAAGTATTATTATGATTATAACATTTATATCCTGGAAATTAAGCCAGTCAAAGATCTGAGGATACCTGATCCTGATATTTGTTACCTTGAATTGTGTCTTATCCTCAAGAAGCTTGTAACCGATTACGTCCCTTACAGCAAGAGTCATCTCGTCGAGCCTGTCAAAATCATTTATAAAGACCTCAAAGCCGCTTACCTGATCATCGGTCCAGCCATTAAGCCGCCTGATATGGCCAATGTCGCAAAAGACATAAACCTTATCGAATTCCTCGAGGCTGGTCTCATATATCCCGCTTATCGTGAACTTCCTGCTTCTCGGGGGATCCTGCACGAAATACATTGCAAATGAATCACCTGTCTTTAGCTTTAGCATATCGGCAATCTTTTTAGATATGATAACGTTGTTTGTCCTGCCGGTATCAGTTACTGTAAAGACAGAACCATCCACCATATTGCTCCTGAAGAAGTTCCAGTCGAAATCGCTTCCTATACCTTTCAGTACGACTCCCTGGATGGCATCACTGGTTTTTATGATACCTGCCTTTGTGGCAAAGACCTGGATATGTTTTATTCCCGGTATCTCTTTTATTTTCGGAATGAACGGCTGTGTGTCACTTATCGGGATTGTCTCAAGGGACAGGTTGGAATCATAATTCAGTATCTGGATATTTGATCCGAAACCTACTATTTTATCCCTGATCTGCTGCTTGAAACCCGTAAGTATTGAAACCGCAAGGATCATAACTGCCAGTCCGAGTGCAATCCCGATAATGGCAATTACATTGATAGGTCTTGAAAATGAAGTGCCTTCACGACGGCCTTTGATAAGCCTCTGGGCTATGAAATATGGAAGATTCATTCGTAAATCAATATTCCAAAAATAATAAAACTCCGTGGAACAGACAGTCGTCGCTGACGCGGATTTGTATCCATGCCTTGATCAAAGGGTGATTCAGATGCTTATGGCCCCGATTGCAAATCGGCGCCAGTAATTTCCGTTTAATCCGCCTTCGCGTAAAGTTTGTACCTCCGCTGAAGCTTCAGCGAAACGCGGACGTCGGACGCGAAGCTAAGGTTAATTGGCTTCGCCGAGCTCACCGCCAGCAGTCGGTTCGGTTCCCCGGTGCTTGCACCGTTTAAGAGTCCAGAGCTTGCTCTGGGGTTAATACCAGCTGATTTTTAATTCCGACAAAAATTTTAGCTTTACATATAATTCACAGGTACGATGAAAAAGCTGATCCATTCCTTTTCAGTGGTAATATCGATTACTCTTGTGACGGCATGTTACGGGATGAAAGAATATCCGGCTCCTGGCGCAAACCAGATCAGCCAGTATAAATCCCTGATCGAAGGTAAAAGAGTCGCAGTTATTGCGAACCAGACATCAATGGTCGGAAAAACACACCTTGTGGATACGCTACTGAGTCTCGGCATCAGAATCAATGCAATATTTGCTCCGGAACATGGCTTCAGGGATCTTGCTGATGCAGGCCAGCCAATTGAGAATGGCATGGACGCTGAAACCGGTATCCCCTTAATTAGCATTTACGGAAGCCACTTAAAGCCCACCCCGGAAGATCTTAATGGTATTGATGTTGTTATATTTGATATCCAGGATGTTGGTACCAGATTCTATACTTATATTTCCACACTTCATTATGTTCTTGAAGCCTGTGCGGAGAACAATGTCAGATGTATAGTACTTGACAGACCGAATCCCAATGGATTTTATTTTGACGGGAATATAGCCGATACTCTTTACCGGTCATTTGTGGGGCTGGATCCGGTCCCGGTCGTACATGGCATGACAGTTGGCGAATATGCACAAATGCTGAACGGAGAAGGATGGCTGAAGAACAGGGTCAGATGTGATCTGACTGTAATTAAGTGTACAAACTACACTCATAAAACTTATTATGAGTTACCGGTTAAACCATCGCCGAACCTTCCAAACCAAACCTCGGTTTATCTTTACCCGTCGCTTTGCTTTTTCGAAGGAACGAAGATATCCGTTGGCAGAGGTACTGCTTTCCCATTCCAGGTCTATGGATCTCCTGAACTTCCCGACACGGGATTCAGCTTTACTCCCGAAAGTGTCCCCGGAGCTAAAAATCCTCCGTTTATCGGACAGAAATGTTTTGGGAAAGATCTGCGCAATGCTTTTAAAGATCAAATCATGCCGCCTTCAAAGATCAATCTTGACTGGGTGATTGATGCCTACAGGAATTACCCGGAGAAAAATAAATTTTTCACTTCTTATTTTGATGTGCTTGCAAGCGGACCAATGCTCAGGGAGCAGATCCGGGATGGGATGACTTCAGATGAGATCAGGGCAACATGGAGGGAAGGGCTGAAGAAGTTCGGTAAAATAAGAGCGAAGTATCTACTGTATCCATGAAGTCTTGCGGTCTTGCAGTCTTGCGGTCTTGCAGTCTTGCGGTCTTGCAGCCTTGAAGCCCCCTTCAGGGGATCGGGGGTGAACTTTTCAATATGGAATCGAGTTCCTCCTTTGTGATGTAAGGTATCTTATGCGACTTGAGCTTTTTTACGACCAGCCTTCCGGTTCCCATAGCTGACTTTTTATCAGGAAAAGGAGTTTCCCCTTCAATCACCGGTATATATGGCTGATGTATGTATGGCTTATTCTTTACCAGGATATCATAGCCCCAGCCCTGACCGCTTTCAATAATCTTAACTTTATAAAAATGCCCTCCAGATGTGCAGATTATCACGCTGAGAATCAACACTGATAAGAGGGCAGGAAGTAAGAGTTTCCTTTTATTAATCATTCGTATTCTGGGCGGCATCCGGATCAAATGCCCAGATGTCATCGAAATAGTTTCCGGCACTTCTGCCTGTGGTAACATAACCCCTGTTTCCGATAGTGAATCCAACCGCACTGGTTCTTGTGCTTCCTTCAAAGGCTGATTTCTGTGTCCACAGATCGGTACCAGGATTGTACTCCCATACGTCAGTACCCGTAGTCTGACCGCCTGTGGCCAGATATCCCTTGCCGTTAACTGCAAAGCCGACCTTTCCCTGACCTACAATGCCTGTATATTTATCATCATAAGTTTCGGTTGATGTATTGGAAATCGACCTTTTCTTTGCCCATGAATCGGTACCAGGTGTGTACTCCCACAAATCTGAAGGCCAGGCCCCATTTTCAACTCCGGTTACGAGATAACACTTACCGCTTACAACAAAACAGGCAGCGTAGGCCCGTTTGTTTCCTCCCATGCTTGTTTTCTGGGTCCATATGTCAGTTGACGGATCATATTCCCACCAGTCCTTCAGGTAACTCACATTGTCGCCTGTTCCCAGATAACCTTTATTGTTGATGCAAATTGCTATTGCAGCACGCCTCTCCTGCCCGGCAAAGTCAGCTTTTCTGGTCCAGGTATTGGAAGTTGGATCATATTCATAAAAATCGTTTAGCCTGTTCTTGCCGTCCCATCCTGTCCCGATATACCCTTTGGTATCAGTGGCAAAACCGGCTGCAAGATTCCTTGCAACGCCTGGAAAATCAGCTTTTTGAGACCAGGTATTTTTTGTAGCATCATATTCCCAGAAGTCACTAAGCCTGTCAGTTCCGTCAAATCCTGTTCCCACATATCCTTTGTTCCCGATGGCAAATCCTACGGCCTCACCCCGAGGCAATCCGTCCAGTTCCGACAACTGCACCCAGTTCCCAACCAGCGCATCACTCGGTTTGCTGCACGAATTAAAAATTGGTGCGGCTAAAACCAATGCCAGCACTTTCAGCCAGATCTTTACCTCTTTATATGTCATGTCGTATTTATTAAAAACTCACACAAAACTATCGGAAGGATAGTTCAATAAAAAGCTTAGTAGATATATGCCATAAAATTGTAGACCATATGCTGAATATAATCGATAAATATTAAATAGTAAATAAAACACTCAGATATAATAAGGCATTAAACAACGTTTTATTAATATCTTTATAAAATGCCTGTAGGTCTACGTATTTACCGTGTTTGTAGACTTTACTTTGTTCACACCACCTTTTAGTATTCATTTGCATAAATTCAATTTCAGATGATGGGTATCCGGGCGGGCAGGAAAATAAAGCAAATCACCTCATTTACAAGTATTTCCTTATTCCTGTGGGTCATGGCCGCAGCAGTAATTTTTCTGACAGGCTCCTGTACCAAAACAGGCAATTTTACTTTAGGTGAAGACTTTATTGAATCTCAGACAAAACTTCAGATTCTTGATACATTTAAAGTCAATATGTTCACAGTGCTGCTCGATTCCGTAGCGACATCATCACAAAAGATAGCCTATGCCGGCAGCTATAAAGATAATATTTTCGGCACAGTAAAATGCGAATCATATTTTGATCTTGCATACCAGTCATTTGAAGACATTGATCCAAAGGCAATATTCGATTCAGCCGTTGTAAGATTTAGCTATAACAAAGCTAGTTACGGTGATACAACAGCATTGATGACCCTCAGCCTTCACAAGCTTACTGAAGTGATAACTCCTTTACCCTATATCAGTGAATACTCCCTTTTCAATACAACGTCTTATGAATATGAGCCCGAGTCGATCGGAACAATTACTTTTTATCCGACCCCTAAATCATTGGAGGATACCACAGTGAACATCCATATTGATGCTCTCGGAGAAGAGTTGTTCAATTTGATAAGAGATAAAGATGCGAAGGTTACAACATCTGAAGGCTTCTCGGATTATTTAAAGGGATTTATTTTAACTCAGGGCAATGCCGAGGACAAGGCTATAATTGGCTTTAGAGCCGATGACAGTCATCTCCTCATGAAATTGTATTATCATATTGATCAGGGTGTACCGGTGAATAGTGTGATATCAATTACAATGGGTCTGGCCAATCACCAGTTCAATCATGTTGACTATAATCCTGAAGGAAGTCCGCTGTTCCAGATCAAGCAGGAAGGGAATGTAGTTTTTTCGAATGAATCTGACAACAAAGGTTTTATGGAGGGGCTTGTAGGATTGGTGACTGTATTCAGATTCCCTTCCATTCAGGATCTGTTTTCATCACAGAGGTGGAATATACTTAAGGCTGAATTGATACTCACACCTGCAAATGACACCTATGATCATTTCTCATTGCCAAGGAACCTCTATATTTACAACACAGACAAATTGAACAGCTTCGGATCTGCTCTATTAGATGCCAACCGGGATCAGATTGTTGCTACTTTTAATTATGATAAGGAATTGAACGAAAATACCTCATATACCTTCGACATAACCAGATTCCTGAATAATGAGCTTTCCGACCTTTATTTTAATTATGATCACGGCCTTATGGTCGCCCTTCAGCAAGATGGTGAATTAAGGTCCAGTCTCGACAGGCTGGTTATTGAGGGAAAGAAACCTGCTGTAAAGCTAAGGATTTATTATTTGTCATATTAAGGAGATTATGGTGAGGCGAGAAAAAATATTCATTCTGACAATCCTTTGCATGATTGCATTTGCAGGCAGAGCTTCTGCCCAGACAAACTCGTCGCCTTACTCTGCATTCGGTCTCGGAACCCTCGAGAGTAATGGTATAGGACCTTTAAAGGGTATGGGAGGAACAGGGATTGCTTTACCGTCAGACAAATCGATCAACTTTCTGAATCCGGCATCCTACAGCGGACTGGACAGCCTCCTTTCGATCTTTGAACTGGGTATTTTTGGCAGATACACAAGGTATTCAACATTACATGAAAATCAGTCACTGGTAAATGCCAACCTGAAGTATATCGTAATGGGTTTCAGGATCTCTCGCTGGCTGGCAACCAGTTTTGGATTTACTCCCTACAGCTCAATTGGATATCATATAAATACACAGGCCCCGGTTGAGGGTACAAACCTCGAGTACAAAAAAACCTTCTCCGGAGAGGGCGGCGTGAATCAGGTTTATTTAGGATTTTCGGTCAGGCCATTCAAGAATCTTTCACTTGGAGCCAACGCATTATATCTTTTCGGAGATGTCACACATTCAGAAACGTCTGATGTATTCAGTTACGCCTACAGGGATGTTACCTATGTTTCTAACGTCAATTTTAATTATGGATTGAACTACCACTTCAGTATCAAAAAGTTCGAATACTATGCCGGTGTTATTTATAACCCTTCTAAAAAGCTGGTAACAAAGAACGAAACAACTATCAATATCGGAGGTTTAGTGGAAGATTTAAAAGGTCACACCTACAGGTACGGCATTCCGAGCAATATAGGAGTCGGTATTGGAGTCAGGAAGGATTTCTTCAGCGCCGGTATCGATTTTGAAAGGGAAGGCTGGAGCGGGATCAGTTTCAACAATCCTCATGTAAGTACAAGGAACAGCAACAGGTATTCCATCGGGGTTGAATTTCCATCACTTGGGCCAAGGAAGGGAACCATGAAGATGTTTTTCTACAGGATCGGAGCTGAATACCGTGAATCATACCTGCTGATCGATGACCATCCGATTGATTACCGGGCGATCACCCTGGGCGCAGGCATCCCGCTCAAGGGAGCTCTGAGTACTATCAATGTTGCTCTTGAACTCGGACAGAACGGTACCTTAAACGGTGGACTTTTCAGGGAAACATTCTGCACCCTGCATCTTGACATGGCCCTCAGAGATCTGTGGTTTATGAAGAAAAAGTATTTGTAGGCTTCAGATGAGGTTTTTACCCACCATGCTGAAGAACGAGGACCTGTAAGACTCTCCGATAGGAATTCTCTGATTTCCAATTACAATCCTGCTGTTTTCGATCATGTCGATCTTATCGACCGATACTATGTATGATTTATGCACCCTGAAGAAGGATTCCGGAGGAAGCTTTTCAAGCATGTTCTTCATTGTTGTTTTTGTGAGGACCAGCTTACCTTCAGTGTATATTTTGACATAATCCTTCAGACCTTCAATGTAGAGTATATCGGTCAGATTTATCCTGATCGTGCTGTATTCGACCTTGACCATCAGAAAACCATGCTGCAATATTCCCGAATCCGCCTTGACAGGCGTTTCTTCGGGCTGCCTCAGTTTAAGAAGGTGAAAGGCCTTATTGACCGATCTTGTAAAACGTTCAAACGGAAATGGCTTCACAAGGTAATCGACAGCGTCATATTCAAAGCTTTCAAATGCATTATCCCTGTCAAGCGATGTGAAAATGATCATCGGGGGATTATAAAGTGATTTCAGGAATTCGAATCCTGAGATCTGGGGCATCTGAATATCAAGGAAAATGAGGTCAATATGGATTTTATTCAGGGTCCTGACAGCTTCAAAAGGATTGGTGAAAGTTCCGGCAAGATTAAGATACCTTATCCTTGTGCAAAACTCACTTATGATGTCCAGTTCAGACTGCTCATCATCGATTGCTATGCAGCTGAGCTCATTATTCATACTTTTCCCGGATATGCTTTAAGGGCTTCAGCCAGGGTTTCAATTGCATTTTTCAGGTCTTCAATCATGAGGACATAAGCTATCCTCACCTCATTCTTTCCCGATCCGGGAGTTGAATAGAATCCTGAAGCAGGGGCAACCATCACTGTCTGGTTTTTGTATTCGAATTCCTCGAGAAGCCACCTGGCAAAGTTTTCGGAGTCATCCACCGGCAGCCTGGCCACCGTATAGAATGCACCCTTTGGCCTGGGACAATAAACTCCCGGGATCTTATTCAGGGCATCCACCATGTAGTTCCTTCTTGCAGTATATTCCCTGTTCACTTCTGCAAAATATTCGTGCGGTGTATCTACTGATGCTTCACCTGCAATCTGGCCAAGTGCCGGAGGCGAAAGACGTGCCTGTGCAAACTTCATGGCCGTGGAAATTACCTCCCTGTTCCTGGTTATGAGAGCACCGATCCTTACTCCGCATTCACTGTAACGTTTCGATACCGAATCAACAAGAATGACATTTTTCTCAATACCGCTGAGATTCATTGCAGAATAATGCCTTGCACCATCGTAACAGAATTCACGGTATGCTTCATCTGAAAAAAGGAACAGATCGTGTTCCTTTACGATATCTTTCAGCAGAAGGAGTTCTTTCTCCGAATAAAGGTATCCCGTCGGATTGTTTGGATTACAGATGATTATGCCCCTTGTGCGGGAGGTAATCCTCTTCTCAATTTCTTCTATGGGAGGAAGTGCAAAATCATTCTCAATATGTGAGGTTACAGGTACGATATTTATGCCGGCAGTTACCGCGAAGCCATTGTAATTGGCATAGAAGGGCTCAGACGTAATCACTTCTTCATCCGGATTTACACAACTCATGAAAGCGAACAGAATTGCCTCGGAACCGCCAGTGGTTACTATTATATCACCGGAACCGACATTAATGCCTATCCCCTGATAATAGGAAGCCAGTTTGCAGCGGTAAGATTCATTTCCGGCAGAGTGGCTGTATTCAATGACCTTGAGATCTATGTTGCGGATTGCATTTAATGCAACATCGGGGGTTGGGATGTCGGGCTGACCGATGTTCAGGTGATAGACAATTCTTCCTTTCCTTTTGGCTTCTTCCGAGAACGGTACGAGCTTTCTGATTGGCGAAGGGGGCATTTTCCTGCCTTTTTCCGAAATAGATGGCATTTGGGATCCGGTTTATTTATTGATTTAAGATGATTGACAAAATTAATGAAATGATTATCGATTTGGATAATTTATTTTCAGGTTATCGATTAAAATCTGTGCGAATCAGCGTAATCTGAGGGAATAATAAAATTAGTTTCCCGCAGATCCCGCTGATAAGCGCAGATTAATTATAGACGGAAGATGGAAGACGCCAAGTAGCCAGTCTGTTAAATAAGAATTTTTATATGAATCGGCTTTTTACCACCTGAAGTGTCAATATTCAGCCCGGGTTTCAAGCTTTCTGCATGAGACATTGGGATCCTTCACTTCGTTCAGGATGACAGATCAATTGTGTATGGAAAAGGGAAGAAGTGGCGAGCCGTCCTTCGGCTCGCCGCTTCTTCCTATGAAACAATAGTAAGAATGTTATTCCGAATGAAGCGAAGCATAATGAGGAATCCCCAATTCCTGGCAAAAATCAGGGAAGTAAAAGACTTCCAGCAACCAGCAACTTCCATTAATTTATTTAATTTTGCATCTTCAATTAAAACCCATCTTATTCAGGCAGATCATGGATATTCCTTCAAAATACGAGCCTGCAAAAGCAGAAAATAAATGGTATGATTACTGGATGAAGCAAGGATTTTTCAGAAGCATACCTGATGAAAGGGAGCCCTATACAATTGTTATTCCCCCGCCGAATGTAACAGGCGTCCTCCATATGGGCCATATGCTTAACAACACCATCCAGGACATTCTAATACGAAGGGCCAGGATGCTCGGGAGGAATGCCTGCTGGGTGCCGGGAACTGATCACGCATCCATTGCAACTGAAGCAAAGATCGTGGCAAAGCTTAAGTCGGAGGGTAAGGAAAAGAAGGATATGACGAGGGAAGAGTTCCTTGACTATGCCTGGGCATGGACTCACAGGCACGGCGGAATCATACTGGATCAGCTTAAAAAGCTCGGGGCATCTTGCGACTGGGACAGGACTCTTTTCACCATGGATGAAAAGAGATATGAATCAGTGATCAAGGTATTCGTCGACCTTTACGACAAAGGCCTTATTTACAGAGGGGTGCGCATGGTTAACTGGGATCCGCAGGCAATGACCGCAGTGTCCGATGAAGAGGTTAATTATACAGATGAGAAGTCAAAGCTCTATTATGTGCGGTATAAGGTTGTTGATGAAGATGAATATGTGATGGTTGCCACTACGCGTCCGGAAACGATACTCGGCGATACTGCCGTTTGTGCAAACCCGGCTGATGAAAGATACAGGCTTCTTAAGGGTAAAAAGATAATCGTTCCGATGGCTAACAGGGAGGTGCCTTTCATATACGATGATTATGTCGATATGGAATTCGGGACAGGCTGCCTTAAGATCACTCCGGCACATGATATAAACGACTATGAGATAGGATTAAGGCACAACCTCCCTTCAATCGACGTTTTCAATCCTGACGGAACAATGAGCGAGGCTGCAGGCATGTTTATAGGAGCTGACAGGTTTGCTGCAAAAGATCTGGCTGAAAAGGAATTACGCAGAACCGGCAATTTAGTCAAAGTAGTTCCTTATAATAATAAGATAGGACGTTCGGAAAGGACGCACGCTGTGATTGAGCCAAGGCTTTCGATCCAGTGGTTCCTGAAGATGAAGGAAATCTCCAGGCCTGCCCTGGATGCTGTCATGAACGGCAGTGTTCATCTGTATCCCGCAAAATTCAGGAATCTGTACAGGCACTGGATGGAAAATGTCCATGACTGGTGCATTAGCAGGCAGCTCTGGTGGGGACACAGGATACCTGCATACTATTTTGGTGAAAATCAGTTTGTTGTTGCTGAAAATGCCGGGAAAGCACTGTTACTGGCCAGGGACAAAAGTGGTAACAGGTCATTGAAGGAGAGAGATCTCCGGCAGGATGACGACGTCCTTGATACATGGTTCTCATCGTGGCTCTGGCCTATCACAGCATTTGACGGAATCAATAATCCGGGTAATCCTGATCTCAAATATTATTATCCTACAAATGATCTTATCACAGCTCCTGAGATCCTGTTCTTCTGGGTTGCCCGAATGATCATTGCCGGTTATGAATACCAGGGAGAGAAGCCTTTCAGCAATGTTTATCTGACCGGTCTTGTTCGTGATCAGCAAAGAAGGAAGATGTCAAAGTCGCTGGGCAATTCCCCTGAGCCACTGGATCTTATTGCCAGATACGGCGCTGACGGGGTCAGGGTTGGGATGATGCTTTGCTCTCCTGCCGGCAACGACCTGCTGTACGATGATTCACTTCCTGAACAGGGAAGGAATTTTGCCAATAAGATATGGAATGCCTTCAGGCTCGTGAAAAGCTGGAAAGTTGATGAAAACATTCCTCAGCCCGAATCTTCGGCAATAGCAGTAAAATGGATCAATGAGATCCTTAATCGGTCGCTTGCCGGGATCGATTCCAATTTCAGGAAGTTCAGGATCTCGGAAGCCCTGATGAATACATATAAGCTGTTCTGGGATGAATTTTCCGGATGGTATCTTGAAATTATCAAGCCAATGTACAGGAAACCGATTGACCGGACCACATATATGGCAACGATTTCTGTTTTTGACCAGCTTCTCAGAATCATCCATCCTTTCATGCCATTCATTACGGAAGAGATCTGGCATCTGATCGAAAAGAGGAAGGATGGTGAAAGCCTGATGATAAGCCCAATGCCAAAGGTAAAGAAATTCAACAAAGAGATCATTGCTCAGTTTGAGGCAGCAAAGGAGACAATCTCTGCTATCCGTTCGGTAAGAAAGGAAAAGCAAATCCCTCTGAAAGATCATGTGAGGCTGATTGTCAGAGCCGGGGAGAAAACCTATACAAATGGATTACTGCCGGTCATCATTAAAATGGGCTACCTTTCGGGGATTGGATTCACTTCCGATAAGCTGGCCGGGGCCGCTTCATTCATGATAGGGACTACCGAATACTACATCCCTCTCGAACAAGCGATTGATACCGAAAGTGAACGCCTGAAAATCAAGGCGGATCTTGAATATTACAAAGGATTCCTTGAGAGCGTTATGAAGAAGCTGAGCAATGAACGGTTTGTTCAGAATGCTCCGTCACATGTCATTGAGCTTGAAAAGAAAAAGAAATCGGACGCTGAACTGAAGATCAGATCACTGGAGGAATCACTGAAGGCACTCTCTAAACTTTAGTAGAATTCAACAAGCCTTATGCTTCGATGTCTTTAAAGTCTTTACGGACTTTATGAACTTTAGAGACTTCTGACTTTCACAGCCCCATCTTCCTGATATAATAATCAGGATACTCCTCCCTTACCTCCCAGGAGTCATTGAGTATCAGGTGCCATCCTTCACCTTGGATATGGTTTTTATCGACCTTCAGACCCCTGGCAGTTATCCTCAGATTCTTATAGTTGTTAGAAATGAGGCAGCCTCCCTTGTCGACTGTAAGTTTCCCCCAGTTATCCGACACCCTTATCCTGTTGTACAGAGTCCCGAGCGTATCGAGGTAATGAACATCCTCAGGCTCGAAATCGAAGTAAGGGCTTTCGAGTGCCAGATTGATTACTGGTTTTTCAGTGAAACCACTCACCTGTTCATCTATCCTTTTCCTGATGTCGTCAAGGCGCTTCTCCTCCTCCTTATATATTTCATCGATGGAGTAATTAATTGCAATGCTTCCGGCCACATCGCGGCATGAAGCTGGCAGCTCAACCTGATAGATCTCCTGCACCTGTTTCCCCAGGTCTATCTTATCGGTATTTAATGTGCTGAAATTAAAATGTTTGGCATGAAGCAGTGTTGCATAAAGGGCACCGTCAATAGCTCCATAGGATGTGGAATATGACTGGTAGGCATAGATTCTGTCGAGATATTCAAACAATCTTGATTTAATGTCTTCCGGTGATTTTGCGGTAAGGAAGATATAGGTATAGGTTGCAAGACCTTCATATGCCTCAAACTGGTTTTCCATATTTGCATATTTCGGGTATGATTCACGGTTCGATCCCCTGAAGATAAGTGCATCCCTTATCGCAAGCAGCTGTTCCGAATTTTCGGAATTAATGGCTTTTTTGAGGGCTTTCCATTCGAGTTTCATCCATATCCTGGCCTGCTTCTCGTCCATGACCGGCACATTGAAATTCTCTGAATTGATCCCGATTGTCTGCTGGTACCTGTGGAACAGGCAGTGGATCGCCCGGGTGATTATCCTGTAATTATCCTCTTCCGATGGAAGCGGAGCAAGTCCGAAAAGAGTCCCTCCGAAGCTGATCCCCGAATTTGTGATCACTTTTTCCGTTGGATAAAGGCCTGTGTAAACACTGTCCCTGAGCTTAAGAATTCCTTCACTATCAGGCTGATTTGCAGTTATCCTCCTGGTCGTCCTGTCAACAAACATGATCGGACCATACAGATTCCGGCCCCATAGTTTTCCACTGTCCTTTTTGCATATGGCTTCTACAGCCCTGAAACTGGAAAGAGCTTTTTCAGGCGTAAAATAGGAATCCTGAACTTTCCCTTTACAACCCGCAAGTAATGCCAGTATGATTAAACAGGACAATTTTTTCATTCCGCAAATATAATAATTCATCCAGGCTGTGGCTTAATCCATTATCAGAATGAATATAACAAATGATTTCAGCTCCGGATTAAAATGCCTTCAGACTCATATCAAGGCTTTTAATATGATGAGTAAGAGCACCCACCGAAACATAATCCACCCCGCATTCGGCATAAGCCCGTACAGTCCCGAGCGTAATACCCCCTGATGATTCGGTTTCAACTCTTCCGCCTATGATCCTGACTGCCTCCCGAGTTTCACTGACAGAGAAATTATCAAGCATTATCCTGTCAGCGCTTCCTGCAGCTAATATTCTCCTGACATCATCAAGATTTCTGGCCTCTATTTCTACTTTCAGGTTCTTTTTTGTCTTTGCCAGGTATTCCCTGGTTTTTTTCAGGGTCTTTTCAATTCCCCCGGCAAAATCGATATGGTTATCTTTCAGCATTATCATGTCAAACAAGCCCATCCTGTGATTGAAGCCGCCTCCGATCCTTACAGCCTCCTTTTCAAGGAACCTCATTCCAGGCGTGGTTTTCCTGGTGTCGAGAATCCTTGTTTTAAGGCCTTCGATTTTTTCGACATACTGCGCGGTAGAGGTGGCGATCCCGCTCATTCTCTGCATCACATTAAGGACAAGCCGTTCGGACTTAAGAATTGACTGTTTCCTCCCGACAATATGAAAAACAACATCCCCAGGATGAATTTTCCTGCCGTCATCAATAAACTGCCTGAATTCGAGATCTTTGTCTATAATTGCGAAAATTTCCCCTGCTACCCTGCAGCCGGCCAGGATACCTTCCTCCTTTACAAGGAGCCTTGCTCTTCCTGATGCTTTTTCCGGGATACAGGCCAGGGAGGAATGATCACCGTCACCGATATCTTCCCGAAGGGCTTTTAAAATAAATTCCCTGAGAATCCTACTTTGCATTATCGGGCTCTATACGTATCTGATGGATAAGCAATTCTGCACCGACTTTCTTGAGAAGAAAATAAACCCTGAAATTGCCCTTTTCAGTTTCAAGGTTGCCAATGGCATATTGTGCGTCATTCCTTGCGCCCTGGTGACGGATTATGAAGTCTTTTGTCCGGTATTCATTGAAGAAATCCCTGAGAATTGTTTCAGCTACATTCTTTTTATAAAAATCTTCTTTGTCAAGAAGAAGAAGCTCTACTGTCGAATTCATGTATTTGGTCAGTTCAGAGGCATTCCCTGCCTTGATGGCAGTCGAAATCCCTGCCGGTATCTTGACCTGTTCCTGTGCCTTTACAGCCACAGAGCAGGTCAAAAGAACTGAAACCGCAAGTAAACTAATGAACTTCATCTCTTTTTATATCTTTTTCAGCTTTCAGGTTAATTCAACTGCAAATTTAAAATAATTTATCTGACAGAGATAAACCATTCAAGCAATCAGTGCAATTATGTTTGCGGCAGTGCATTATATTAATTACTATTTTTGTGGACAGGCCGCTGGTGATATTCAACAAAAGTCGGGCCAATTATTATGAAGATCGTTTTGTTGCAGATAGGAAAAACATCGGCAAAATATATAGAAGAGGGGATAAATGAATTTTCAGCACGCATAAGGAAGTATTCGGGATTTGAGATCGTGACACTTCCGGATATAAGGAACGCCCGCAATATACCAACGCCTGTGCAGATGCTAAGGGAAGGTGAGAAGATAATTAACTTCCTGAAGAATGATGATTACCTTGTTATACTGGATGAAAGAGGCAAAGAGTTTTCAACATTTGAATTTTCTTCCTGGCTGGAAAGAACAATGGCAATACAAAAAAAGAGGATTGTATTTGTGATCGGAGGTGCATGGGGCATAGCAGAGGAGGTGCTGAATAAGGCTGATTTGCGTCTGTCATTATCGCGCCTTACATTTTCCCACCAGATGGTACGATTATTGTTCCTTGAGCAGCTTTACAGGGCATTTACCGTAATAAGAGGTGAACCCTATCATCATCAGTAGCTTTTGCCTGTTTAAAAATGAAAAAAGGAACCTTCAGCTTTCTCCCGGTTATTCTCGCAGTAGCAGCTATAATTGTCTCGATCGCAGCTGAATGGCTTTATCTTGGCGACTTTGAATACCGGTACAGGACAGGCAGGTTTAACAGAATAATCAAGGAGAGGCAGGCTGTAATGAAGGAGTGCCTTAACGGAATGCTCCCTATTCTGGCGAAAGGAGAGCCTCACGGATCAGCCTCGGAGAATGCCCTTTTCACACTTGCTGCGGGGAACGGCATCACAATCCTCGAATATTTTGATAACAGGCTTGCCTTCTGGTCGGATACTGAATTTGATGTTCCGAGAAGGCTTACGGACACTACCTTTTCGCAGCCATTGATTTTCATGCAGAATGGCTGGTTCCTGACAAACTCTATAAAAGCGGGGAATGAAAAAATCGTAACTCTTTTAAGGATAAGGAGTGACTACGGCTTCGAGAACAATATAATCAGGAACGGTTTTGAAGATGAATTCAGAATCCCTCCCGGAGTCGGTTTCAGCAGGGACAGAAAGTCATCGCCTTACTCCATCTATGATGACAGCGGCAACTATCTCTTTTCACTTGTTTTCCCGGCAGTGAAAGAGAAGACTCCCCTGATTTCCATACCATTAATATTATGGGGAGTTTCTTTCCTGCTTCTACTGTCCCTGACTTTGTCCCTGGTAAAATACCTTACGGACAGGAACAGGCACATTGCAGCCCTAATCGTTTCATTTATTATTTTCTCGATTGTCTATTTAACAGTATTGGTGACCGGTAAACCTTCAATACTTTTCAAGACCGACCTGTTCACGCCCTACAGGTATACAATGAATGCCTTCATTCCGTCGCTCGGGCACCTGGCTATGCTCAGCGTCCTTCTTTCGGCATTTGCCTACATCATATACAGATACATCCCGGAAAATAAAAAACTCAGGAGCATTCAAAAACCTGGATATCCTCTGCTGACACTTTTGCTGCTTCCGGGAGCATTCCTTTTCCTTTTGTATCACCTTATTTTCAGTCATCTTATATTCAATGCAAACACAAACTTTGAAACATTCAAGGTACTCGATCTCGATTTTTTCAGCCTGGTAGGATTCATTTCTGCTGCCTTATTATTCTGCGTTCCATTCCTTTATATTCTTAAAGTTTTCAGGAACCTCACTGCTCCCACCCCACGCAACATTATTTTTGCGGCACTTACCACACTGCTGGTTTTTGCCGGTTTCCTGTACCATGATCACGGGATGCTGATTGTATTGTCCCTTTTCTACCTGTTGATACTTATTGCAATATGGCTTTCGGACAGGGAAAATACCGGCGTTTTTAATAAAACAGTGATCTATGCGTTAATCGGCGGGCTTTATTCTTTGTTCCTGATAATTTTCCTTTCTGAGAAAAAAACCGATGAGAAAACAAAGATCCAGCTGGTCAGCTATTCAACAGAAAATGATCCGACTGCTGAGCATCTGCTTCTTGATATGTGGCCGAAAATAACCGGCGATTCCCTGTTAAGTGATATGATGGATATGCGGACCTTTGATAAAGAAGATTTCGACAGTATATCCGATTATCTTCTTGACAGATATTTCAACGGCTACTGGGCAAATTACACCCTTAATATTGTCATTTGCAGGAAGAATGATTCGCTGCGTGTTGGGGAACCCTACACTATCTATGAGGATTGCTTTAATTTCTTCAACCGCAAGATACAGTTGTACGGCCACCGGCTGACAGGGACAGATTTTTATTTTGTCGACAATAACCAGGGAAGGTCGAATTACCTGGGAACCATATTTTTTAAATACAGCGGCAGGAGGATAAACGGACTCTATATCGACCTTTACAATGACATAAATGTATTCCAGCCCGGGTACTCCGAACTTCTGCTTGACAAGAAATATTACAGCTATGCGAGGCTTAAGGATTATTCCTTTGCCAAATATATAAACGGGGAAATAGCCCTCAGGACCGGGGAGTTTCCATATGACAGGATTGATGCTGAATACGTTAAGAATGTAAACGATTACAGGTTATTCAGAGCTGATTCGTGGAAGCATGTCCTGTACCGTAACGGGAATACAACGGTCCTTATCAGCCGTCCTGCAATTACAATCAGGGACCTTGTAGTCTCATTTGCTTACCTGTTTGCCTTTATTCTCATTTTTTCACATTTCGCAAACTTGCTAGCAAAAAGGCCGGTTTTAAAGTCCCTCAGGGGACTTAATTTCCGCCAGAAAATGCAGCTGTCCTTCATAAGCATACTACTCTTTTCATTCACTCTTATAGGATTTGTTATAGGTTCTCTTTCCATAAGGCAGTATCAGAGGAACCATTATGACAACCTGAAGGAAAAACTGAATTCCGTTTATATGGAGCTCGAAAGCAACCTTTCTATGGAGAAGGTCCTCAGTCCCGGCTGGAAAAACAGTAATTACGGTTCCCTGAGCGAGTTCCTGGTAAAGCTTTCAAATATCTTCAATACCGACATCAATCTTTACGACAGGACAGGTTTCATGATCGCCACATCCCGGCCTGAGATATTCTTCAGGAATCTTTCCAGCCGCAGGATAAATGAAATAGCATTCATCAACCTGGACAATCTTAAGAAAAGCGAATATATTCAGAAAGAGATGGTCGGTAAACTCGAATATATTTCAGGCTACCTGCCGTTTTACAATATTGACAATGAGCTTCTTACTTACCTGAATCTGCCTTATTTCAGGATGCAAAGCGTCCTGGCCAGAGAGATTTCAAACATGATAGTTACTGTTATTAATTTCACACTGCTCCTGATCGTCCTCGCAATGGGCCTTGCCGTTTTCATAAGCAGCAGGCTTACGGCTCCTCTGGCGCTGCTCAGCAGCAGGCTCGCATCGGTTATGCTGGGCAGGAAGAGTGAACATCTGTCATATAAGGGTACAGACGAGGTAGGGGAACTGGTTACCCAATATAACCGGATGGTGGATGAGCTTGATGAAAGTGCAAGGAAGCTGGCGAATTCAGAACGTGAGTATGCATGGAGGGAGATGGCAAAGCAGGTTGCGCATGAGATCAAAAATCCGCTGACTCCGATGAAGCTGAATGTCCAGCAGCTTCTTAAATCCTGGACCGACGGAGTTCCGGGTTTTGAAAAGAAGCTTGAAAGATTCACAAAGAACCAGATAGAATACATTGATAATTTGTCCTCCATTGCTTCTGCTTTTTCATCGTTTGCGAAGGTGCCGGAAACAAAACCGGTAACGGTGGACCTCACCGGGCAGATCAAGACCACGCTTGAGCTGTTCAAGAACACCGACAACATAACCTTCAGGATCGGATGGCCACATATGGGGAGGGTATATATCTATGCCGACAGGGAACAGATAAACGGGATTTTCTCAAACCTCATTAAGAACGGCATTCAGTCAATACCGCCAGGGAAGGAAGGCATTATAAGGGTGAATGTAGAAACAGGAGGGGATAAAGTGATCGTTTCTGTTGCCGATAACGGGACTGGCATTCCGGATCCTCTGAAGAAGAAGATGTTCACTCCGAATTTCACTACTAAATCATCCGGAGCCGGACTGGGGCTCTCAATAGTGAAAAGGTATGTCGAAAATGCTTCCGGCAGAATATGGTTTGAATCGGAGATCGACAAAGGCTCAGTGTTCTACATTGAATTTCCTCTTTTAAGCGCCGGAGGAGATCAGGTCGGTCAATAACCTGTCGATAACTGTTAATATTTTAACAGGCTTTTTCAATTAATTGGCAATTTTAGCGTTATTTTAGTTAAATAGCCGTAGATTGATGATAACCAGATCGTCCCGCAGACCTTTTGTACCATTAACAATATTGCTGCTCTGGATTTTTAGCAGCAGTATTATTTTTGGACAGGAGCTTATCAACGGCGTCATAAACAAATATGGAAAGGTTACTTCTGTCGGTGCCGGTTTTGTTGTTATCGGCAATCTCGGACAGGTTGCCCAGTTCAATGCCGGAGATTATGTTCTGCTGATCCAGATGCAGGGAGTCGGGATCCTGACAGACCAGGGTTTTTACGGGAAGACGATCCAGACGGTTTTCGGAACTCCGGGAGGATACGAACTACTTATTATTCAGTCAGTAAATTATGGCAATGGTACAGTTACATTCACCAGGAATCTGGTGTTGAGCTATGATGTAACAGCAAATGTCCAGCTTGTTCAGGTCCCGTTCTACGATTCCCCGACTGTCACGAGTACGCTTACAAGTGATACCTGGAACAGCACTTCAGGTACGGGAGGAGTTCTGGCAATGCTTATCGGGCGGAAGCTTACGCTTAATGCAGATATAGATGTGACCGGTAAAGGATTTGCCGGTGCTGCTGGAGTCTTTGGAATAGGTGAATGCGTTTATACAAACATTCCTGCAGACGGACTCGATTCATATCCCTCATCGTGGAACAATGCCGGATTCAAAGGAGAAGGCGTCGCTATTCATGATTATACAGGCACATTGTTAAGCCCCAATCATGTAAAAGGCCAGGGGAACAATTTTACCGGAGGCGGAGGAGGTAATGGATGGTTTTCGGGCGGTGGCGGAGGATCTAACCGCGGGAAAGGCGGTGATGGCGGTCTTGAAAAATTCGTCCTGGGCCAGTGCGGTAATGATCCCCATGAAGGCGGGTATGGCGGAGTGAATTTCATAGCCACGAGTATTCAGAACGGGATATTTCTTGGCGGTGGCGGCGGCGCATCCACTCAGGCAGCAGGTTCCACTGCATCATCCGGAGGAAATGGTGGAGGAATAGTAATCATTATTGCTGATTCTATTGACGCAAATAGTCATGTAATAAGGTCCAACGGCATCAGCGCCGGCAATGCAGTTTCCGATGCAGGTTCAGGAGGCGGAGGTGCCGGCGGATCAGTAGCACTTTCATTCCAGGGATTTACAACACAGGTTCAGATATCCTCAAACGGTGGAAATGGCGGAACAAATCCGGGAGGTTTTGGCGCCGGCGGTGGTGGTGGAGGCGGCCTTATCTGGTTCAGTTCTTCAACAACACCTTCACCTGTTTCAGGCGCGACTGTTTCTTATGGAACTGTCCCTCCGACAACTCCTTCAGAAGGTACCGGCGAAATAAAATACAATTTTGTACCCAGGCTCAACGGGTTCCTGTTCAATTCAATCCGTGCCGCTGCAACCGGGAACAAGGTCGATTCAGTGTGTTCAAATACAATGTACGGGCAGATTACCGGAACAAACCCTGTCGGCGGAACACCACCCTATACATTTGAATGGCAGAGCAGTACGACATCATCTACTACAGGATTCACAACTGCTCCCGGTGTTAGCAATCTGCAGCACTATACACCGCCGGCCTTGCTTTCCCAGTCCACCTGGTTCAGAAGGGTGGTTACCGATAATGGCGCAACCATTACTGACATAAGTCTGCCGGTGAGGATAATTGTCCACCAGAGCATCAAAAACAATTCAATCGGGAATCCTGATACATTGTGTTACGGGCAGAACGCCTCTGCACTCAATTCCCTTCTTACACTCCTGGACGGCAACGGTAGATACTCATTTACCTGGGAATCAAGCACTGACAACGTGACCTTTTCAGATGCGTCGAATTCAACAGAGTCTTATCTCCCGCCGGCAGGGCTTACACAGACAACATGGTACAGGAGAATAGTCAATTCAGGTGCCTGCATTGATGTAAGTCCTTCAGTAAGAATAAATGTACTGCCGGTGATCAGCAATAACACAATACTGAGCAGTCCGGAAGAGATTTGTCAGGGTATGACATTCACCAATCTCTCTGCTACAATCTCACCCGCTCTTTCGGGAGGCGATAATGCATACAGGTACAGGTGGGAAAGCAGCAATGACGGAACGACATGGGCGACAGCCACCGGATCCAGCTCCGGGACAGGTTACGATCCGTCTGAATCGGCTGCCTATTTCCCCGGTCATCAATATTTCAGGAGAGTCGTCTTATCGGGAAGCAACAATGTCTGCATGGATGCAAGTGCTTCTGTTCTGCTGAATGCCTATCCGGTCATAACAAACAATCAGTTAGTTTCCGGAGACCAGACTATATGTTCAGGTGCCACTCCCGTGCAGCTGGCAGGTTCAGTGCCATTGAACGGGAAAGGTGCAGGGTCGTATACATATACATGGCAGGACAGCACAAGATCTCACATATGGGCCAATATTTCCGGATTTGTCGGCGTGACAAACCAGAATTTCCAGCCGCCTGCCCTTACCGACACTACACGGTACAGAAGGATTGCCCTCTCCTCAGCCTGTTTGGACATAAGCAAATCGGTGATCATCAGGGTTCACAAACCTATCGCTAGCAATGCCGTGTCACTCCTTTCAGGAGGGCCGGCCGATACCACAATATGCAGTGGAGCAGTTCCTCACCCGTTTAAGGGAACCCCGGCAACAGGCGGTACGAATATTCCGGGCGATTATGCCTATCAGTGGTCGTCCTCATCAGATAATGTAACCTGGTCGGATATAACAACCTCAGCTACAGGACTGAATTACCAGCCACCAGCTCTTACATCGACAACTTACTTCAGGAGAAGGGCAATTTCCGGACAATGCTCGTCGGAAAGCATTCCTGTCAAAATTACGGTGCTCCCTTTAATAACAAATAATAATATTTCCGCAGATCAGGCCGTCTGTAAATCAAATACACCTGCCATTCTCGGGCAGGCTTCAGGAGCTTCACTCACTGGTGGTTCAGGCACATATTCGTTCTACTGGGAGCAGAGCAGGGACGGAATTGCATGGAATCCTGCAGCCGGTACCAACAACCTGTCGAACGGGACATATCAGCCTCCTGTGATGACAAGGACCATGCAATACCGAAGGGCGGTTAAATCAGGGTCTAATGATTGCTGCACAAGCATCTCTAATGCTGTTGAGCTTGTTCTCGATTCCCTGCCACCAGGCTCAACGATCAATGCGGGGCCGGATACAATCCTTTACTCTTTCGATTATATTGTGCAGATGGTCGCCGATCCACCCATTTCAGGAGGTGCCGGGAAATGGACCGTACTTGAAGGGACAGGGATCTTTGATAAAGACACTGATTACAGAACAAAAGTCTCAGGCTTGTCGAAAGGATTGAACAGGTATCTGTGGACGGTCACTCATGGTGCCTGCAAGCTCCAGGATCAGGTTGACGTAACAGTGTTGGATCTTGTGATCCCCGAAGGCTTCTCGCCCAACAATGATCCTGACGGCTATAACAATACTTTCATAATAAGCGGGCTTGACCTGCCGAACCAGAATGCGGAGCTGACAATAATAAACAGCGCAGGAACTGAAGTTTTCTCGACTTCCAACAGGAGCGGGCACCAATGGACCGAATGGGATGGCAGGAACGCCAAAGGTGCCGACCTCCCCGAAGGAACTTATTACTATCTGCTGAAGTTAACATCAAAGGGGAACGGTGCTGTCTTCAAGAAGAGCGGATTCATAATATTAAAAAGGTATTGATATGTTTTGCATCAGGGACATATTGCCAGTATATAAATTCAATATTTTTAAAAAGCTTCAGGCCGGATTGATATTGTTACTGGTGGTCATTAATATTACCTCGGGCCAGAATGTCCCTGACTCGTCCAGAATAAACCTTGGATTCCCGGTTTACAGCCAGTATCTGCAGAACGGACTGGTTATAAATCCTGCCTATGCAGGTACGCGGGAAGTACTGAGCGCCTTCCTGTCATACAGGATGCAATGGCTGGGCACGAAGGGTTCACCGGTGGTCCAGTCAGTTTCTTTCCATTCACCCCTCAAAAATGACAAGGTGGCACTTGGGCTTTCAGCGCAGTTCATGCAATATGGCGTAACAAAATCAACATCTATTTACGGTGACTATGCCTACCACATAAAGCTGAAAAAAGGTAAATTGTCATTCGGCCTGAAAGGTGGAGTTGATATCTCCAATACTGATTATACAGGATTAATACTTAACAATCCCAACGATCCTGTATTTAAAACAAACGACAAAGCGCTGGTCCTGCCGAACGTCGGAACTGGTGTATACTATTTTTCAGACAGGTTCTTTGCGGGTCTTTCAATTCCAGCGTTTCTCAATTACAGGAGGAACAGCAGCGGTTCTGCAATACCTTATCACAGTTTCAGCCAGTACGATTTCCTTTTCTCAACCGGCGCATTGATCTCCTTCTCGCCCATTTTAAAGTTCAGGCCGTCTGTCCTTGTGGACTATTCACTCGATAAAACAAGGAAGCTTACCCAGCTTGACGTTAACGGCAACTTCATCATTGCTGACCTTATCTGGGTCGGCGGATCGTGGCGCCTGTCAGAACAGGTGGCAGTCGGCATTGTCCAGGTTCAGCTAAACCAGCAGCTGATGTTCGGGTTATCATATGATTATCCTTTCGGGAGAATGAATTCATACTCAAAAGGCTCAACCGAACTTGTTCTGAGGTACGAATTCAGGTACAAGGTAAGTGCCGCTAATCCAAGATATTTCTGACGGGGATGAGAAATGGACCAGCAATACTGTTTTTTTCACTTATGGCCTTCCTGGCAGGATTTACTCTGTCAGCACAGGAAGCACCGGCATATAAGGTCACCAGGCTGTCACTCAACACTTCGTCATTCAGCGAGATATCACCTGTAATCATAAAGGATGGAATTATCTTCTGCTCCGACAGGCGCCTCAGCGGCATCACCGACCGCACTTCATTCGACAACAGGCGTCTTTACAATATTTATATTGCTGAAAAGAGAGATACTGCCGACTGGAGAAAGCCTGTCCAGGTGAAAAGCGAAAGAAGCGCTCAGTTCAACAGCGGTCCCCTCTGCATTGCGCCAGATGGTAAAACAATCTATTTCACAAGCGAAATAGAAACCGGTGTTCCTTCCAGAAGCAGGAAGTTTAAAAATCATAGCGGGATATTTACAGGCGAACTGGTGGGGCAGGAACTGAAATCTGTCAAGCCTTTCAAATATAATAATCCAGATTATAATATAGGTCAGCCTTCCATCAGCTCAGATGGAAAGTACCTCTATTTTGCCTCTGATATGCCGGGCGGACAGGGTAAATCAGACATCTGGTATTGCGAATCGGTCAACGGCGAATGGAGCGCTCCTGTAAATATGGGACCTGAGATAAATTCTCCGGGTACAGACAATTATCCGTGCATACACCCTGCCGGGAAGCTCTATCTCACATCCGACAGACCCGGGGGCATGGGCGGCCTTGATGTTTATTATAGTGAAAAAGTCAACGGTTCCTGGGACACACCTGTAAGACTCGCACCTCCAATAAATTCCTCCTCTGACGATTTCGCGTTTTATCCTCAGCCTGATCTTCAGGCAGGCTATTTTGCTTCAAACCGCCGGAGGAACGACGATATTTATGAATTTGAAATCACTGTAATAAGGAAGAGCTCTTGTAATGAGCTGGAAAAGAATAACTACTGTTATGAGTTCATTGAAGAGAATGCGGTGAAGTATGATTCAATCCCGTTCCTGTACCTGTGGAGGTTTGGTGACGGCACAACGGCCAAAGGTAGCCAGGTTGAACATTGCTACAAAGGCCCGGGTACCTACCTGGTTCAGCTTGATGTGACAAATGAGGTCACAAACAAGGAAACAGTCAACGAGAAATCCCAGACACTGGTTGTTGAGGATATAGTTCAGCCTTATATATCCGGACCACTGACGGCGGATGCGGGCAAAATGATCACACTCAATGCCGACAGCACCAATCTTCCCGGATGGGATATATCAAGATACTACTGGAGCTTTGACGATGAGAGCATTGCCATTGGGAAGAATGTGAATAAAGCCTATGCCCGTCCGGGTGATTACAGCATTCAGCTGATCGTGACTTCAAAACCGGGACCGGATGGAGCAGTTAAGGAAGCATGCGTTTCAAGAAAGATTACAATAGCACGAAAGAGATGAGAGTGAAAGTCAACAATGATAGTGAGAGCAAAAAATAACCGTACTTGATGAAACTACATACTGCAATACTTAATATCCTGATTTTTACAGTGTTTTCAACGGCATTGCTGTCGACGGAAACATTCGGACAGGCAGTCCCGGGAAAGGATGAAAACATACCTTTCCTTGTTACTTTCGGGAAGAACGGCGCGACATCCTGGGGCGATGATCACTTTTATACCGTATTCTTTTTCACAATCCCGAAAGATTATAACAGGCAGTTTTACATTAAGGTCTTTGATCCGGACTGCAGTGGTGAAAATGATGAGATCCAGGGATTCTGGGATACACGTACCATGTTCTCCATATATGGAGGGAAAGGAGTTGATCCCGACAAAAATGAACAGTCGAAGGGACTAAAGTCCGGTGATAATTATAAATCAGGCAATCAGCTGGCCTCAAAGGTATTCGGCAATGACGAAAAGTACGATAACAATTACTATGTCTTCGGCCCGTTCAACCCGTCAGAGGGGGATTACAATGAGAAATGGAAAAGTTATATTTTCAAGATCATATGTGAAGGGATAAGCGGTGATGACGGTAACCTGTACAGGTATTTCCTGAGCAGTGATGCAAAGAACAATCTGGCCATCGAAGGCGCCAATGCTTTCACATATGAATATACGTTCAGGATGTGGAACGATACAAAGAGTGTGGCACATATCTACCCGTATGTGGATACCGGTATAGTATCCATAAAGCAAAGGAATTTTGACTGGGATGACGACGGGACCATCCTTGTTGTATCGACCTATAAACAGGGCATATCGGTTCCCATCTCCAACGAGGATGACTGGGCGGAATCAAAGATACCGATTGAACCTCAGGAAGTTGGTAAATCCCTTGACTTCCAGTTTCACAAGAAACAGGAATTTCTTGTAAAGAACAATAATGTGGTTGTCCTGCTTCAGAACCAGAGAGGTGATGCACTGCAGTTCTTCAGCTCGCCGATCGGAGGAGTGCCCGTATATCAGCCGGTAGTGACTATCAGGAAAAAAACAAAATAGGGGAAAGGTCAGATGAGATTACACGTCAATCGGAGCGCCTGTTTAAGCACCATAGCGTGCTTATTTTTATCCTCAGCACTGCTGCCGGGGCAAACATACAGGTTCAGAAATTACGGCTTTGAGAACAATCTTCCGAGCAAGGTGATCTATACGCTCACACAGGATAACAAGGGTTATCTGTGGATCGGTACCACGGAGGGTCTGTTAAGGTTCGACGGCTTCAATTTTTATAAAACATGGTTTCCCGATTCTGCAAGCGGCCGGCTGACGACATTTTCAATGAAGGACAGCAGCGGCAGGGTCTGGTTCGGCTGTAATGACGGGACATTATTCTATGCATCCGGAAAGGATTTAAAACAGGTTGACCTGCCTAATTCTTCCGGAACTGGCATATCATCAATAATTGAAAGTCCTGACGGTACCATCTATATTATTCCCCAGCGGAAACCTGTTTACAGGATAAATCCAGGAGAATCTCCTGAAGCAACAATAGTAGGATTGGGTTCAGATCCCAATATGTTCTCTGCAGCATTCCAGGGCTCAGGTAAAATGCTTTTAGGTACTCAGGAAAACCTGATGATCTGCAGGCTGGTAAAGGATTCCCTGGCCCTGATAAAAACCATTGAAGGATTTGATTACTCCAGGATAATGTCGATAAATCCTATAACCGGTGATTCAGCCTGTATGGTCGGCACAGATGGTAACGGACTTTTTTTATTGAAGTTAAAAGCTGATCATGATACCCTTTCACGTTTCGCCGGATTTCCCTCCCTCGAATCTGTAACAGTTAAATCGGTGACCAGGGACAGACAGTATAATTACTGGGTTTCAACATCCGGGAACGGTACAATCAGAATGCGTTTTGCTGATAATTCAGCTTCTCTTATTTCAGCCCGGGTTATTAATAAAGCTTCTGGGCTGCCCGGTGATAATGTCATGACAGTTTTCCAGGATTCTGAAGACAATATCTGGCTGGGATTCAATGGTGACGGATTATCTATGCTGGGTACTGACGCATTCAGATTCCTTCTGCCTGGTGAAAAGCACAATATCATTTTTGCGGGTAAGCTTAATGAGGATTATGTCCTGGGAACTCCTGAAGGATTTTACCTGTATGACCTTGCCTCAGGAAAACCTAAATCGTATACATCGGTTTCGAAACTGGCAGGACGGATTGGGGTAAGCTCATATTTTATTGATGATGAAAAGAACATCTGGATAGGAACGGAAGGATCAGGGCTGTTCCTCAGGGACCCTAATGGGAATCTTAAGCAGTTCTACAGATCAGGTGATAAAGGAGCTGATTTTATAAACTCAGTCAGAGTAATGGGCGATGATATCTGGCTTGCCACCCTCAATGGTGTTTATATCATTTCAAAGAATAGCAGGAATCAAAAAAAGCGCTATGACATAAATGACGGCCTTCCTTCAAAAGGCATCAACCAGATCCTTCTTGAAAACGATGGAAGCGCCTATGTAGCTAATGAGAGTGAGAGGCTTTACAGGATCGATCCGGATTCGGGTGTGATAGCTATGGATGCGGTAATGTACGGAACACTTCTGAACAAAATGGTCGCACTCACAAAAGACAGCAAGGGAAATATCTGGGTTGCCACTTACGGGAACGGTGTATTTGAATGCCATGGGGATTCTGTCAGGCCAATTGGAATTTCAAATGGATTACTTAACAACTATACATATGCTATACTTGCCGACAGGGAAGACAACATCTGGATCGGGCATGAACGAGGTTTTTCAAGGTATAATCCTGCTACAGGAATAACAAAAGTGTACAGCACTGATTTTGCAAACGGAGGGTCCTGCAACCCTGAAGGCATGTATGAATCAACTGATGGAATGATCCTTATCGGAACTACCGAAGGCCTGATCACCTATGACAGGAACAAAGACCGGCAGACCAATGTCGCACCTGTGAATAATATCAATTCAATAACTATTAACGATGTTGAATATCCGTACAAGTCATCATTCTCCCTTCCTTATAAAAAACATTATACTGTACGTGTGAATTACACCGGTATATTTCTAAGTAATCCCGAAAAGGTGTATTACAGCACCTTCATGAAAAATTATGATAATGATTGGACTCCTTTATCGTCCAACAGGGAAGTGAGTTACAGCCTGAGAGACGGGAAGTACAGATTCAGTATGATGTCAGTGAATGAGGATGGCCTTTCACAGGAGAATCCCCTGTCATTTGATATCAGCATAAAAAGGCCTGTCTGGAGAACATGGTGGTTCATTTTGTCGATGTTTGGAGTCGCTGCAGGAGTTGTTGTCCTTGTAGTCCGCCAGAGGGAAAAAGCCCAGAAGAAAATTCAGGAATATCTTGAAAAGGAACTTGAGGCAAGGACCAGGGTTGTAATGAAGCAGAAAGCTGAGATTGAAATTCAGAATCTGGAGATCACCGACAGTATCAACTATGCCAGGCGAATCCAGTCAAGCATCCTCCCTGACATAAAGAAACTCAGGGAGCATTTCGGGGATGCATTTATAATGCTGTACCCGCGTGATATAGTCAGCGGTGATTTTTACTGGTTTGATAAGTTTGATGACGACAGATATATCCTGGTCTGTGCTGACTCAACGGGACATGGTGTACCCGGAGCATTCATGTCGATGATAGGTTCAACACTTCTTCAGGATATTGTTTCAAGACAGCGGATCTCCAAGCCATCCGAGATCCTTACAATACTTGATAAGCAGGTCTTTGCAACACTCAACCAGAACCTTGAGGCAGGAGTCTCAAACGATGGCATGGATATAGTTGTTTGTGAATTCTCACTCAATAACAGGCATGTCAGGTTCGCTTCAGCAATGAGGCCTGTCATTCTCTTTCTGGGAGGCGAGTTGCTGTATGTAAAAGGCAACAGGGCATCAGTCGGAGGCCAGTCAGTAGTTGAGAAATATTTTGACGACCAGGAATACTATCTTAAGGAAGGAGACGCTATCTACATGTTCTCCGATGGTTTCCCCGACCAGTTCGGGGGACCCGAAGGCAAGAAGATGAAAATCGCAAGGCTCAAAAAGCTTGTCGGCGAAATTGCCTGGTTGCCTGTAGCCAAACAGGAAGAAAAGCTGATTACCTTTTTTAAAGAATGGAAGGGTGATTATGATCAGGTTGACGATGTCCTGTTTATGGGCGTAAAGGTCTGATTTCCTTCTTATTTGTATACGCCGTTATAATAAAGAGGTATTGTGGCTGTGGACTGGGTATTGCTGATATGCTGAGCCCTGTCCTTTACATAGAAATCATACCTGACAGTATCCTTGTTGGAGTAAAAAAGATAGAAGAAGGTGACTGCGATGGTCCCCTTGAGTATTTTATTCTGCCCGGTCACTTCCATGTAAGGGATCCTGTAATTTGAAGGTTTCATCGGATCATTATCGGGAGCAAGTCCCATAACGCCATCCTTCATCCTGTAAAGCGTAAGAAACAGGTTAACTGAGTCATCCAGGCTTTCTGAATCGGCTGCCGGAGTGGGCAGCCCCAGGTCCCCGTCACCATCCTCGAATTTAAACTTGAGCCTGCCTCCCTTAGCCGCATTACCCAGGATATCGACTGTGTCAAAAACAGTGAAATCAGTATACTCTATCTTTGGCGTGTCGGGAAGCGACTGGATCTTTCCGCAAGCAAATGCAAGCACGGCAAATGCTACAGGAATAAGCCGGTTTATTGTTTTCATCAAAATGGGATAATACAACTTTCTCACAAAAACCACACCAAAGTAACTTATTTTTTTCTGAAAAATACCTTAAGAGGGACACCTGAGAAGTCAAATTGTTCTCTAAGCCTGTTCTCTACGTATCTCCTGTATGGTTCCTTAATATGCTGGGGCAGGTTGCAGAAAAATGCAAATGAAGGGGAATAGGTGGGAAGCTGGGTTACATATTTTATCTTTATATATTTACCTCTTACGGCCGGAGGAGGATTGTCCCTGACGATGCCAAGCAGGACCTCATTCAGCTCAGATGTGGCTATTTTCCTTCTCCTGTTGTTGTTCACCCTGTCAACGAGATCAAGTATTCTGTGAATACGCTGTTTGTTTATTGCCGATATGAATATGATGGGGTAGTCAACAAAAGGGGCAGTCTTGCTTCGTATGGCCTTTTCATACATTAAAGCGGTGTTATTCTCCTTTTCAACCAGATCCCATTTATTGACAAGAATGATCATCCCTTTGCTGTTTCTCTGGATAAGAGAGACTATATTAATGTCCTGAGCTTCGATACCGCGTGTAGCATCGATCAGAAGAAGGCATACATCTGAATTCTCGATGGCTTTGATCGCCCTCATCACAGCATAGAATTCAATATCTTCATTTACTTTGGCCTTCTTCCTTAATCCCGCCGTATCAACAAGAAGGAAGTCGTGGTTATATTTATTATACCTGGTATAGATCGAATCGCGGGTCGTCCCCGCCAGGGGGGTGACTATGTTCCTTTCTTCTCCAAGGAGGGAATTAACAAGAGATGATTTTCCGACATTCGGTCTGCCGACGATCGCAACCCTTGGTATATCTGGAATTAATTCCGGGGCCTGACCGGAGAGGTTCCTGACAATTGCATCCATCAACTCCCCTGTCCCGCTGCCGTTTATCGAACTGATGGGAAAATAATCGCCAAGGCCGAGCCGATAAAATTCAGCGGCATCAAGAAGACGCTGACCATTGTCAACCTTGTTTACAACCAGAAATGTTTTCTTTTCGATCTTCCTTAAAAGCTCTGTAATAGCCGCGTCAAGTTCATGTATCCCGTATGTTACATCAACCATGAACAGAATGATGTCAGCTTCCTCAATTGCAAGCAGGACCTGCTTGTTGATCTCCTCCTCAAAAATATCGTCTGAGTTCCTGACATAGCCGCCTGTATCGATAACCGAGAAGTCAATGCCATTCCAGGTTGATGTTCCGTAATTCCTGTCACGGGTCACTCCGCTCTCCTTGTCTACAATGGCTTCACGCGATTCGGTGAGCCGGTTAAATAATGTTGATTTACCGACATTAGGTCTTCCTACTATGGCAACAATCCTTCCCATGTACTGAACATATATTAGCTATTTCGGATTGCGGATTGCGGATTTAAAAAATCCGAAATCCTCAATCCGAAATCCGAAATTATTTATTCGTCACCGATAGCCAAATTTCCTAAGCTCCTGAGGTTTATCCCTCCAGTCCTTCGTAACTTTAACGTATAGTTCAAGAAATATTTTTTTCCTGAAAAAACTCTCCATTTCGATCCTCGCTTGAGTTCCTACTTTTTTAAGCATCTGCCCCTTGTGCCCGATGATAATACCCTTTTGACTGTCGCGCATTACGTGGATCAGAGCCCTTATCCTTAGCAGATTATCTTCTTCCCTGAAGCTTTCGATCTCGATCTCAACCGAATAGGGTACTTCCTTCTCATAATTAAGAAGTATTTTTTCCCGGATGATCTCCGAGGCAAAAAACCGTTCATACCTGTCGGTAATCTGGCCTTTGGGGAAATATGGCTGACCTTCGGGGAGCCTTTCTATAACCTCCCGGAGCAGTGTTTCGGTATTAAAGCCTTTAATGGCTGATACAGGAACAATCGACGCTGAAGGAAACTCCATTTTCCAGAGTCCTGAGATCATTTCAAGATCAGCCTGATTGCTCAGATCGATTTTGTTAATAACTATAATGACAGGTACCCTTGATGCCTTTATTTTCTCTAAATGCCGGTTACCTGATCCTGGCTTTTCAAAGATGTCAGTAACGTAAAGTATAATATCGGCATCATTCATGGCGACGCTGACGAAGTTCATCATTGCCTCCTGCAAACGGTATTTTGGCTTTATAATGCCCGGAGTATCGGAATACACAATCTGGAAATCGTCACCATTGACAATGCCCATTATCCTGTGACGTGTGGTCTGGACTTTGGAAGTGATGATGGAGAGCTTTTCCCCCACCAGAGCGTTCATAAGGGTTGATTTCCCGACATTTGGATTTCCAAGGATATTTACAAAACCTGATCTGTGATTCATCTTCCCTTCCTAAAAAATTCCCCTTTTCAGCATTATAATTTCCTTGTCGTTCAGAAACCTCCATTTACCCCGCGGAAGGTTCTTTTTAGTCAGTCCTGCAAAATATACCCTGTCAAGCTTTTTTATCTTATAGCCTAATTTCTCGAATATTCTTCTGACCACCCTGTTCTGTCCTGAATGTATTTCAATTCCCACCTGGGTTCTATCTTCAGGATCAGCATATTCCACGGAATCTGCAGTTACGGTTTCTCCGTCGAGATCAATCCCGCCGGATATCTTCTGAAGATCATTCCTGGTTACGGGCTTATCGAGGAAAACATGATAGATCTTTTTCCTTTTGTACCTGGGATGCGTCAGCTTACCCGCAAGCTCGCCGTCATTTGTCAGCATCAGTACTCCGGTTGTGGACTTGTCCAGCCTGCCGACCGGATATACGCGTTCTGGACAGGCATCGCCAATAAGATCAAGTACGGTGCGGTCTGCATGCGGATCTTCTACAGTGGTCACATAACCTTTTGGCTTGTTCATCAGTATATAAACCTTTTTTTCAGTCCTAAGCTTTCTGTTCCTGTATCTTACATCATCTTCGGTGGATACCTTTGTTCCAAGTTCAGTGACAGTTTTCCCGTTTACTGTTATTAAGCCGTCCCTGATCAAAACATCAGCTTCTCTCCGCGAGCAGATGCCGCTGGCAGCAATAAGCCTGTTCAGCCGGATATGTACATTCTCCTTCCGGCTGCCGCCCGTTTCCTCACCTTTAAATCGTTTGGCCGGTCTGCCCCTGTATCTGCTGTTGTTCATGGTATTTTACAATCAGTTCGCAAAGGTACAATTAATTGACAATATAATGATTTGAAGTTTTTTTCGCACCTTTGTTACTCTAACTTCCTGTTTTATGTCGCTAATTAAATCCATTTCAGGTATCAGAGGTACGATCGGAGGAAAACCCGGTGACGGGCTGACCCCGGTGGATATTGTGAAATTCGCTTCTGCATACGGGATCTGGCTTGGACGTAAAAATCCAGGGAAGCCATTGAGGGTTATCATCGGACGTGATGCCAGACGATCGGGACCGATGGTTAACAATCTTGTAGTTAATACTTTGAGAAGTCTTGGAATCAATGTTACGGATACAGGACTGGCATCAACCCCAACTGTTGAACTGGCTGTAACAGGTACAGGTTCGCATGGCGGGATAATTATTACTGCAAGCCACAATCCTGCTGAATGGAACGCACTGAAGCTCCTGAATGGAAAGGGAGAATTCCTTTCAGCAGCGGATGGTTCTGAGGTACTTAAAATAGCTGATTCAGAAGATTTCGCTTTTGCCGGAGTGGATGATTTCGGATCATTTATCCATGACGATTCATGGAGCCAGATCCATCTTGACCAGGTACTTGGACTTGAGCTAACGCGAAGTGATCTGATCAGAAAAGCTGATTTCACAATTGCTATCGATTGTGTCAACTCGGTAGGTGGGATCATTGTTCCAGGTCTGCTTAAAGGCCTGGGCGTGAATAAGATAGTTGAGATCAACACGGATCCGGATGGTCATTTTTCACACAATCCCGAACCACTCCCCCAGAATCTTACCGAAATATCTTCTCTTGTCAGAAAGAAGAAAGCAGATTTGGGATTCGTTGTCGATCCTGATGTTGACCGCCTTGCCATCATCTGTGAGGATGGTTCGATGTTCGGTGAGGAATACACACTGGTAGCTGTATCGGATTATGTTTTAAAACATAAATCCGGTAACACAGTTTCAAACCTGTCGTCGACCAGGGCGCTGAAGGATGTGACGGAACGATACGGCGGCCGGTATTTTACCGCTGCTGTTGGTGAGGTTAATGTCGTTGAAGAGATGAAGAGGAGAAATGCTGTGATCGGAGGAGAAGGGAATGGCGGTGTAATTTATCCAAAGCTTCATTACGGAAGGGATGCCCTTGTCGGTATAGCACTGTTCCTTTCCCATCTTGCCCTGAGCGGGATGAAATGCTCTGAACTCAGGAAAACATACCCGGATTATTTCATGGCAAAGAAGAAAATGACCCTTCAGGAAGGTTCTGATTTTAAAAGGATTCTTGACATCGTAAGGCAAGAATTCAAAGATTATGAGATTGATGAAAGGGACGGCATGAGGATCGAACAAAAAGACGGCTGGGTACAAGTCCGCAAATCAAATACCGAACCGATAATCAGGATTTACGCTGAATCAAGAACTCCGGAAGAAGCTGATGATCTGGCTGATCGGGTAATCGGGATTGTTAAAAAAGCCTGATATTTTCTGTTTTTTCACTCTGGCTCCGGAATAAATCGGGAAGGATGGGTGTCTTTAAAGCAGAATGAAGAAACCTGATAATCCTTAAAAGATGTTAAATTCAATTTGATTAAAAGGACATTTAAATACTTTTGCAAAAAATTTTCACAGGAAAACATAAAAATTAATAAGCATAATCTCAATGAAAAAAGTAATTATCATTACCAGTATTGTGGCAGTCTTGGCAATAATCGCCCTGATCATTGTCGGCAGGATCAATAAAAAGAAAGATATTGCCAACCTTTATGCTGAGGTGAAAAAAGGTCAGTTTGAAATAGTTGTATCGACCACCGGGGAATTGCAGGCTGAGAAATCGACTGATATAACAGGTCCCGATTTCAGGCAGAGCCGCCAGATAAGGGCAATGGATATTAAGATCACTGATCTCGTACCCGAAGGAACAGTAGTAAAGTCAGGGGATTATATCGCCACTCTCGACAGGACATCATTTGACAATACTCTGAAGGACGAGCTTGATAGGCTGACTACTTATGAGACCAACCTGGAGGTTAAAACTCTTGATACCGCAGTTACACTCAGTGACCTGCGCGACAATATAAAGAATCTCAAGTTCTCGGTTGAAGAAGCTGAGATTACGCTACAGCAGTCCAAATATGAACCGCCGACAACGATCAGGCAGGCAGAGATTTCTCTTGATAAGGCAAAACGTTCACTGGAACAAGCTATAAAAGGATATTCACTTAAGGTTGAGCAGGCAAGATCCGATATGAAAACCATCAAGTACAATCTGTCTGAGCAGAGGCAGAAAGTTGCAGACCTGCAGGCAATACTTGCCAACTTTGTTATAAAAGCGCCGGCCGATGGAATGGTTATCTACAAGAGAGACAGGACCAATGCCAAGAGAAAGGTTGGATCCTCAATATCCCCCTGGGATAATGTTGTGGCTACATTACCCGACATGTCGTCGATGATATCTAAAACCTACGTGAATGAAATTGATGTCAGCAAGGTTAAAGCCGGTCAGAAAGTTGAAATAATGGTTGACGCTTTTCCTGAAAAATCATATACAGGAGTTGTATCATCAGTGGCAAATATTGGAGAACAGTTACCGAATGCTGACGCAAAAGTATTTGAGGTCGTGATCAAGATCGACGGCACCGATCCCATACTCAGACCCTCAATGACCACTGGTAACAAGATAGTTACGAAGACGATTGAAGATGTAACATATATACCCCTTGAAAGTGTTCAGCGGGGAGCTGACAGTATTCCTTATGTCTATACCAAAGGCAGGGATAAACAGATTGTGGTCCTTGGCGAAGAAAATGAGAACAATGTTATAATTGAGCAGGGTCTGAATCCCGGGGATAAGATATTCCTCAGTACTCCGGAAAATCCTGAGAGGTTCAAACTGGCAGGACAGGAGCTTATTGCTGTTAATCAGGAACGGGCAAAAGCCAGGAAAGAAGAGGAACTGAAGGCAAAGCAGGAGGCTGAGAAGGAAAGACAGGCGCCTTCAACGATGGAGGGAATGACACCTGAAATGATGCAGAAATTTCAGAATATGAGGGGGAATATGCCTCAGGGGGGAATGCCGGGAGGTCAGGGAATGCAGAGAGGTCAGGGTACGCAGGGCGGTCAGAGTACGCAGGGCGGTCAGTTCAGGCAGAGTGGACAAACCGGCCCCAGGGATACGGCGGCATTCAGAAGGATGATGCGGAATAATCCTGAAATGATGCAGAGGATGATGAGCGATACCGCAGCAAGGCGGAGATTCATGAATCAGATGAGGCAGAACAGGCAAAATCAGCCTCAGCAGTCACGTGAACAGAATCAGAATTAACAGTAAAATCAGACAGGCATGTTTAAGTTTTTCTTTCGATATTTTCATGATATGGAAATTGCCGTAGAGTCGATAGTTTCAAACAAGTTGAAGTCAATGCTTACGGCTCTTGGTATCATTTTCGGTGTCGCGGCAGTAATCGCAATGCTTGCCATCGGCAAGGGCGCGAAGCAGGAAATAATGGAACAGATGAAGATGGTGGGTGTCAATAATATCCTTATCAATCCCATTGTTCAGGATAAATCAACATCCAGCTCGACAGAATCTGAAAAACAGACGAAGAAATTCTCCAGAGGCCTCAGCATGCTTGATGTTGATGCCATCCGCGAGGTTCTTCCTTCAGTAAAAAGGATCAGCCCTGAAATCTCATTCAACTCCGTTGCTATGATGAACGGTGTTAAGTACACCGCCAAGCTTGTTGGAGTTTCAAACGATTATTTCTATCTATACAACCTTCCGCTTGTTTCAGGCGTATTTTTTAATAATTACCAGGAGGAGAACGGGATACAGGTTTGTATCATAGGTGCAAATATAAGATCCAAATTTTTCAGCAAAATCGATCCTATAGGGCAGTACATCAAATTCAACGGGATCTGGCTTAAGGTAATAGGCGTTCTTCAGAAAACAAACGTCAGCCTTACCGGATTTGAGGAAAAGGGCGTTAATGTATACAACGATAATATTTACATACCTATCCAGACTATGCTTCTGAGATATCAGAACCGGGCCCTGGTGAATACCAAGCTCGTATCCGAAGCCTCAACAAATGTCATGGTCTTTGGCGGCCCGGGAATGGGAGGAATGAGCAGGGTCGTTGTAAGCAGTTCCGATGCATCAACCGAAGCCGAAACCAACTATAACCAGCTCGACAGGATCGTAGTCCAGGTCGGTGAGACTGATCAGCTAAATCCGAGTACTGAGATACTGAGCCGAATGCTTACACGCCGTCATTCAAATGTAAAGGATTTTGAGATTACAGTTCCCGAGCTGCTGCTCAAACAACAGCAAAGAACAAAAGACATATTCAACATAGTGCTCGGCGCAATAGCCAGCATATCCCTGATCGTAGGAGGAATCGGGATCATGAATATCATGTTCGCATCTGTCATGGAACGAATCAAAGAGATTGGGACAAGAATGGCCATCGGTGCCAAAAAGATGGATATCGTAGTCCAGTTCCTCTCTGAAGCAGTGCTTATAAGTGTATCCGGAGGTTTTATCGGGGTATTCCTTGGAGTTATAATGGCCAAGCTGATCGAGCAGATTGCAGGAATCATGACGATTGTCTCCTTCTTCTCAGTCTTTATAGCTTTCGGAGTGTCGGCAGCCGTCGGTGTAATTTTCGGTTATCAGCCTGCAAAGAGAGCATCAGAAAAAGATCCCATTGAATCATTAAGATACGAATAAAATATTTAAAATGAAGAAGTTATTATTTTTATCCACGATAGGTTTTTGTTTCTTATCGTTCCAGAATTCCTTGTCCCAGGAGTTAAAAAAGCTTACCCTGGACGAAGTTTTGAAGCTTGCCGAGGAGCAGTCGCCGTATGCAATGATCGCCAAACACAGGTTTCGTGCAAGTTACTGGCAGTACCGTACCTACGTTGCGCAATACAGGCCTTCCCTGACTTTGACTGGAACCACACCGAGTTACAGCACGGCTTATGAAAGGGTCTGGAACTCATTTACAAACACATGGGATTACAGGTCAACGAACACCCTGAATAATATCGGATCACTTTCTCTTTCACAGAATGTTGGATTCAGCGGAGGTACGATATCTTTGAACTCCGATCTGAACCTGTTCAACGATTTTGAGAATCACACGAGGAAATATATCACATCGCCTCTCACTATCGCATTGAATCAGCCTATGTTCAGATATAACGCCCTGAGATGGCAGAAAAAAACAGAGCCGTTGAAATATGATGCTGCCAAGAAAACTTATCTCGCCAATATTGAGTCCGTGCACCAACAGGCTGTCCAGTACTTCTTCGGACTTGCACTGGCCCAGATCAACAAGCAGATTGCAGAGATGAACTATTCAAATGCTGATACGCTGTACAGGATCGCCAGAGGAAGATATGACCTGGGAACCATTGCTGAGGATGAGCTTCTGCAGATGCAGCTTTCATGGCTTAATACTGAAACGGCGCGTAAGCAGGCTGAAATGAATCTACGTGACAGGGAGATACGCTTAAGGTCATTCTTAGGATTTAAGGAGGGTGTTTCGATTGAGCTTATTATTCCAAGTGAGATTCCATCACTGCAGGTAAATTCCAAGGAGGTACTGGATCTTGCCATGGCGAACAATCCTGAAATAGTGAACGAGCAGCTGACCCTTCTGACTGCCCAGAGTGCTATGGTACAGGCAAAAGCCGAAAAGGGCCTTAATGCTAACCTGGTTGCATCCTATGGATTGCGTGACCAAGACCCTAATTTCGCACTGGCCTACGAACAACCTGCCAGACAGCAGACTGTAAGAATAGGATTTACTTTACCGATCCTCGACTGGGGCCTTGGCCGCGGAAGGTATAAATTGGCGCTTTCAAGCTATGAACTTGCACAGGTACAGTCAGCACAGGCGCTGGTCGACTTTGAGGAGAACCTCCTGCTCGATGTTGATCAGTTCAATCTCCAGGCAGACCAGGTTTCAATAGCAGCCAAATCGGATACTGTCGCCATGAAGCGTTATGAAGTTACAAAACAGCGTTTCCTTATCGGGAAAATAGCAGTCCTTGACCTGCAGGATGCTGACTCAAGGAAGGACCAGAACAGAAGAGCTTATATTCAGTCTTTGCAGGATTACTGGAATTTTTTCTATAACATCAGGAGCCTTGCACTTTATGATTTCATAAACAGGAAACCGCTTGAATCTGATTTCGCTGAACTCATTAAATAATAATTGCTTACCATTTTTTAATTACCTTTGATGATGTGGAGGTGTTGATTGCGACACCTCCATTTTTTATGATTTAAAGGGTACTACTTTTTTACGTAAAAGTTTTTTATCTTTGCGCCTCGTCAATCATTTTATTGAAAATAGTGTAAAAAAAGAATCAGATGCAAAATAAAGGAGCAGTTACTGTACTGGCTATCGCACTGGGATTGATATCACTCTATCAGTTGTCATTTACCTTTGCAACATACAAGGTAAGAAGAGATGCAAAAGAATATGCAAAAGGTGACCTTGTAAAACAGCGCACTTATGTGGATTCCATTGCTGCCCTGCCAAAAGAGAAATGGAGCTACCTCGGTTACACATTTAAAGATGTTCAGAAAAAACAGATGAATCTTGGTCTGGACCTGAAAGGGGGTATGAACGTCATTCTTGAAGTTTCTGTCGAGGATGTTCTGAAATCACTCTCCAATTACAGCACTGATAAAACTTTCCTGCAGGCAATTGCCAAAGCTAAAGGATATGAAAGACAGAGTCAGGCTGATTTTCTTACACTTTTCGGAAGGGCTTTCCAGGAGATAGATCCCAATGCCAAACTTGCATCTATTTTCGGAACACCTGCCCTGAGGGATAAGATCAACTTCAATTCGACCAACGAGGAGGTTATGAAAGTCCTCAATGAGGAAGTTAACACAGCGATTGATAATTCATTCAACATCCTGCGTACAAGAATTGACCGGTTCGGGGTTGTTCAGCCAAACATAACGAAACTGTCCACAAAAGGCAGGATCCTTATCGAGCTTCCCGGCCAGGAAGATCCGAAGCGGGTTCGTGAACTCCTCCAGGGAACTGCCAACCTCGAGTTCTGGGAAACATATGAGAACAGTGAGGTGATAAATTACCTGATACAGGCAAATAATATCCTCCGGGAGATACAGAAAAGTAATGCGAAAACCGACACGACAAAATCGGCCGTTGCTGCTCCTTCTCAGGCTAAACCTGCTGCCCCTGCAGATACAACTAAAAAGGATCAGGCTCTTGAGGAACTCATAAGCAAGGATACGACAAAAGCAAAGGCAGAAACAAGGCAGGAATTCGACCTTCAGAATCCGCTCTTTGCAGTCCTCAATCCCCGCGTGGATCAAAAGGGGCAGCCTTTGCAGTCGTCAATGGTAGGTCTTGTAAGGGGGATGGATACCGCCAAGGTGAACAGCTATCTCAAAATGCCGCGGATAAAAATCCTGTTACCACGTGACCTTAGATTTGTCTGGAGCCTTACTCCGTACAAGTATGATCCCACCAAATCAATGTTTGAGCTCCACGCAATAAAAATCACAACACGCGATGGAAGAGCCCCACTGGGAGGTGATGTTATAACGGGTGCACGGCCTACTTCGGGAAGGACCGGCTCTGAGGTCCAGGTTGACTTTACAATGAATTCGGAAGGCGCCAAGACATGGGCAAGAATGACCCGCGAAAATATCGGCCGTTGTATAGCCGTAGTTCTTGACGGTTATGTCCGTTCCTACCCGAGGGTTATAAATGAAATAACAGGTGGGAGTACTGAAGTCACCGGAGATTTTACACTTGACGAGGCAACAGACCTGGCAAACATACTTAAGTCAGGTAAAATGCCTGCACCTGCAAGAATTGTTTCGGATAATGTTATAGGTCCCTCACTCGGAAAAGAAGCAATCAATTCAGGTTTTGTTTCTTTTGTAATCGCATTTATCCTCGTTCTGAGCTTTATGATTTTCTATTACAGCAGAAGCGCAGGTACGATTGCGGATATAGCTCTATTTGTCAACCTGCTTCTGCTTTTTGGAGTGCTCGCTTCGCTGAATGCCGTGCTTTCACTTCCGGGTATTGCAGGTATAGTGCTCACGATGGGTATGGACGTTGACGCGAACATTCTTATCTTCGAACGTACAAGAGAGGAGCTGAGAAACGGGAAGGGAGTCAAACTGGCCCTTTATGACGGTTACAGAAGAGCTTATCCTGCAATTATTGACTCAAAGGCCACAACAATCATAACAGGAGTCGTGCTTTATGTGTTCGGTAGCGGCCCGATTAAAAGCTTTGCCACTACCCTTATCATTGGAACAATGACATCACTGTTTGCATCTATTTTTATCACAAGGCTGATTTACGAAGCTCTGCTTAAGAGGAACAAACAGCTTCATTTCTCGATTAAAATGACCGCAGAATTTCTGAAGCATACAAATATTGATTTCATAGGAATGAGGAAATACTTCTATATTGCTTCAGCGATTATACTTACTTCAGGAATCATTTCACTGTTCACAAGGGGACTTAATCCTGGAATCGATTTCAAGGGAGGACGTACATTTGTCGTAAGGTTTGATGAACCTGTGACTACTGAAAATATAGCAAATAAGCTCACCGTTGCTTTCGGAGAGCTTCCCCAGGTAGTCACTTACGGAAACGTTAACCAGGTCAAGATAACCACCGCGTACAGAATTAACGAGACAGGTGCTGAAGATGCTGTTGACACTAAGCTCTATGAAGGATTGCAAAGCTTCTTTCCACCAGATGTTTCCAGGGATAATTTCCTCCGGAATTATATGAAGAGTTCGGAAACAGTCGGACCTGTTGTGGCAGCCGATATCAAGATCAATGCCTTCTATGCTGTTGGTATTGCACTTGTCCTTATCTTTTTCTACATCTTCGTCAGGTACAAGTACTGGCAGTTTGGATTCGGGGCTGTTGCATCTTTGTTCCACGATGTACTTCTTGTCCTCGGAGTCTATTCACTGCTGTGGGGCCATATGCCATTCTCAATGGAGATTGACCAGTCATTCATAGCGGCAATACTTACAGTGATAGGATACTCTGTGAGTGATACTGTGATCGTCTTTGACAGAGTAAGGGAATTTCTGCCATTATACAGGAAAAGGCCATTCAAGGAAGTTCTTAATATAGCGCTCAATGCTACCTTGAGCAGAACGATAAACACCACCTTTGCAGTTATTCTTACAATAGCAGCTATGTTCATATTTGGCGGCGCTGTAATTCGTGGATTCATGTTTGCTCTTCTGGTTGGTATCAGTACCGGTGTGTATTCTTCGGTATTCGTTGCTACAGCACTTATGTATGATACGAGCCGGGGCAGGCACAAGGAGCTTGAATCGAAAATCCTGTCAAAAGCTGTTGTTAACGCGACTGCATAGCACTCGC
>JAUZNW010000199.1 GCA_030706785.1 Bacteroidota bacterium | reverse complement strand
TGACGGCGGCTTTGTTGTAATATTATAGGTCACACTCACAACTCCCGGTACCTCTTTTATTATATCCTGGGCCAGCTTTTCCAGTACCTCAAAGGGCAGTCTGGTCGGCGAAGCAATTCTTGCATCAACGCTGTCCCAGCATCTTACCTCGATCTGAAGGCCGAAGTCCCGCTTGCCATCCCTCATTCCCGTTACCCTGTCATCATGCAGGATTGCCATATACTGAAACGCCCCTTTGTCTTTCAGGAGTCTTTCGACCACTGCTGTTGCCTTTCTTACTGTTTCCAGCCGCTCACTTGTTACCTCTCCTATTACGCGTGCTGCCAGAGCAGGCCCGGGGAAAGGGATGCGGGCAAAGATTTCCTGTGGAAGCCCGAGAGCCTTGCCGACTGCCCTGACACCATCCTTGCGGAGTTGTATCAATGGTTCGATAATCTGGTACCCGAAAGCCTCTCTCGGATCAATTCCAAGCTGTGCAAATACATTGTGCTGTCTTTTGATCCCGGCCACAGTTTCATCCACATCAGTCAGTATTGTACCCTGAAGCAGGAATTTTGCACCGCTTTCCCTGACGATCCTGCCGAATACCTTTTTATAGAATGTCTGGGTTATAGCTTCACGCTTCATCTCAGGATCTGTTACTCCCTTCAGGGCATCAAGGAACTCCTGCCGGGCATCGATAATCTCAACACTGACACCCAGTTTTTTAAAAGCACCTGCTACCATTTCAGGTTCTCCCTGCCGCATAAGGCCATTCTGAATGAATACTGTCCTGAGCTTTTTTCCAAGAGCCTTGTACCCAAGCATTGTTACAACGGAGGAATCCACACCACCCGACAGGGCATTAATGGCTATTCCATCGCCTACTGCAGCGGCAATTTCTTTTACCTGTTCATTGATGAACCTTTCAGGGTTCAGCTCATTTAGAGTAATTTCTTTAATCATGGTATGAGGTATTTTTGGTTAGTAATCCTGTGAGCAATAATCCAGTCGGGGCGTATAAAAGTAGTGATTTAAATAATTCACTGTGTTTGCCGTGGCCGTCATGGTAAAAAGAAGGTTGAAGGATTAACTTTCTTTCCATCGCCTGCCACCTAAATACATAATACATTCTTCTCCTGTCGTCTGTAGCCCGTCGCCTGATGCCAACATTTTATTATCTTCGAATTGAATTACAGTCTTATGTACCAACGAGATTACATTCTGCGGATGATTGAAATGATCGGTGATCTGATAGCAGGAATTATGGGGTTGATCAGGAAAGGCGAACTTAAGAAAGCATCGAAGGAACTTAGCGATGTTTACCGTCAGATGCTGCGGGAGGACTCTTCCTTTTTCAGCGCAATACCTGCAGAGGAGCTGACGGACACTCTTCTTCAGCAACACAATTATACAAACGGACATCTGGAGATCCTTGCAGAGCTTTTCAATGCGGAAGCTGAATTGAAACTGGCCCAGGGCAATAAGACCGGAAGTCTAGAGTACTCTTTAAAATCTCTGATGCTTTTTGAGTTTATCGGCAGGGAACAGAAGACATTTTCGTTCGAGCGGGAAGAGAAAATCGATGGCATAAGAAAGCGAATCGAAAACCTTCAGGGAGAGTGAATTATTTCAGATCATACAGCATCCTCAGTGCTTTCCTGACAACCATATCCGACGATCCGATTTCAAACCGTGTTGAGGTGATCTCATAACCTCCCTCCTTATAAAGCTCTGCAGGGGGCAGGTAGCCACTGTACCCGTTGCAATGAGTGATCACGAAGGTATTCCTGAATGGTGAACCTGATTTAATCTGCATGCCTATTTCGGTAAGCATTTCAACATTGAATCCGACAAAAGCCACATCATCACCGATGCGGGCAACCGTTATATTGACCGGTACAGTCTGAGACTCCGGCTGGGCAGAAGGATTATCTGTATCTGAAGATTTTTTCCCCGGACATTCGAGAACTGCAAATGCCGTTCTGATCATGCCTCCCGGATGAACATCCTTTATATCCCTGCAAACATGAACTACCTCCTCACCGAGCATTGTGGCCAGTAAAACAGGTTCAGGGATCCAGCCTTCCTCAGTGTTGAATCCGGGAAGCACCCTGTACCACGGGTCAATATTTCCGGAAGCACCGGCAAAAGCCGGAGTAATAACATCCTTCCCGAGAATTTTCTCTACAAATTGCGCCGATAATCCCAGGACATCTCCGCTGATGAGCATATTCTGGGGACCGAGCGAGGTTGAATGGGTGGCATAGTCATAAAGTATCCCTGAAGTATTTCCTTTCTCTCCCGTTATCTTCATGACCAGTACTTCTTTATCTGTCACTCCATAGGGATTTCTTCCAAGAGTGATTGACCCGTCAGGCTTCATCTCCCTTCTGTTCGCCCCTACCGGGGAAGAGCCCCTTCCAGTGCCTGTAAGAACCGGTTTCATATTTTTTAAAGCCTCTCCCGTCACGGCCAGAACCTTTTGCTGCAATGTCCTGGTATATTCTATATTATTTGGATCACCTGTTTCAGAGTTCAGAGAAAGGATGGGAGAACTATGAGAATGTATTGTGGATAGGAATATCTCTGATTCCTTCAGGCCGAATTTATCCATTATGGCTTTCTGAAAAACCGGGAAGACCTCAGCACTGTATGACCCGATGTCAGTTGAAACAAGCAGGATCCTGGTCCCTCCGTTCTCAAATGCAACTGCCCTGACAGTCAACGGATCATGAATTCCTTCCGAATAGGTTTTCCTGGAAGCATAACCGTTCAGTTTAACCGGGATTGCAGGCGTGATATCGGCTTTAGCAAATCCCGCCCGCAGCACGCCTGAATCACTTTCAGTAATACCTGCCTGTCCGGATAAGACCAGGCTTATGAATGGGAGCAAAACAACTATCAGTATCTTTTTCATGGTTCATCAGGCTTATTCAGGTTGATTAACAATTATTCAAATTTAAGCCAATCCGGTCAGAATGAATAATGCGGATCATTTTTATTTCTTGCTGCAGCTTAGTAATTTTGAATTTTAAAGCTGTGAGCCACATGGAACAAACCGGCAGGATACTGATCATTGCAGGCATACTCCTGATCGTGGCAGGTATAATTGTTTATTTTGCAGGAGATAAATTCGGCTGGCTCGGTCACCTTCCGGGCGATATAAGAATTGTAAGGGAAAATGTCAGGTTCTATTTCCCTATCACAACAATGATTATCGTAAGCGTGGTCCTTTCTGTTATTCTTTACCTTATAAGAAAGCTATTTTAGCCTGCTTTAAGTTACACAGAGGGACCTCTTTTGCAGCCATCAACCAGCAACCAGCAACAACCAGCATGAATTATTTATCAGATGGCCGGGGCATATTTTCCTCAACCCATTTCTTCTGCTCCGGAGTCAGGAGATCCATGATCTTCTGATGGTTAAATTCCCGCATACTTCGTATTTTTTGCATCATATCCTCCCTGAACTTCCTCATCTCCTCCTGCTGATTCTGCCTTATATCCTGAATCTGGTTCTTCTGCTTATCCGTAAGGTTCGGGATATCACTGAATCTCCAGGACCCTGGTCTCCAGGTTCCGGTACTGTCGCTCCTGAACGGTCTCATTCCCCAGTGCGGCATATCCATCCAGCCGGGACCGAAGCCTCTCCACATTCTTTCCCTCATCGGACCCCACCACATCCATCCTCTCATTCCAAATCCGGGTCCGGGGAACATACCCCAGTGCATCCTGTTCATACCAAAAGGCCCCATACCCTGGCCGGGATGATTCAATTTCAAAGTGTCGAAACCCGGGGCCATTTGCTCAAGCGGATATTTCTCAAAGCCTCTATTCATCCTGTTCATTCTCACGGAATCAGGCATCATACGCCTCATCCCCCTCTGTGCATCAACAATGCCCGGTCCTGCAATCAGCATGACCAGCATTAAACCGATTATTCTTCCACATATCTTCATAAACAAAAGTATTAAAGCTTGATTACAGTTATTAGACAAACTCAGCCTTGCAATTATTCTCTGACAGGCACATTTTAACAAACGCCCGGCTGGCAAAGCTATTTATAAGGCATTTTAACCTGTGTTAAATGTGGTGATTTTTTCTTTGAACAGTCATATTAAAGATGTAAATTTGAATAAACCACAATCCAAAAGAAATCACCATGAAAAAGTTCATTCTTTTATTGTTCATCAATTCAGCAATGATTTTTTCATTACATGCCCAAAAGGTGACTGATTACACCTATCGGCTTGATAATGGAATAAATGTAAAAATTGAACTTGGATGGAACCATGTATGGGCTAGTCAGACATTCGAACCTTTGAAACCGCCTGACAAAGTTATGCTTGTGCCGACTGTCAGAACCCTGGGGAACCTGATATCCGGTTCATCTTTCAAGGTTTACAGCGGAGGCAAAGAGGTCAGGATCCAGGACCTTAAACCCGGAACATGCAGTTTGAAGGAATCCTTCAAGCTGACAGGCAAGCCGGGAACAATTTCCTTTACAGTTGACGAAGTGACAATCAAACCTCAGACAAAGACAACCCTGACAATTGTAGTCTATGACTATCAGATTTCAATGGAAGAGAAGCCTGAGAGCCATGGCGGACAGGCAATATTTGCGTCGAAAATCGAGAGGTTTAAAGGAAATACTGAACAAAACTCCTCATGCGGAGTGGTGCTTTTTTATGAAAAGGGGAAGCACGATAAACCGGTATCCCCTGCAGATGGCAAGGCAATCAAAACTGGGACAATAAAACCCGGGACCTACGATGCTTTGATAACCCTGGGCGCTGCTGACAGACCGCAGAAAGTCTGGCTTGAAAACTTTACAGTGAAGCCTGATATCAGCTATAATATCACCACAAACCTGAACGCCGGGATAATTGAATACCTTGGCGGAAATAAGGATGTGAAAGCACTTCACCTTTATCCGGCAGGCACATCAGCCAGGCAGACAGGCACTCCGGCTCCTGACAAAACCCTGGAGATCATGAAATGTGAAGCCCAGGGGACGACAAGTCCATGTCCTCCGGGAACTTATGATGTACTGCTTGATTATAACGGCAAGAAATATGAGTGGAGGAAGAACATTGCCGTATCTACAGGATCGAGGGCCCAGATAAAATAACAGGCATAAATAACTCCTTAAAGGATTCGGAAAGGACGTCTATTTTAATGTCCATATTCTGAATTCACCGCTGCAATGCAAAAGGCTCATCAGGTATAGCAGACCATCATAGTATCTCTCGCTGAATTCAGAAGGTACAGGAGTGTTCCAGAGGGCTTCCGCAAAATCCCGTGCAAGCGGATGAGTTGCTGACAGACTTGCATCAGCGTTCGTTGCAACAAGACCTTTTGCGTGATTTTTATCCAGCAGCTTCCCATCAAGTGTGTATTGAGTTCCGTATTCGGTCATTCCCTGAGATGCGAAGAAAGACTGTATCCGGTTACTCAGCTGCTGTTCACGCGGAT
>JAUZNW010000198.1 GCA_030706785.1 Bacteroidota bacterium | reverse complement strand
GTCGTACCAGATGCATTTGTAAGCCGTTCAAATTCAAGAGAAGTCAGCACATTCGGAAATATTCCATATCCATACTGTTCTATCTTGCTTACATCAAGTAGTTCATAGCCCGTCGCAAGAATTATATTGCCGACCTCAAGATCAATTGTATGGTCTGTCTCCTTCAGGTTTATACATTCCTTCGGGCATTTTTTCATACAAACACCGCATTTTTCACCTTTAGAGAGTATGTAGGTGCATTTTGTATCGTCAACCAGGTAGGCATTGGGAACTGCCTGAGGGAAAGGTATATATATCGCTTTACGCAGAGAAATCCCGGCATCAAATTCACTTTTAACCTTCACCGGACACACCTCGGAACATTGATTGCATGCAACACATGATCTGACATCGACATACCTGGCATGCTGCTTGATCTTTACCTTATAGGATCCTGGTTTACCGGAAACAGCTTCCACTTTCGACCTGGTCAGAAGCCTGATCATCTCATGCTGACCCACTGAGACCATTTTAGGTGTAAGAATGCAGGCAGCACAGTCGAGTGTGGGGAATGTCTTGTCAAACATTGCCATATGTCCTCCTATAGTACCTGTCTGTTCAACCAGGAATACCTGCTTTCCTGCATTTGCTATCTCCAATGCAGCTTGTATTCCGGCTATACCGCCGCCAATAATCAGGGTTGAATGATTGACAGGATTTCCGCTTGGAATGGCTGCGAGAGGAAAGGGAACTCCCATGGTCGAACAGGCCACCACGGCCTTGGCACGATCCAATGCATATTCGCCTCTTGCCCCGTGCTCCTGAAAGGAAGCTAATCGAATCTCATCCGTATTTCTTCCATTCAATGCCATCGCCTTGGTAAATACCGGTTTGAAATATCCCGGCATGTCACCCGCTATAACGATCCTGTCCAGATTACAGGATTCTATCAGGTCACAAAGGTATTTCACATCAGGAAGGGGCTTCAGACTCAATATCTGCACCGTTTCGACATCAGGGAGGTTTGCTGAATATTTGGCAATTGCATCAATATTCAGTTCCTTCTTGTTTTCTATCTGGCAGAAGAAGACTCCGGTTCGCATATCAAGGTTTGTAAAGATTTCTAATCAACAATTACCAATTCGTGCAGGTCAGTCCCTTTTGACCCTTTGAAGCAATTCACCATTTGCTTCACGGACCTCAAGAATTATTGGCATCTGACCCGGGATACAATGAGTAGCACATGAAAAGCATGGATCATATGCTCTGAAAGCCATTTCTATCATGTTCAGAATTCCTTCCGAAACTTCAACTCCTTTTTTGATAAGTCCCTGAGCCGCCTTTTTGATTGACATGCTGATTGCACCGTGGTTGTTTGTAGTCCCTACAATAAGGTTAACTTTTGTTACGATTCCCTTATCATTGGTCCAGTAGTGATGAGTAAGTGTTCCCCTCTGCGCTTCGACAATTCCAACACCTTCACCCTTGATCTTATCCAGCGGCGAACGCAGATCTTTTCCTGTAATTTCGGGGTCCAGCGCAAGTTCCAGGCATCTCTCTGCAGAATAGAGCAATTCAACCAGGCGGGCCCAGTGCATCGCAAGAGTTGAATGGACCGGTTTACCGCCGAGTGTGCTGAACATTCTCTCATATTCCTTCTGTGCAAGAGGTGTTGCCATACCATCAGCGGCATTCAGCCTTGACAGGGGAGTTGCATGATACAAACCCGATTTCTGTCCGTCAGTCAACCCCTTCCATCCCATTTTTTTGAGGAAGGGGAATTTAAGATAGGTCCAGGGTTCAACATGTTCGGCAACAAAATCGAGGTACTCCGGGGGATTATATTTGTAAAGTTCCTTTCCTTCGGTATCCACAACCCGGACTTTACCGTCATAGAAGTTCACTTTATTATTCCGGTCAACCAGACCCATTGAATGGAGCTTGAGTGAATAAGGGCCGTTCAGGATCAGGTCGACATATTCTTTGTTATTGAGAACATAACTTTCGAACACACCCAGTGTGAATTTTGCAAATTCCACAAAGCCCATCGCCTTAAAAACTACATCGTCACGTTCCTTCTGAGAAAGTCCTCTTCGCACTCCGCCCGGAATGTTCATGACCACAAAAGTCTGGTGTCCGCCAAGAAGCGCCTGTATTTCCTGGGCTAACCGGCGTTGTTTTATTACCTCTGTCCCAATATCCTTTCCAACCATTTCTATCACACCCAGAATATTTCTTTTTGATGGAGGAGAGTATGGACCAAGAACAAAATCAGGCGCAGCAAGAGCATAAAAATGAGCTATATGGCTATGCACAAAGTGTGCCATATAGAATAATTCCCTCAGTTTTCTGGCAGTAGGCGGAGGTTCCACACCAAATACAGCATCCACAGCTTTCCCGGACGCCATATGGTGACAACCAGGACACACACCACAGATTTTTGCTACTATTGAAGGCAATTCCTCGACAGGTCTACCCTCACAGAATTTTTCAAATCCTCTCAACTCAGGAACCTGAAAGTAAACATTGCCAACTTCTCCGTCATCGTTAAGGAAAATCTCGATTTTACCATGGCCTTCCAGCCTTGTAATCGGATCTATAGTGATAGTTTTCATGACATTTTCTTCCTTAAAAGTGATACTGGCAGGCTGAAGCGATAAAATAATCCGGCAGGATCTGCAATGTCTCCTATGATCTGGTTGATAACCTCAGGCTCCTTTTCATCAATGATGCTGGCGACCGAAGACATCATTTTAGTACCCGGATCAACTACTCCGGCTGGTGGACCGTAGCAGCCCCTGCAGGGGGCATTTCCTTTTATGCACCTGTATCCGCACCCTGTTCGGGTTGCAGGGCCCATGCATATCACTCCCTGTTCCATGAAACATGTTTCACCATCATCAATAATTTCCCAGGGACGATAGAATTTCTTTATTCGTTTGTTCTCTGTCTTTTTCCGTATGCATTCATCGCACTGGGTCTTTGTTCCGGCACCCACTACGGAACCTTTTGGCGGAAGTTCAGCTTTCGTAACAATTGCGGTAAACACTTCCAGAAGCCTTTCAGTCTGAGGGGGGCATCCTGGGAGAAAGTAATCGACATCTACAACCTGTGAAAGTGAGCGGACGTCATCATAAAAAACCGGTATAGTCAGTTTGCCTTCACTGACTTCATATTCCGGCTGCGGTCTGGCTTTTTCCTGATTAATTACCGATTCACACTCTTCGTAAACCCTGCGGAAAATATCCTCTTTTGATGAGAAATTGGCCAGTCCTGGAATTCCACCAAGATGGGCACAGCTTCCGTATGCAACGAGGATTTTACTTTTCTTCCTGAGGACCCTGGCCATATGTTCATTCTCGCTGTTCCTGACCGCCCCGTTGAACAAGGTCAGGTCGATATGATTATCGGGCATTGCTTCGACATCATGATACTTGATGTCCAGGGCAATGGGCCAGAACACAAGATCGGCAGCTTCAATTACGTCGAACAGTCTTTCATGAACATCAAGTACTGAAACACAGCAGCCCCCGCACGCCGCACCCCAGTATACAGCAAGCTTTATTTTGGGCTTTGGTTCTTCCATGGCATCTGATTTAAGTCTGTGGTATAACTTTCATGGTTTCCCTGATTTTACACGGTCCGAGGCCTGAGATCGTCCCGGTAAAGCCGTTAATCAGTTCAGCATATTGTTTCCCTTCGCTTGCGCTAATCCACTCGAGCTTTAATCTTTCAGATTCAATTCCCATCTGCTGTATATATTTTTGCAGCAATAAGAACCTGCGCAGGCAACGGTAGTTACCTTCCTGGTAATGGCAGTCGCCCGGGTGACAACCGCAAACCAGAACTCCATCAGCACCTTTCAGGAATGCATTCAGAATAAATGTAGGTTCAATACGTCCCGAGCACATCACCATTACCACCCGGACATTTGGTTTATACTCCATTCTTGACGTGCCGGCCAGATCTGCCCCTGTATATGAACACCATTTACATAGAAATGCGACAATTTGAGGCTTAAAATCCATATTTTGATCTTTTAAAAGAACATCCGGTTGAAGGTCATTCTTGTGATTTCTAACAAGGATAACCGGGTAAAATAAAAATAAAAAATCGATAATAATTATGAGTAATCTCATAAGGAACATGATAAAAAGCATGTTTTGACAGGATTTTAATTCGATTCTTTAAAAATCAATGTTTGAAGAAAATCGCATTGCCGGGACCGGAATAATAAGGGATCAAGTATTTATAATTCGCCTAATAATATCCAATACTTCCACTAATACCTGTGGATATTTTTTATTTAGCGCAGGGGTAAGTTCCTCGCTGAATGTCATATCTTCAATGATTTCAACAGCGATTATGTGCAGGTCGGATGGCAAATCCATTTCAAGGAATTTGCCAAGCCTCAGTGCGGTCAGAAAATTTACGTCGTGAAGATTTGATAGATTAGAAGTCTCCCTGAAGTCTGATGGAATAAAATAATACACTTCACCCGGGTTCCCGTTCCGGGTGCGAATTGCGTCGATGAAAACCACTCTTTCAAAATCGGATATGTATTCCATTATTTCAAGCCCACCGCATGAGGAAGCCTCAAAATGCAGACCTGGCTCAATAAGCATTCGTGACAGATCCTTTATTAATTTTGGTCCTATCCCGTCGTCTGAAAGGATCTCATTGCCAAGTCCCAGTATTAGTGTCTTTTTATCAGTCACAAGTAAAATGTCTGATAATTTAACCTACAAATGAAAAAAATTTAATAAAGAAAAGGCCATTAATTCCAAAAAAAGGTATTAATAGCCTAAGATACGTAGAATTAAGTTGAATGGGTTGAATAACTTGAAGGCCAGCATTACCTGCATGACTTGCATGACCTGCAAGACTCATGGACCGCATTACTACAAGACACTCTCCTACTGCTTCTTAACCTCTATCTTGCTCAGAAGGGTGATATTCTGAATGTTTGAATAATCATATTGATAAAGCCCGTTATCCCCGATAAGAACCAGGACATCCCCGATAGGGATTACATCATAGGCATTAATGTTGGGATAGGTATAGAGTAGCCTGCTGCCAGTCAGAAGCGGATCGGAAGCATCGAAGACTTTCAACCCGGCATTACCGTCACAGATAAACAGAAGGTTTCCGTCTTTTCCAAGTCCATGAGGATTCGTCATGCCGTATGAATATACAAGTGACGGCTGGGCTATGTTCCTGATATTAACTATATCAAGACAATTAACATTACCTCCGCAGGTAGTTCCCGACCGGAGTGTGACGTAGGCAATCGTATCATCGACAATCACCGGATCGCAGCTCCTTGCATGGGTGAAAAAAGTCCTGGATGTTGGAGAAAGAGGTATTGAAATGTCATAAATTACCATCCCGGTAGTAGTGCCAAGGAACATATAGCTCCCCGAAAGGAACATTGTTTCGATATTCCATCCCGGATAAAAGTCACCTGCTTTAACAGGGCTGGTCTTATTGGTTATGTCAAATATCTTTAAAGAGTTTTGATCGACAACATATAGC
>JAUZNW010000197.1 GCA_030706785.1 Bacteroidota bacterium | reverse complement strand
GTCATGATGATACCGTTTTATGGACGGCGTATAGCTGCACAGTACGGAAGATAATGAATGTACTAGTTTGATCATCTTCGAATTGATGTCAGGATAAAAACTCAAATATTACCAGTTATGAAGACTATTGATTTTTCATACTTCATCGAACGGTATAATGCCGGAGAGATGGATGAAAGTGAAAAGCTATGGTTCCAAAAGGAAATGGATGGCAATCCGGAACTAAAGGCTGAAACTGAATTACGTCGAAAGACAGACGAAGCCCTTAAGAAACGGGATATCATTAACCTCAGGGAAAAGCTTGTACTGATCGAAAACCAGGCCAAAACCGGCAAACCGCCGCGTGGTCCCTGGAGAGAATTCATCAGATATGCAGCAGCATTTGCAGGAGTCGCGGTACTTGCGGGAGGTCTTCTCCTTATACCTAAACACAGGCTGAGCAATGATGAAATAATCGACAAATTTTATTCTCCTTATGATGCACCAGCGCCGTCAAGGGCGGGAACTATTGTTTCAAACGCCGATTACAACCTTGCTCTTGAGTATTACAAAGTTAAGGATTACAGGAGCGCCGCTGTTTATTTCAGTAAGGTTATTAAGGATGAACCCCGCAACATGAATTCCTGGCTCATGAACGGGATCTCAAATTTTGAGGTATCCAATTATCCTGAGGCGAAGAGTTCATTTGAAACGGTGATCGAGGATGACAATAACCTGTATATCGATCACGCACAATGGTATCTCGGGCTCTGCTACATCAAAACAGGAGAGCTGGAAAAAGCCAGGCAACAGATGACTGTAATCGGAAATTCCGAAAACGTTCACAGAAAAGAAGCAAGAAAAATACTTAAGGGGATAAAATAATCATTTAAAACAGGGGAAATGTTTGAAGAGAAGGTAAATGATAACGGCAGATCCGGGCAGAAGAGTCCCGGACCCGAACAGGGTAGAACGAGTAAAGAAACGACAGATCCGGGATTAGTTAATTGTCCTGCAGTGCTGACGGGGCTATCCCGCGAAATGAGAACGAATATGAATGCAATTGTCTCATTTTCCTATCTCCTTAACAACAATGAGGCCAGTCACGAGGAAAAGGCAGATTATAGTAGCCAGATTTTCCAGCTTTGTGAAACAATGATGAGCGTGTTTGACAATTTCCTTGATTCAATAATAATTGATACGGGTAATTCAAAGATTGAATCAGAAAGTGTGAACCTTGCTCAGACGTTCAGCAATCTGTTTTCTGAGTTCAGGGAAATATTGAAGAAGGAGAGCCACAAGGACATTACCCTTGTTACTGAATGCCAGCCTCTGAAATCTGAAGAGTATGGCACTGACATAAACAGGCTCTGCAAGATAATCCGTAACCTTTTCCAGAACGCATTCGCTAATACCAAAAGCGGGTATATCAAGATGGGATATTACGATGCAGAGGGGAAGCTGACATTTTATATACTCGATTCCGGAAACGGATTCACCAAAAGCCTTGAATTCCTCCATACCTTGGATCTGGCAGCATCACTAGAAACATTTAATGATCCTTTTACAGCGATCAACCTTCTGTTCACCAGAAAGCTCGTAAATATGCTAGGTGGCTCTGTGTGGATCGAGAACAACGGACTGACAGGGACAGGGATCTATTTTTCAATTCCAGTTGAATCAGTACCCAAAACTGATTATAAAGCAAACAGATTTACAGATACCATGATCACAATCTGATACCAAAAGTGAAAGTCTAATGCGTGTCTGACAATTTGTTAGCATGAGCAGAAGAGGGTGTCACCCCTTCCCCGACCGACACCCTCTTTGTTATTTTATTAACAATACCTTATTTCGTGAAATCCACGATCTGAACTTCTGTTCTCCTGTTCAGCCTTCGTCCTTCAACCGTTATATTGTCGCTAACCGGTGATTTATTCCCATAACCCCTGTGCCTGAGCCGTTTAGAATCTATTCCATTGTTTATAAGGTAATTAACAACCGAAAGGGCACGTTTTTCCGAAAGGGTCTGGTTGTGCTCATCAGTGCCGGTTGCGTCGGTGTAACCGCCGATTTCCACAATCAATGATTTATTGTTTTTAAGAAGGTCTGAGAGCTTATTAAGTTCCGACACCGATTCCTTCTCAAGATCCCAGGAATCGACCTCGTAGAATATATTTGAAAGCAGCATCTTCTCGCCTATCTTCATCGGACTTAAGGAAATCCTGATTAAATATGGTTTAGCCACCGGATGCTCACCTTTGAGCATAAAATTGTCAGAATAGAACAGATACCCATTGCTGCTGATATTCAATCCATAATTAACTCCTGATGGCAGGCAAGCAAGAAAGTTCCCTTCGCTGTCGGTCTTATCCCTGAGTATTATCTTGCTTGTGGAGAGATTAACCAGTTCGTATTCTGCAGTCAGCTTCTGACCTGTAATCCTGTCGGTAACATTTCCCTTGACATAGGAGACCGGTTCAGGTCTGATTGATTCATATAAATTGAAGGAATAGATGTTCTTACCGCCAGTCTGGTCCCTTGCCGATGAAAAATAGGCTTTCTGGCCGCCGGATTCAATAACAAGTCCCATTTCGTCATTAAAGGTGTTTATCGGATATCCAAGGTTCTGAGGCTCAGACCAGACGCTATCGTTTTTAAGCCGTGAAACATATATATCGAAACCTCCCATGCCCGGCCGGCCATCTGATGAAAAATAAAGCGTTTTCCCGTCAAAATGAATAAAAGGTGACATCTCATCACCAGGAGTGTTTATCATGCTTCCGAGGTTGACCGGCACTGACCATGTCCCATCATTTTTCATAGTGGTCTTCCACAGATCTTTTCCACCGAAACCACCTGGCCGGTTACTTGAAAAGTAAAGGGTCTTGCCGTCTGATGAAACTGATGGCTGTGATTCCCAATACACCGTATTCACTGGTGCACCCAGATTGACCGGTAATGACCACCGGCCATTGTTAAAAGCAGAAAAGTAGAGATCACAGCTGCCCAGGCCCCCGGCTCTGTCGCATGATGTAAAATACATGTAATGACCGTCGGATGAAAGCGTCTGAGCCCCCTCATTCTGGGGTGTATTCAGAGGTGATCCCGCATTGACCGCAGTTTGCCATCTACCGTTGGAGAGATGGCTTATGTAAAAATCCTCATTTCCGAGACGTGTTCCGGATCTCGATTGACGGGTAAACATAAGTGTTTGACCATCAGCTGTTATGGATGGCCAGTATTCATTATCAGAAGTATTGATTCCTTCGCCTATGTTAACCGGGCTGAATGGAACAGGCTTCTTAACTGCTTCAATTGCAAACTCGCAATTCTTTATATTCTTTTCGGCATCTGCCCTGTTCTTATCCGAAGTATTTTTCTGTGAAATGTATACCTTGTAATGAACCAGCGCGTGTGAATAATTTCCTGTCATCAGCTCCGATGTGGCCAGAGAATAGAACACGGGCATATAGAAAGTGGAATCTATCTTAACGGCAGTCTGGTAATATCCTGCTGCTTCAGCGTATCTTCTCTGTTTGAGCATAAGGTCACCAAGCATAAGCTGTGCCTCATAAAACTTATTGTCGATGCTGAGAGCCTGTTTTAGCAGTTGCTCCGCACCCTGGAAATCGACATAATCAAAAGCCGTAACGCCTTCCCTGTAGAGCCTGAGCGCCTTGATCGAAGTGGTATGGAACTGTTGTGAAAAGAGGTTTCCAGTCACTGAAAATGAAATAATTATTAAAAAGAATATTGCAAACGGAAGTCTCATTTTGATTCAGGGGATATGCATATATTTATGGATCTGGAGAGAAATCTTCCACTCCTGGTTCCTTCTCACATAATCTACAATCTCAGGTATAATTGATTCAAACCTGCTCCATTCAGGCTGGAGGAATAACCTGCAGTGTGGGCTAACAAGCACCCTGTATTTCTGAGCCCATTGAAAATCATCGGCTGTTTCAATAACCACTTTTAATTCATGAGCCTTCCGGCATATTTTACTTGCAGGCGGCATTCCTCTTTTGGGCGAAAGGCATATCCAGTCCCACTGGCCCGTAAGCGGATATGCGCCCGATGTTTCAAGGCAGGTTTTAATATTCTGTTTCTTAAGCCCGTCGCACAAGGGATCCATATTCCATATCAAAGGCTCACCTCCGGTAACTACAACCGTATGAGATCCTGAAGAAACTGCATTTTCCACAATCTTTTCTGTTGCAACTGGCGGAAACTGTTCAGGATCCCACGAGAACCTTGAATCGCACCAGCTGCAGCAAATATCACAACCTCCTAAGCGTATGAAATAAGCAGCTTCTCCCGCATTGTAGCCCTCACCCTGTATTGAAAAGAACTCTTCAACCAGTGGAAGTGTAAGACCACTGTCACCACCTTCCTTTTGCCCTCTCATAATTATTAACGATTCCTATGCTGTAAAATTACACCTTACTTCTCCTTATTTCCGAAAAAGCAGCTTATATTCTCTCTTCTTTGCTGATTCGACCCACTTTTCCGGAATTATCTTCCAGTTGTTCAGAGGTTGAGGTGAAATTGTGCCTTTTAACTCCAGGTCTTTTAAAATATAGTATCGAAGATCTTGCTCAGTAGAGGCTAACAGTCTTTCCGGCAACTTGTCTGCCGCTATATGCGCACCGTTTGTCAGGTGCCCTCCTCCCCCGTTCCCTCTATAGGAATTTACGGCTACCCTGTATTTCATTTCCGGAATGAAAGGCTTTCCATCAGAAAATGATTTGATTCTTACTCTCTGACCTTCCGGCTTACTAATATCTACCGTATAATCAATGCCTGCTGCAGAATCAAAGTTGTATGGCTGATTTTTAAACCAGGCTTCGCCATTGGTAATTAGAGGTTTACCTGATTGGTCCAGCCTGAGTTTAAGGAGCAAATCTCCGGGACCGTTCATTGTATGAAGCCAGCCTGCATATGAAAACTCAAGGTAATCCTTTATTTCCCTTCCTGTCAGCGACATGGTATAAAGCTGGTTTTCAAACCTGTACAGCTTGAACATATCACCAACGGTAACCGGTCCGGAAGAAATTTTGACATCAAATGAAAGAGGTGCAGCAAATGAGACATCAGCCTTCGTAATTTCAAGCTGGATTCTGTGAATCATATCCACAAAAGCAGATGATCCGAAATAGGAATCCCTGGTTGTAATGTTGCTTTGTGATCTGGCGATGACTCTGTTTACATAGTTCTTTAATTTGACCTCCTGACCTGAGAATTTATTTACAAATTCAGCGTCGGGTTTATAATTACCAACATTGATGATTTCTCCAGTCAACTGCTTCGGGATATGATTTCCATGTCGTCCAGCTGAAAGGCCAATATCTGCGCGGGCAATCTTTTCAGACCGGCTCCCTCCATCAAGGATCAGAACTGTATCACCTGCTGAATTGACAATCTTTTTATTCACCACCTTGTGATCATGACCGCACATTATAATATCAAATCCCGGTACATCATAGGCAATGGTGAAGGTTGCCCTGTCGTTATGTGAGCCTTGCACGGCTGAAGAGTTTCCGGGTTCGTCCCAGCCCGAATGGAACAATCCTATAATAAGATCAGGTTTTTCACCCATAATCACCGGCATCCATTTCTTAGCTGTTTCCAGCATATCC
>JAUZNW010000196.1 GCA_030706785.1 Bacteroidota bacterium | reverse complement strand
CGGTCTGGCAGCACTTGAAAAATACTTTAATGTTCAGATAATTACGCAGAATATTGATAATCTCCATGAACGCGCGGGAAGTACCAGGATCGTCCATCTTCACGGAGAGCTGACAAAGGCAAGAAGCACTTATAATCCATCTCTGATATATGATATCGGTTACAGCGATATTAAAGCCGGCGATCTGTGCGAAGAAGGAAGCCAGCTGAGGCCTCACATTGTCTGGTTCGGTGAAGCCGTTCCTATGATGGATGAGGCAGCAAAGATTACCAGGGGGGCTGAGATATTTGTGGTTATCGGATCATCACTTAATGTTTATCCCGCAGCCGGACTTATAAACTATGCACCCGGGACAGCATCCTTATGGCTCATCGATCCCAATGATGTGATGATCCCCGATAACAGGAACGTTAAGGTAATAAAAAAAGGTGCTTCTGAAGGAGTGGCAGAACTGACTGAAAGACTGTTAAATACCTATGGCTTCAAAAAATAATAGAATTGTGATTGCCATAACAGGAGCAAGCGGATCGGTCTACGCACTGAAGCTGCTTGAACGCCTCTCCGGACTTAAGGATTGCCCATCAGAAATTGCAGTGGTATTTTCAGATAAAGCAAAAGAGATCTGGCATTACGAGATTGGTCAGGAGTTTACTGCAAAGGAGCCGTTCAAGGCTTATGATAATGACAATTTCTTCGCACCATTCGCCTCAGGCTCTTCTGACTTTGTATCAATGATCATCTGTCCGGCTTCAATGGGAACCATCGGGAGGATCGCGAACGGAGTCTCTGATGACCTTATCTGCAGGGCGGCAGATGTTATGCTGAAGGAGAGAAGAAAGCTGATCCTTGTTCCGAGGGAAATACCATATAACCTGATTCACCTTAGGAATATGGAACAGCTCACACTTGCAGGCGCAATAATCTGTCCGGCCAGTCCTTCCTTTTACAGTAAGCCTGAAACTGTTAATGATCTGGTAAAGACAGTCGTTGACAGGGTCGTCACTCTTGCCGGATTTGAGACGGACACTTACCGGTGGATGGAAAATGATTGATAAACGAATAATCAGGTTCTTCCAAAAGCATCATGTTCTGACAATTGCCACAACGGTAAACAACGAACCATGGTGTGCAAATTGCTTTTATGTTTATCTTGAGGACAGTAACGCACTTGTGTTCACTACCGACCTTGATACCCGTCATGGTAAGGAATTTAGAGCAAATCCATTGGTTGCGGGGTCAGTGTTCCTCGAAACCCGTATAATCGGCAAGATAAGAGGTATTCAGTTCCAGGGAACAATTTATGAGCCTGAAGGAGATATGCTCGAAATTGCCAGGAAGGCTTATCTTAAAAGGTTTCCGGTTGCAATGCTTATGGATACGCATCTCTGGGTGGTAGATCTCACCATGATTAAGATGACTGATAACAGACTCGGATTTGGGAAAAAGCTTATTTGGATGAAAGAAATGGTGTGAGGTATGAGGTACGGGGTTCGGGGAAAAACGCAACACCTCATGCCCCGTACCTCGAACCCCGAACCAGTTTTATTTACCGAGCTGTTGTTTCAAAATCTTCGCGATATATTTCCCCATTATATCAAACTCCAGATTAACCACCGTTCCTTTTTTGATCTGATGGAAATTTGTCACTTCATAGGTGAAAGGGATGATCGCTACCTGAAATGATTCAGGCTTTGAGTTAACTACCGTCAGACTTACTCCGTTCACAGAAATAGATCCCTTTTCAACAGTGATATAATCCTCCTGCTGAGGTTCATACTCAAACGTGTAATACCAGCTTCCGCCTGCCTCCTCAACGTTTGTGCAGACCGCGGTCTGGTCGACATGCCCCTGTACAAAATGCCCGTCAAGACGTCCGTCAAGCCTTGCACTCCTCTCGAGGTTTACTTTGTCGCCAACTTTAAGAAGGCCCAGATTTGATTTCTCAAGTGTTTCCCTGATGGCAGTTACGGTGTATGTATCACCTTTTTTCTTGACAACTGTCAGGCAGACACCATTATGTGAAATACTCTGATCGATTTTCAGCTCGGAAGTGAATGAGCATTTCATTGTAATGTGGAGATTATCCTGCTCTTTTTCAAGGCTTACGACAGGGGCAGCTTCTTCAACGATACCGGTGAACATGTTATTTTAATTTTAGATGCGTTCGTAAAGGTATGTAATTTCAATATACTTATTTGATGTCCTGCAGTCTTGCAGTCCTGCGGTCTTGCAGTCTGGAAAATTCTTGACCGCATGACTGCACGACAGCAAAACTGCACGACCAAACCAGATTAACCTATACCCTTTTTGCTCCTGCCTTTAATAACCGGCATCCTCTCCTTCCTCCAGGCCACAATTCCACCTCTCAATGATATAAGATTTCGGAATCCTTTATCATACAGTGTTTTAGCTACTCTTGAGCTTCTGACTCCAGACGTACAGTACAGAAATAATGTGTATTGAGTGTTCAGGGTATCTGCTGCTCTTTCAATATTTCCCGAAGTAGGGATGTTAATCGCGCCTTTTATCCTCTTTCCCTTGAATTCAAACGGCTCCCGTACATCGATCAGAATCGCGTAATCGGTCTTTTGATATTGAAGTTGAAAATCATGTGGTCCAAGTGATTGAAATTTAAGTGAATCAGGTATTTGGCTGTACAACGAAGCTGCGTTCAGGAAAAGGGACAAGATCAACCCGTAAATAGATTTCATCTGTTAATTCAATTTGATCCGTAAAGAAAGCAAATTTCCCAGTCTTCTTTCAACCCATTAAACCCTTTCAACCCCTTCAACCCTTTTCTTCACATAATACATAGTACATCATACATAATACATCCTATTTTGCTATCTTTGTCCGATTTTTTTCAAATTTTTGACAACTAATAACTGATTGATTCAATGGGGAAAAAGTTTCCTGAGTATAAAAATCTTGATCTCTCGCAGGTAAACAAGGATGTCCTTAAGATTTGGGATGAGAATGATACATTCCACAGGAGCGTGCGTTCAGTGAACGGAAAGGGTGAGTATGTTTTCTACGAAGGCCCGCCCTCAGCCAACGGAATACCGGGCATTCATCATGTTATGGCACGTACTATAAAGGACGCTATCTGCCGTTACAAGACACAGTGCGGATTTGAGGTGAAACGCAAAGCAGGATGGGATACTCATGGATTACCGATCGAACTGGAAGTTGAAAAAGCCCTTGGCATTACAAAGGAAGACATTGGTGTCAAAATATCAATCGAGGATTACAACAAAGCCTGCAAGGTCGATGTGATGAGATACACCGACATGTGGGAAGAGCTTACCCATAAAATGGGGTACTGGATCAACATGGATCATCCTTACGTGACCTATGATAACCGCTATATTGAAACCCTCTGGTGGCTTTTAAAACAGCTCTATTCAAAAGGATGTCTTTACAAAGGCTACACAATACAGCCATATTCACCTGCTGCAGGTACTGGCCTCAGCTCCCATGAGCTTAATCTGCCGGGATGCTACCGTGATGTCAAGGATACCACCTGCATCGCACAGTTTAAGGTGAAAAGGGATTCAAAATCAGAATTTCTTTATAAGAACATCGATATTTCTGATGTCCATATTTTAGCCTGGACGACCACACCATGGACTCTCCCTTCGAACACTGCCCTGGCCGTCGGGAAAGATATTAAATACGTCAAAGTCAGTAGCTTCAATCCCTATACTGGTGATCCGATTATTGTTATAGTAGCCAGAGAGCTGCTGAACTCCATGTTCCCTGAATCGAATGCTTCTCTTGAGCTTTCTGATTACAAGGCAGGAGACAAAAAGATACCCTTCAAAGTCCTTGATGAATTCCCGGGGAAAGAACTTTCAGGCATCAGTTATGTGCAGCTCATCGACTGGGTAGAGCCTGATCCCGGAGCTTTTAAAGTGGTTACGGGGGACTTTGTCACCACTGAGGATGGCACAGGGATAGTTCATATTGCCCCTACATTCGGCGCTGACGATTATCGTGTTCACCTTGAGTATGGGATCCCTCCCCTGATGGTTAAGAGAAAAGACGGAACCATTGGTCCGATGGTAGACAAAAGGGGATACATGGTACCAATCAGAGATCTTGATATAGAGTTTGTCAGGGAAAGGGTCAATACCGGGTCCTATACGGGATTTGAGGGAAGGCCGGTTAAGAATGAATACGATGAATCAATCCCTCCTGAAGCAGATACCCTTGATGTTGACATAGTTGTCATGCTTAAACAGCAGGGAAAGGTCTTCAGGATAGAAAAGCAGGTGCACAGTTATCCGCATTGCTGGAGGACTGACAAGCCTGTTCTTTATTATCCTCTTGATGCATGGTTCATCCGTACCACTGCATTTAAAACCAGGATGATAGAGCTGAACAATACCATCAACTGGAAACCGCAGTCTACAGGGACCGGAAGATTCGGGAAATGGCTTGAGAACCTTGTTGACTGGAACCTTTCCAGGTCGAGGTTCTGGGGGACTCCTCTGCCTATCTGGGTAACTGAGGACAGGAAGGAAGAGAAATGCATCGGTACTGCAGCTGAACTCAAGGCTGAGATAGAAAAATCAATCGCTGCCGGATTTATGAAGAAGAGTCCTCTTCAGGGCTATGTTGAGGGTGATAATTCAGCAGAGAATTATGAGAAGTTCGACCTGCACAGGCCGTTTGTGGATGAAATATTCCTTGTAAGCCCATCAGGCAAAAAGATGGTTCGTGAACAGGATCTGATAGATGTCTGGTTCGATTCCGGTTCAATGCCTTATGCCCAGGCTCATTATCCATTTGAGAACAGGGAGAATTTCAGCGACATGTTCCCGGCAGATTTCATTGCAGAAGGCGTAGATCAGACACGAGGCTGGTTCTTTACTCTTCATGCAATTGCTGCAATGGTCTCTGATTCAGTCGCGTTTAGGAATATTATTTCAAACGGACTGGTTCTTGACAAGAACGGTAATAAGATGTCGAAGCGTCTGGGCAATGCTGTGGATCCGTTCCAGACAATTGAGGAATACGGTTCGGATCCCTTGCGCTGGTACATGCTTACTAACGCCCAGCCCTGGGATAACCTGAAATTCGACGTTGCAGGTATTGATGAGGTTAAAAGGAAATTCTTCGGGACGCTTTATAATACTTATTCTTTCTTTGCTCTTTATGCGAACATTGACAACTTCAGATATACAGAGAAAGAAATCCCGGTTAACGAGCGTCCTGAAATAGACAGGTGGATTATTTCACTTCTGAATTCACTAGTAAGGGAAGTGAAAAACTGTTATGATGATTATGATCTTACACGTGCCGGGCGGGCAATCCAGGATTTTGTGACCGAAAACCTCAGCAACTGGTATGTCCGTCTCAACAGGAAGCGTTACTGGGGTGGAGAATATGACATGGACAAGCTTGCAGCCTATCAGACGCTTTATGTTTGCCTGGAAACTGTCAGTAAGCTTGCTGCTCCGCTGGCTCCGTTCTATATGGACAGGCTCTTCATGGACCTGAATGGCATTACAGGACGCCATAAGGAAGATTCAGTTCACCTTGTTCTGTTCCCTGATTTTAACCAGAAGCTCATCGATAAAGATCTCGAAGAGAGGATGGAGATTGCCCAGAAGGTTTCTTCGATGATTCTGGGATTGCGTAGGAAGGTAAGCATTAAGGTCCGCCAGCCTCTGGCAAAAATTATGGTACCTATAACGGAGAAGTCCTTCAGGGACAAGTTTGAAGCGGTGAAGGATCTG
>JAUZNW010000195.1 GCA_030706785.1 Bacteroidota bacterium | reverse complement strand
CTGTTTCATGGTGCACAGGCAAAGGATATAAAAACATCGTGATCCTCGGGGGAACCGGTAAGCGGGAGGATCATACTCTTGGTAATATTTCACTTCTGGCAGAATATGCCAAGGATTCTGAAGTAATTATGATAACAGATACGGGGATATTCTCTCCGCACCTGAAAAGCTGTACAATCCCTTCCTTCCCCGGCCAGCAGGTATCGTTATTTTCAATAAATCCTGAGACAGAGGTGTCTTCAACAGGATTGAAATATGGTCTCAGGAAGCTGAAGCTGCACAACTGGTGGAGAGGAACTCTGAATGAAGCCACCGGGAGTTCTATCAGTCTCACCTTTAACGGGGGACCGCTGATCGTATACCGGAAGTTCCGGGATTAATAGTTTTGCGGTTAACTGGTTATGCGGTTAACTGGTTGGGCATGGTTATCGATAAGATCTAAGGTATTTAATCAAAGAGCTGTTCCCATTTATTAACCGCTGAGCTTTCGCTCTTCTGTCTTTAGCTGTTTCTTTTAACACATATCCTTGATCTTCTGCGATATAATACATATTCTTCACCTCGCCAGCGGAACCTTTTGAGATCTTTAGAAATTGCTTAAACTCAGAATTTCCACCCCGACAGTAACCTTCACTGATATTATTCATTATTGAAATACCCGCCCTGCAAATTTGATCCTTAAATGCATAATCCCGGCACTCCCTGAAGTCACTGTAAATTGAATTCACAAGTCCCCTGGCAAGCTGCCAGATTTCCAATTCCTCAAAATTCTTAATAGTTGTCATTTTAGCACCATTTAATAGTTAGACATAAAATATTCCGCTACTAAAATTACAACTATTATTTTTAATTGAAATCATCATATATTCATGCACTTAAGTTGTAATCGCACAACCGCACAACCAGTTAACCAGTTAACCAGCTAGCCCCTTAACTATTTTATCGGATTTATTGAGTCCTTGACCGAATTGATCAGCTGAACCCTGCTCCTTACATTTGTTTTTATATAGATCCTGTGCGTGTGGTCCTTCACAGTTTGCAGGCTGATGAAGAGTTTTTCAGATATTTCCTTATTGCTCAGTCCGTTGCAGATTTCCCTTATAACTTCTGATTCTCGCGGTGAGACATCGTACTTTCTGCAGAACTCCTCAAATCCCGTATTTATTTCATGTCCTGTGCCGGAGGAAGGTACCAGAGTACCGTAACTGAAGTAGAGGGGGAGGAAATTATTTCCAAGGAAAAAAGCAAAAATAAATATGACTGCCAGCCATGTCTGGTTTGTATAAAAGTACAGGGGAACACACTGAACGATCATTATCAGAAACAGAATCGGTGAAACAATCCTTCTGTCATAGTCATGGATAAGAGAACCCCTTTTCCAGGGAAAATGGATCAGATATGATGAAACAAAAAAGTAAACCAGGTTCATAATAATGTAGTAATATCTGATTATCAGGGACGTATTATATGAACTCTTTCCGGTGATTAAAAAACCCAGGATCACCAGGACTGAAAAATTTGTCAGGAGGAACCAGGGAACAAACCACCTGCCTTGATTCCTGCCTGTAAGGGTGCCTGAAAATGTCAACAGCATCAGCCATGCAAATATCAGAAAAGGCAAACCCAGCAGCAGTGCCAGGTCAGACAACCGTGACAGTACCTCAGGTGATACGGCCTGCGAAAGAAAGGTCTTAATAACGACCTGGCCCCAGATCCCGTAAAATCCGAAAGTGTAAATGAATATCTGGAAATAGAGCAGGGAAGAAAAGATATCAGATTTGTATCTGTTCCTTAACCTTGAGGTTAAGATAATTCCCCCCGCCGTAAGAGCTACCGAAAGGATGAATACGATGCAAACAAGTATCCGTAACATTATGATATAAAAGTATTCAGAATATTTCGGATTGCGGATTCGGGATTTCGGAATTTTTGTGCTCGACTTGAATTTTACCTGAACTTTAGAAATCCGCAATTCGCCTTCAACAATCCGCAATACGCAATCGCCCAATCAGTTACAATCCCTCCATACTTAAGTAGTGCCGTTACGACTTAAGTAGGAATTTTATCAATTCACTACCATAGTATTGATTCTGTGAAAAATACACTATTTACCTTTGACCTGTGAACAAATAAAATACCATTTATTAAACTTAAAAACATGGAAACTCAAAAGAATTACAGGCTGTACCCCACATTCGGCGACAGTCTTGGTACAGGCTTTCAGGTAATGCTCGATAACTTCCTCAGACTCCTGCTTGTCGTATTTGTACTGGCGATATTAACAGCTCCTTTCAAAATGTTCAATTTCAGGTTCAATCTTCATGATCTGCCAGGACACTGGTATAACTGGGACCAGTGGTTCAGTCATGATTTCACGAGGTTGTTCACCATAGGTGCCCTGGGCATGATCGGGGTTTTTCTCGGATTACTGGCTCTGTGCTACACATTTCTTGCTGTACCTGTTATCTCTTATGGCGAGCATATGATATTCCTTCAGGCTGTAAGAAGGATCAAGCCCGATTTTGAATACCTGATCAAGGGTTTCTGGGAAAACTACCTTAGTATAATTCTTGCCAATCTCCTGGTCGTGGCGCTGGTTGTCCTCGGGCTCTTTGCACTTATTATTCCCGGGATCATTATAGCTTGCAGGCTTGTGTTTGTCCCGTATATTGTAATGGATAAGAAGCTTGACCCGATTGAAGCCGTGGAGCTGAGCTGGAAACTGACCAGGGGTCATGGATGGACAGTTTTCCTTATGGGTTTTGTTTCATTCTTTATAATAATATTTGGATTGTGTCTGATACTTGTGGGAGTATTCCCAGCAGTTATATGGGTAACGAGCTCATTTGCTGCTTTGTATCAGTCGGTATTGATCGAGAAGGAAAAGTCGGCAGTGGCTGAGCAGGCTGTGTAAACTCATCCCCGGCTCATTCCGGACTCATCCCCTTTATAATTGATAGTAACTTATTAAGCCCCTCCCACCCCGGGGGAGGGGCTATCTGGAGCGGAGGAGGGGAGAGGTCTTTTTATTAACACCCGTCAATCACATCAAAATTTCCCATAATTTTATATTACTTCATTACTAAAATCGTAAATTAGTTTAATGAAGGTTATACGACCTGGCGAATAAGAATTACCGGCTATATACCAGAAACAAAAAATATTAACCTGATAACTGTATTTTATGAAATCACTAATTCGAATCGCCCTGGCGTTGGCTTTAATTTGCGTGACGGTCAATGCTGAATGTCAGATCAAACTTGATCTGAAGAAAAAGATCGAGAACAAGGTCAACCAGAGGGCCAATCAAAAAGCCGATCAGGCCATCGATAAAGGGATGGACAAGGTAGAAGGAGGAGTAAAGGGGGATGTGAAAAAAACCGACCAGGCCGGGCAGCCTGCTGCAACCCAGAATAAGAGTGAAGGAAAACCAGCAGAAGCAGGCGACCAGGGATCAGGTCAAAAGCCTTCAGGACAGGAGCAGCCCTCTCTTGAAACATATTCTAAATACGATTTTGTTCCGGGGGAAAAGGTGATCTTCTACGAAGATTTCAGTCAGGATGCCGTGGGTGATTTCCCTGCATCATGGAACACCAACGGTTCAGCTGAGGTTGTGACTACCAATCTGTTCCCTGGTCACTGGCTGAGGTATATTGGAGATGATTGCGTCTGGACTGACGGACTGCTCAAACTTCCTGAAAATTATACAATTGAGTTTGATATAGTTCCGATCAAGGGAGAAGAAGGTGAGGGGATGGCAGGCTATTCGTTCCGGTTATTACAGTGCATAAATCAGAAGTCATTTGATCCCGGAGCAATTCCCGGGAAGGCGGGATTTCTTTTCAATGTCGAATATTATGGCAGACCAAATTACAGATCATATATAAACGGAGATGAGGGGGAAGGCCTTGCCCTGGATGGCAGCAAGGATGGAGATGATTACAAGGAGAAAATAAACCAGAAGTACCATATAGCGCTCTGGATGCAAAAATCAAGAGTACGTTTGTACCAGGATCAGAATAAACTTTTTGATCTTCCCAAGGCATTTCCGGTGGCAAGCGTTAAAATGGACCGGTTGCGTTTTGAAGAGGGAGCCCTGATGGTAAGCAACATTCGTATTGCCGTCGGTGCTCCGGATATGCGAAATAAACTCCTCACCGAAGGCAAACTGGTAAGCTATGGGATCTATTTCGATGTTAACAAGGATGTTGTGAAACCTGAATCATACGGTACTCTCAAGGAGATAGCCAGTATTCTAACAGAGAATCCTGATGTAAAGGTAAAGATTGTGGGACATACTGACAGCGACGGGGCTGATGCCGCCAATCTCGATCTGTCAAAACGCCGCGGCGCATCAGTTAAAAATGAACTGGTAAAAACATTCGGAATTGATGCTTCCCGGCTCGAATCGGACGGGATGGGAGAGACCCAGCCGGTCGCTCCGAACGATACTCCTGCCAACAAGGCACTTAACAGGAGGGTTGAATTTATAAAACTCTAGAAGAAATTCACATTTTAGATCTTCTTTAACCTGGCGAATCTCAGCAGGAGCTTTTTTCTGCCATCGTTCTCAAACTCAACGGTGGCAGTCGTGTTTGGAGGATAACCTTCAATAGATAAGATCACACCCTTTCCAAACCTTTCATGCTGAACGCTTTCACCCTCCGAGAACTCATCTGATCCGTTTCCTTCTGCAGAGATAACAGAGTTAGTTTCGGGCTTTACAAATTTCTTATACCTTCCCGGAGTAAAATATTCCCCTGGTTCATCCCTGAATTCTTTCGGTCTGATCTCCCTCCTCGGCTGTGTACGGAACGGCTTCCCCCCCGTTTGCGGGTAATCGAGAAATACCGGATCAATCTCACGGAGGAATCTGCTTGGATTGCTTCTTTCAAGGTTGCCCCATCTGTACCTGTTCAGCGCATAGCTTAGAGTAGCCATTTTCTCTGCCCTCGTTACGGCCACATAGAAAAGCCGCCTCTCCTCCTCAAGCTCCTTTGGATTTCCAGCTGACATCGGAGAAGGGAACAGGGTATCTTCCAGACCAGCTATGTAAACATTCTTAAACTCAAGTCCTTTAGCCGAATGCATTGTCATAAGCGTTACCTTGTCGCGGTCTTCCTCCTTTTCATTATCCTGGTCGGTGAGCAGGGCGACGTTTGCAAGATAAGCTTCAAGGTTTGATGGTTCGCCGTTTGTTTCAGCAGCCTCAGTGAATATCTTTATTCCATTCAGCAACTCTTCCATATTTTCAAAGCGGCTCACCTCTTCAGGCGATTCACTTTCCCTGAGTTCCTTCATTATCCCTGAACCAAGTGCAATTTCCCTTGCCTTTGAATAAGCATCTGTTTCCGTATTGTTGTTCCTGAACGACAGGATAAGTTCTGAGAATATTGTTATTTTCTTAACAGTACCTGAATTGAAATAGTCCGTGAAACCTGATATTCCCGTAATTATATGCCATGGAGTAATTTTGAGGTCCTCTGCAAGCTCAAGGATCTTTCGGACCGTTGTATCCCCGATACCCCTTTTCGGATAGTTGATGATCCTTTTAAGGGCTTCCTCATCTTCAGGATTTATTACCATCCTGAAATAAGCCAGGATGTCTTTTATTTCCTTCCTTTCATAGAATGAAAGACCACCATATATTTTATAAGGTATATTCTTTTTCCTGAGTGTCTCCTCGAATATTCTGGACTGGGCATTGGTCCTGTATAAGATCGCGAAATCTGACCAGTTCAGCTGCATTGAATATCTCTTATCGAATATATCCGATGAAATATTGAATCCTTCTTCAGTGTCGGTTAGCGACTGGATAACCTGCAGTTTCTCTCCGGATTCATTTCTGGAAAAAACCGTCTT
>JAUZNW010000194.1 GCA_030706785.1 Bacteroidota bacterium | reverse complement strand
GAGCATTTATCATCCGTTGTGTCTTATATTCAAAGCTTCCCTTAGTTCCTCCCTGTCGTCAAAATGATGCCTGACACCGTTGATCTCCTGATACGGTTCATGACCTTTGCCTGCAACAAGTACCACATCTGTATTATCGGCAAGCATCACCGCTGTCCTGATGGCTTCCCTCCTGTTGGTAATCCTGATCACTTTCTTTTTCAGCTCAGGTGTTATGCCCGCTTCCATTTCATCGATGATTCTTTCAGGATCTTCCGTCCTGGGATTATCTGATGTGAGAATCACTTTTGAACTTCCCTCAGCGCAGATTGCGGCCATCTTAGGCCGTTTGGTCCGGTCGCGGTCACCCCCTGCGCCAACCACTGTAATAAGCTGGTTCCCTCCCTTGCGTATCCGGTTGATTGTTTCAATGACATTGAGAAGTGCATCAGGCGTATGGGCGTAATCGACAATAGCGCAAATCCCTCCGGGAGGGCCCACAAGCTCAAGTCTTCCGGCTACCGGCCGCAGATCGCTGAGTACAGTGAGGATCTCTTTCCTTGAAGCACCGAGAAGCTCTGATGCAGCACAGACCGCCAGCAGGTTGGAAGCGTTGAAGTCGCCGATGAATCTTGTCCATACTTCCTCACCCCTGATACGAAGTCCCATTCCGTCAAAATCCTGCTCAATTATGCCGCAGCGGAAATCAGCCATGCCTTTTACTGAAAATGTGTATTTATGTGCAGCACAATTCTGTATCATCACTTTTCCATTCCTGTCATCGGCATTGACCAGGGCAAAAGCATCATGGGAAAGAGAATCAAAAAAGCTCTTCTTTGCCCTGAGGTAATTATCGAATGTCTTATGGTAATCGAGGTGATCATGAGTTAGGTTCGTAAAGATCCCGCCGGCAAACTTCAGTCCTGCGATCCTTTTCTGATCAGCGGCATGCGAGCTGACTTCCATGAAAGCATAGTCGCATCCTGCATCAACCATCTCTGCCATGGTCCTGTTAAGCTGCCCCGGATCGGGTGTGGTATGAGTTGCCGGCAACTCCTTATCTATAACATAATTGCAAACAGTTGAAAAAAGGCCGCATTTATATCCGAGAGCGGTAAACATCCTGTACAGAAGTGTTGCTATGGTTGTTTTGCCGTTTGTCCCGGTTACGCCTACCAGCTTCATGGATAAAGAGGGATTCCCATAATAATTTGAACATGCAATACCCAGGGCTTCTGCCGAGTCATTGGTTTTGATCCAGCATACCTTCGTGTCCCTGTTATTTGGAAGGACCTCACACATTATGGCTGAAGCGCCAGAGTCAATTGCATTTTTTATATAATCGTGCCCGTCGGTCCTGGTTCCTTTTACCGCAATAAATAGTGTTCCGGCAGTGACTTTCCGTGAGTCAAATTCAATATTCCTGATCTCCGGATTGTCGTTACCTGTAATTGATTCGACTGCAATACCTCTCAATATTTCCTTCAATCCATCCATCACTTCTACATATTCATATCCAGTGATACAATGCTTCCCTCGTAAACTCTAGCACCGTGTTCGGGTGATTGCCTGAGAACACGTCCTTTGCCCGAGTACCTGACCCTGAGCCCCGAATTTTCAAGCAGGTATATTGCATCCCTCAGGCTCATGCCCCTGACATCCGGTACAAGTCCCTCCTTCAGGTCAACCCCCACAAGCCGGATGGTATCACCGTTTTCCCGGGTGGCGACCCAGTCTTCCTTAGATGTTCTCCGGTATCTGACCTTAAGATCGCTCAGGACTTCATTGATGTCGGACCTGTTGCCGTTCCCTGCTTCAGGAGCTGCAATAAGCTCATCCTTTGATCTTTCTGCCTTGTAGTCCCTGAAGAAGTTTGTTGCATAGACCTTGTCCGAGATCTCCTTGAAAACTGATCCTGCAACAACGTTCCCGTAATAAACCCCGTTTGATGGAGAATTAACAACAACAATGCATGAGTAAAGAGGGTTCTCAGCCGGAAAATAACCGACAAACGAAGCCTGATATAACATCCTTTGTCCCTGCCTGTAACCCCGCTTGTCCTGTGCTATTTGTGCAGTCCCTGTCTTCCCTGCAATTTTATAGTTGTCATTTTTCAGGTTGGTTGCTGTCCCGTGCTCTACAACACCTTCCATCATCTTTTTTGCCTTCCTGATAGTCGATCTTGAAGCAATTGAATTGATTATCACCTCGGTTCCGAAGCTCTTTACGACCGAACCATTCCTGAGTATCCCTGTAACGAACCTCGGGCGCATCATCCTTCCGTCGTTGGCCACTGCAGTATAGAAGGTAAGTATCTGAAGAGGTGTGAGCTGGACTTCATATCCGTGTGACATCATCGGCAGTGACAGCCCTGACCAGTATTTATCCCCGGGATACCTGATCAGAGGCTCGCCTTCACCCTTGATCTGCAGGTCAAGCTTCTGGTTAAGCCTCATGGCATAAAGCCTGTTTACAAAATCTTTCGGATGATCCTTGTAATGTTCATAGATAAGCCTGGATGTTCCTACGTTGGAGGATTTTTCGAAGACCTGCTTTACCGTAAGCTTGCCATATCCTTCTTCCTTGGTATCCCTAATTACCTTATTGTAGAATTTCACAGTTCCGTTGCCGGTATCAACTATATCGCCGGTATCTAAAACGCCATCCTCAATGGCAGCCATCAGTGAAGGAAGCTTGAATGTAGATCCTGGCTCTGTGCTTTCGGCTATGGCATAATTGTAAGTTTCACGATAAACGCCGTCAGATGCCTTTTCCAGATTAGATATAGCTTTGATATCGCCGGTCGCAACCTCCATAACCACGGCGCATCCATGGTCGGCATTATGCTTCCTTAGCTGGTTTTCAAGTGCACTTGAAGCTACATCCTGAAGGTCGATGTCAATTGTGGTTACAATATCGTTACCGTCCCTTACATCAACACTTTCGCTCCCTTCAACAGGGATCCAGTCACCGCCTGTAAGGCGTTGTTTTACTACCACTCCGTCCCTGCCTGCAAGCTCTTTATCAAATGATCCTTCAAGTCCGACCCTGGTGCCTTCTTCATCAAGGCTCAGGTACCCGACAGTCCTTGCAGCAAGCCCGCTGTTGGGCAGCACCCTTTTACTTTCTGCCTGAACTACAAGTCCGCCCTTGAACTGACCTTCCCTGAATATTGGCAGTTCCTTAATTTTCTTTAGGGTTGCATAATCAACCTTCCTCTGGATAATCAGATACCTGTCACCTTTCCTCCTGGCTTCGGTGATCATTGATCTCCATCCTGCAGCGGACCTCACGCCGATTAACCTTGAAAGTCCTTCCGACAGCCCGGTAATCCCGTTTGACCATGTTTCTGCAGTCATGCCTGAGCTGCGGGTATCCATATAGACCGAGTAATAGGGTACGGAGCTGGCGAGAAGCCTTCCGTCATATGCAAGAATATCTCCACGGTTGGCCGGCATCTCTGCAGTCTTGTATACATACTTTTCGCTCATTTCAACCCATTTTCCTCTCTGCAGATACTGTAGAAACAATATGCGGACAATCACAGCCAGCGCCACAAATACGATCACAAAATAGACCAGCGCACTTCTCCATACTATTTCGTCTCTGACTGCCATGGTGTTTACTTATTATCAACTATAAGCTTGTAAGGAGGAACTTTCAGCTCTTCCAGGCCGAGTCCCCTTTCCCTGACCATCCTGTATACCTCCGACTGTTTGCTGGCCATCATCAGGCTGGCAGAAGTTGAAAGAGATTCGGCTTTGAGATCCCTCACTTCACGGGAGAGTCGTGAGGTTTCGCGTGTTATCTTCTCAGCATGAAACCTGTTCGCGATATAGAGCGCTCCGAGCATGGTAAGCATGAGGAGATACCAGAAATTTTTCAGAACAATCTTGTCCGAAACCATGCTGCCGCTCAGGAGCTCCTTTACAAAAGAGCCTGATTTTGGCTTCTTTTCCTTCTCTTCCTTCTCTTCAGCCATCACTAAATCTTTTCGGCTATCCTCAGCCTGGCACTTCTTGCCCTTTTATTATCATCAAGTTCCCTCTCATCGGGAATAGTTCCCTTCTTGTTGATTATCCTGAAGGGAGTGATCAGATTCCCGTAAAAGTCCTTCTTCTCCTCGCCCTCAAAGTTTCCGGTCTTCATGAAGTTCTTCACTATCCTGTCCTCAAGCGAATGATAGGTTATAACAACCAGCCTGCCGTCCTTTTTCAGCACCTCAAGGGCTTGCTCCAGCATTTCCTTCAGGTAATCGATCTCATGGTTGACCGCGATCCGAAGTGCCTGAAATACCCTGGCATAGAATTTATGCTCCTGTCTTGGCGGGGCAAGCTTGCCAATTGCATTTATGATATCGCTTACTTTTGAAAGAGGCTTTTCAGCCCTTGCTGCGACAAGCTCCCTTGCTATACGCCTCGAGTTGACCAGTTCCCCGAAATCGTAAAATATTTTCGCCAGCTCCTTCTCGTCAAGGTTTTTCAAAAGGCTTGCGGCAGTCGCCGAACCTTTCCGGTTCATCCTCATGTCCAGGGCAGCATCCTGCCGGTATGTAAATCCTCTTTCAGGCTCGTCAAACTGGTGAGATGAAACCCCAAGGTCAGCAATCAGACCGTCTATTTCAGTGATCCCGTTGAACTTTAGATTATTTTTTAGAAACCTGAAATTCTGGTTGAGCAAAATCAGCCTTTCGTCATCCGGTGCATTCTTCATTGCATCCTCATCCTGATCAAATGCGATAAGCTTCCCTGTCTTAAGCCTCTTCAGTATTTCCATCGAATGGCCGCCCCCGCCGAAAGTGACGTCAACATATATCCCGTCAGGCCGGATATTCAGCCCTCTGATACTTTCATCCAGCAGTGCAGGTACATGATAGAACATTATTCCAAAGGCTCGTTTATGGTTCCGCCCATCAGCTTTTCAGCCAGATTAGCAAAATCTTCAGCAGGCATTTCAATCTTTTCATAGGCTGATGCTGACCATATTTCGATCCTGCCGTCCTGACCGGCAAGCACTACATCCCTTTCCGCACTAATCAGATCGAGGAGTCGTTTTGGTATCAGCATCCGGTTATTATTGTCTAGTGTCAGTTCTGCTGTTCCCTTGAAGAAATTTCTCAGGAACATGTTATGTTCGCGATTGTAGGGGTTTAATCTTTTGCGGATCTTTTCAATCTGCCTGTTCCAGTCGTCGCTGGAATAGAGCACAAGGCAGTTCTCAAAAATGTCCTTTCTGACCACAAACTGATCCTGGGCGGCCGATGGCATCTGCTTCTTGAATGCCATAGGAAGGATGATCCTTCCCTTGACATCTACCTTGCATGGGTAATCGCCGATAAATGTGGCCATGGCTGGGTTTTTTCAATAAAACGCTAAAATATGAAAAAATTATCCACTTTCCTCCACTTTAACCCACCTTTTTTTGATTATTGTTGATAACTTTTTATTAAAAGAGCTGAAGAAGAGCCCATGGGATGGAGGTTCTGGAGGTGCCATAATCACAAAACCTTTATATTATGACAGAGTTTCACAAAAGCTCTGTCTTTGTCTCATGTACGCACCCCTTCCTTCGCTACGCTCAGGATTTATCCTCTCTGCTACGCAAAGAAAGGACTTTAAGATGCTCTAAATCAAAGCATTTCCCCGTCTTTACGAAGTTTGACGAACGAAGTAAGGAAATCCCGCCTTGGGGGAAGACATGGGGAAATGGTGGTGAGTACATGAGACAAAGACAGAGGAAGAAGAGATGAGAATATGTATGCCTGGATTTTTATTAATTTTACGAGTCTCTGCCATTATCTGCCAGAAATGAATGATTCACCCGGAAACGACAACAACCTTAAAATAGATGTTGAGCAAGTTCTGTACTCCAAAAACCCTGCATTGAAAAAGGTGGTCCCGGGATTTGTTGTCAGGTACCTTAAGAGGATCGTCCATCAGGATGAATTAAAT
>JAUZNW010000193.1 GCA_030706785.1 Bacteroidota bacterium | reverse complement strand
GTGAATATGATGAATGCCATGTATTTTATAGGCCAGGATAACAGAGGCTGTGCAGGTTACTGGTGGCTCCGTAACGGTACAAGTGACAACCATACATCACAAACTGTCATGGTTAACCTGGCCACCAGCCTGGAGAACCGGAACAAGAAAGTGAATTCCTGGGTATTCTGGGATGGCGGCCATTGTGCGGATGATGATCCTGAGGGTTTCGTTGCGTGGATTGGCAATATTACCGGCTTCTCCAATCTGGTCCCAACCAGGAACTAATCGATCATATCTAAGGTATCGATCTGCGCAAATCCACGATTCTGATAACTATCGGGACCGCGGGAGATAGATTTATATTTCCCGCAGATTCTGCAGATTTTTGCAGATTGTTCATCTTGGAGTTTTGCCTGGAGGAAAGTTATTGTATTATAGTAATAATTCGATTATATTCCGGTTGCGAAACCTCAGACCAAAAATGAATAGATTCCTCGAGGAAATATATGAACAACCCGATGTAATAGAAAGTGTACTGGATTTCTATTCGGGCGGTGCCGGCAATGATCTGCTTGATAAAGCAGCCAGGATTGTGAGCAATAACAAAATTGAGCAGGTAATCTTTACCGGAATGGGGAGCTCTTATTTCATTTCACACAGCGCTTCCACTTTATTCAATGAACTTGGGATCAGTTCTTTCGTTATGAACGGAAGTGAGCTTCTTCATTATAACCTCAGGCTGTTTGAGCGTGAAACATTGTTAATATGTATTTCCCAGTCCGGTGAAAGCTATGAGATAAGGGAAATCATGGCCAAACTCAACCCGAAGGTTCATTGTATCGGCATTGTGAACGACGAGGAAAGTACTCTTGCCGGGAAAGCTGGAGTTTCGCTGCCAGCTAAAGCCGGAAGGGAAGAGAAGACATCAACAAAAACCTATGCGGCAACTTCCCTTGTTTCATTCATACTAGGCTGGTACTTAGCCGGATCGTGGAATGAAGAGAAAAGAACCAAAATCAAATCCCTTAGCGATAAGTTCCGGTCAGCACTGAGCAATTATCTTTCTGAGATTAATAGTGTTATAAAATTTCTTGGAGACATATCAACCTTACAGATTATTGCCAGGGGACCGGCTTTTTCAACGGCAAGCCAGAGTGCATTGATGTTTAAAGAGGCTTTGCATTTACCGGCAACCGGAATGCTGGGCGGCGAATTCCGGCATGGTCCTATGGAAATGGTCTCTGATGGATTTAAATCTATCCTGTTTGCAGCGGAAGGTAAAACTATGTTGCAAAGCATAAAAATGGCTGAAGATATCTCCAAATTTGGTGGTAAGGTCGTGCTGATAACAAATCAGAAACTTGAGAAACATGCCAATAATATCCAACAGATCTTTATTAACGAGCCTGATGAGTATCTGTTTTCGGTTCTGAGTATTGTTCCTGTTCAGCTGTTTGTTGATTCATACGCAAAATCGAAAGGTTTTGAAGCAGGAAGCTTTTCACGGGGAGCAAAAGTAACGGAGATTGAATAGAAAATAATCAGGATAAGATGGATGAAAAGATCATAATTGGAGTTGATCTCGGAGGCACAAAGATCATGACAGGGGCAATAGACTTTAACGGCATGGTGCTTGGCTCTCCTGTTAAAACAGATACGATTGGGAATGATACAGCTGATGCAATTTTAAAAAGGGTGACTGACTCGGTTGAAAAAGTTTTACACAGTCTGAACAGGAATACCAGAGATGTTGAAGGTATTGGTATTGGCTGCACAGGCCCGCTTGACATTGATAAAGGATTGATACTGGAATGCCCCCAGCTTCCCAATATGCATTTCTTCCCGTTGCGCAGGACGATTGAGGATTATTTCGGTGTCCCGGTCTATCTTAACAACGATGCAAACTGCCTCATTTACGGTGAAACTGTCTTTGGTGCAGCCGTCAACAACAGGAATGTTGTCGGATTTACTCTTGGAACAGGAATCGGATGTGCAGTTATTATCGATAAAAAAATATTTAACGGATCAACCGGGACTGCAGCCGAGATCTGGATCTCCCCGTATGGTTCCGGCATTATCGAGGATTTTGTTTCCGGGGCAGGAGTATCAAAAATATATAAGTCAATAACGGATATAGAGAAAACCTCGCTGGAGGTTTACAATCTGGCACTCAAAGGTGACAGCCAGGCTCTGCGGACCTGGGATGAGTTTGGCATGCACCTTGCAGTTCCGATTGCCTGGGCAATCAATATTATTGATCCTGAAATAGTTGTGCTTGGAGGATCCATTACCGAAGCATATAAATTCTTCAGTCCGTCAATGGAGCTGCATCTGCATAAACAGATATGCCCGGTACCTGCGGATAAAACAAAAGTTGTTTCAGGAAAGCTTGGTGATAATGCCGGTTTTATCGGCGCAGCATGCCTGGTGATTGAACATGATCAAACCCATAAATTATGAAACAATCCGTCATTTTCAATATTTCAGTTCTTTTTCTTCTTACTGCAGCCTGTGAAAGCGGGAAGCAATCTGCTGTGAATATTCCGGCAGAGAAGCAGCTGTTAAAAGAATGGAGAATAGAGTCATGCACCCAGGTCCCTGATAAAGGGAGAATTGTTTCTTCCTCAGGTTTTGTTGATACAGCCTGGATTAAAGCTGAGGTTCCGACAACTGTGCTGAGAGCCCTGGTAAAAGCGGGTGTTTATCCTGATCCGCATTTTGACCTGAACGACCTTAGGATCCCTGATGCCTCAGATATACTTAATGAACGCCTTGGCCTGAGCAAATACAGCCACCTGAAAAACATACAGAATCCATTTAAATATCCTTACTGGTTCAGGACTTCTTTCAGAATTCCAAAAGAAAACCAAGGCAAAAGAGTCTGGCTGAATTTTGATGGCATCAATTACCGCGGAGACATATGGCTGAACGGCAGCCAGGTGACTGACAGCTCTGAAATGGCAGGCATGTTCAGGCGTTTCAGGTATGATATTACTTCCCTTGTAAGATCCGGTGTTGATAACGTACTGGCTGTGAAGATCCACCAGGTGGATCATGTTGGAACTGCGAATCCGGGATATCAGTTTGAGGTTTTCGGCCCCGGCCGTGGAATGGGGGAAGACATATTCAAGGATGTGACCCTGAAACTTTCGGCCGGATGGGATTGCGCGCCGGTTGTCAGGGACCGTAACATGGGTATATATCAGGATGTTTATCTAACCTACACCAATGATATAAGTATTCTGGATCCTTATATCGTAACTGATCTTCCGCTTCCCGACACCACAACCGCTGACATTATCGTTTCAGCAGAACTTTATAATGCCGGAAAAACAACCGTTAAGGGGACCTTAAAAGGAACCATTGATCTTATGAAAGAGATCGATTTTTACACTTACAGGAAGGGAATGCCAGGGGATTTTAAAACCGTTATGTTCGAAAAAGAAGTGCAGATACCTTCCGGAGATACTGTAATAGTAAGGTTTTCGCCGAAGGAATTCTCACAGCTTCAAATTAAAAATCCTTATCTGTGGTGGCCGAATGGATATGGAAAGCAATACCTACATAATCTAAAGTTAACCTTTGAAGCTGACGGCAGGATCTCAGATGCAAAAAATACATTATTTGGAATAAGGGAGATTTCAAGCACACTGAAAGAACTCGAAGGTGATTTCGGACGTATCTTTATGGTCAACGGGCAGAAAATATTCTGCAGGGGAGGATGGATCCAGCCCGATATGATGCTGGATATGAGCCCGAAAAGAATGTATGCCGAAGGCAGACTGATGGCAGAGGCAAATGTAAATATGATAGCCTGTGAAGATATGCCTTCCCCTCCCGATCACCTAATGGAGGTCTACGATAAATACGGATTATTGATCTGGGAGACTTTCTACCAGTGCTATACAAGTTATCCCGGAACACCTACCATGGCAAATCCAATCGATACCAAATTATCTCTCAGAAACTCATATGATATAATCAAGAGGTATCGGAATCATCCTTCACTGGTTTTATGGGCTGGTGCCTGCGAATCGATGATACGTGAGGAACTCTATTTACCGTTACGGAATTATGTGAAAGAGCTTGATGCAACACGTCCATTCATTGCGACCTCAAGTACAGCCTGGAACATTGATTCGCTGACTCCCTACATAAAACCGGATCTGCCTACCGGGCTGACAGACGACGGAGCTCCTGACTATACATGGTATCCGCATGCATATTACTATAATAAAGTCCTGGAGGTGAAACTACAGTTATTCAGGGATGAGCTTGGAGTGCCTGCCGTTTCAACAATGAACAGCATGAAAAAGTATATTTTCGATCTGGGCAAAGGAGAGAGGAACAAGATCTACCCGCTTGATAAAAAATGGGCATATCATGATGCCTGGGACGGTAATGGTTATGCCTACAGAGCCTATGACAGAGCGATAAGGGAGGAATATGGCCAGCCTTCTACTGCTGAAGAATACATCAGGAATGCCCAGTATGTAAATGCCGGAAGCTACCGGGCTATGTTCGAAGCTTACAATCACAGGATGTGGGATATCACTTCGGGTGTTATGATCTGGAAACTCAATGCAACCTGGCCTCAGGTGTTATGGCAGATATACGACTGGTTCCTCAATCCCAATGCAGGATATTATTTCACAAAGAAGGCTCTGGAACCGCTTCATATCCAGCTCAATGAAAATAATTATATGGTTTCAGTGATCAATACGAATCATAAAGAAATCAAAGATCTGACGGCAAGCATCAGGGTACTTGATTACAATATGAAAGTCAGATGGGAAAAAGAAGTAAAATTCAATATCGGGGAGAGCAGGTATAAAGAATTGTTCAAACTGCCGGAACTTCACGACCTTACTCCTGTCTATTTCGTGAAACTGGTCCTGAAGGATCCAGACAACAGGACTCTATCAGATAATTTCTACTGGTTCTCCTCACGAAAGGATAAAAATGATCTTACAGATATTACCAGACTACAGAAAATTCCCCTGATAATTAAAGGTGAAGTTGCTTATACCGGTGAAGAAGGCATCATGAAGGTAATTGTCAAAAATCCTACAGACAAGCTGGCTTTTTTCAACCGGTTAATGATAACAAAGGGACAGGGAGGAGATGAAGTCTGGCCGACATTCTGGAGCGACAATTTCTTTACATTACTCCCGGGTGAAGAAAAAACCCTCACTGCCCGGTTTGCAAAACAGGATCTGGATGGAAATGAACCTGTTTTGCAACAGGACAAGGATATCTGAAATAGTTGTTTTGCAGGTTTTGCTTGTTGTGCAGGTTTTGCAGGTTAAGATTGAAATTAAACCTGCATAACTGTCACGCTTTGCGTGACCGCAAAACTGTTAAACAGACCGCAAGACTGCAGGACTGCAAGACTACTTAGCAACCTTTACGCAAATCAGCCGGCCCTGATCCCTGATCAGGAGCTTGCCGTTGGCAAGTGCAAGGGGTGCCCAGTTCTGTGTTGCACCTCCGACTTTTGAAGCCATCTGATCATTCTCCGATCCTGTTCCTCCTTCTTTAAGTAATTCTGCTGATGCGATCGGTTTAAAGGCTGATGGATCAGGCTCAATAAGATATAATTTGGTGAAGCCATCTGTGCTGAGCAACAAACCATCGGCGAGAATCGCGCCACCCCTTTCAAATGCCGGAGACCTCCCGGTTTTCCATTTTACCTGGCCGTCCATGCTCATGCAAACCAGGCCGTTTTTTGTTTCGTTGGTTGAACACTGGGCATAAAAATACCCGTTATACAAAACAGGGGGTTGCGTATGTGCTCCAAACTCAGGATTTTTAAAGAGTTCTGAAACACCATAGCTGCCATCAGCTTTCTTCTCTATTTTTAACATTACCGCGCCGGCCTGGTATCCACCTGTAACCAGAACCCTGCCTTCACCGGCATCAATTGCACAGGGGACAGGGATTCCACACTGCCAGTTGGTATATTCCCACAGGACCTTCCCAGTAAGC
>JAUZNW010000192.1 GCA_030706785.1 Bacteroidota bacterium | reverse complement strand
CGAATACAAGCAGTAACATAGCAGGATCTGAAAAGACGTTTCAGGCAGTAAAGACATATATTGAAGAGAATGAGCCTTCTGCAACTGCAGTGAGGGTTGGTTGCGCCGGTCCTGTAAATTACGAGCCCGTCGTCAGCATACGGGTGCCAGGAAAGAACAAACTTTTTTTCAGGAATATTACTGAAGAAAAGGTCGACTCACTGCTTAACGGGGTTTTTCACAATGACATAAATGAAGATGATCTTCTGGGTCAGTCTGGTTCCAGAGGATTTGAACTGTGGCCGGGGATCTCATTCATAAATGAGCTGCCTTTTTTTGCGCATCAGAAAAGGGTGATCCTCGGGAATTGTGGCTGTTATGATCCTGAAAATATCGGGGAGTTTATTGCAAGGGGAGGATATCGTACTTTTATAAAAACGATCCGCCATTACACTTATGAAGAGGTCTGTGATATAATTGAAAGAAGCGGCCTTCGTGGAAGGAGCGGAGGGGGGTATCTGACAGGGTTGAAATGGAAACAGGCCCTAAATACGTCTTCTAATTCGAGATACCTTATCTGCAATGCAAAGGAAAGCGATCCGGGGTCTTTCAGCGACAGAACAATACTGGAAAGCGATCCTCACAGACTGATCGAGGGAATGGCCATCAGTGCCTATGCAATTGGTGCCTCAACAGCTTTCCTGTACCTTAAGTCCGGATCCGACCACGCTCGGGACAGGCTGCAGAAAGCAATTGATTCGGCAAGGGAATATGGAATACTGGGACACAATATTTTTTCGAGCGGGTACAGCCTTGATATTTCAATAAAAACTGAACCTGGTGCCTTTGTATGTGGTGAGGAAACCGCATTGATAAACAGCCTTGAAGGCAAACGCGGAATGCCCAAGCTGAAGCCGCCATATCCTACGACCTCCGGTTTATCAGGCAAGCCGACTGTCATCAACAATGTCGAGACATTGATGAATGTACCCCTTATAATGGAAAATGGTCCGGAGTGGTTCAGGAGCATCGGGACAGAAAAGAGTCCGGGCACAAAGATATTTTCAATTGCCGGACGGGGAAGAATGTCGGGAGTCGTTGAAGTGGAAATGGGAACAACACTGAAGACAATACTTGAGGAGATTGTCGATGGTGTCAGGGATGGGAAAGAATTTAAGGCGATCCAGCTGGGTGGTGCATCCGGATCATTTATAACCCGGTCAGATTTAGAAACTCCGGTCGATTTTGATATGATGAGGCAGAAGGGTTTCGGGATGGGAGCAGGGGGATTTGTTGTTGTAGACGAAAGCATCTGCATGGTCGACATTGTGAGGTACTATATGGAATTCATCCAGAAGGAAAGCTGCGGAAAATGCATTCCATGCAGGGAAGGCACAGGACGAATGCTTGAGATCCTTGAAAGTGTCATCAGGAAACCTTCAAATGACGATTCAGGGACAACACTTGAAAGGTTTAAGGGTGTGATGCAGTTGGAGACCATATCGACTGTAATGAAGGATGCTTCACTGTGCGGACTGGGACAGACTGCACCAAATCCGTTCATCAGCGCACTGAGGAATTTCAGGGAAGAATTTGAGGAACATATCTTTGACAGGAAATGCCGGGCAAATGTATGCCGCGGACTGCGATCCTTTTCAATCGATGTGGAAAAATGTACAGGCTGTACCGTATGCGCGGGAAAGTGTCCTGTAAATGCTATATATGGAACAAGGCTTCAGCCTTTTTTCATTGTTGAGGATAAATGCACCGGCTGCGGGATCTGTTCAGAGGTTTGCAAGTTCAGCGCCGTCATTGTAAAATAGGTTTTATGCTCTTAACAATTCAGGTAAATAATAAAAAGATCAGGGCTGAAAAGGGAGAGACAATTCTTTCGGCACTCAACCGCAACGGCATAATTATACCCACCCTTTGCAGGATGAAGGATTTTACCCCAACAGGGGCATGCAGAATGTGCGTCGTTGAGGTGGAAGGAAGAGATCGGCTGGTAACAGCATGTTCACAGCCTGTTGAGGAATGGATGAAAATAAGAACCCATTCCCCGAGAGTCATAACAGCCAGGAAAACGATAGTCGAGCTTCTTCTTTCAAATCACCCCGATGATTGTCTTTATTGCGACAGAAACCTTAATTGTGAGCTGCAGAGATTATCTGAAGAGCTGAATATAAGAGAACGGAGAATAAAGGGGAGGAAATTAAAGCCAAGGCTTGACCAGTCGAGCCCTGCAATCGTAAGGGAGTTTGCAAAATGCATTCTTTGTGGAAGGTGCATAAGAGTGTGTGAGGAGGTGGTAACTGCGACTTCAATTGATTTCATGAACAGGGGTCGGTTGACCCATATCGGCGCTGCAATGGACCGCGATCTGAATTTTTCAAGCTGTATCCAGTGCGGTCAGTGCGTTCTTGTATGCCCAACGGGAGCGCTTCATGAAAAGCATAATATCACTGAGGTGCAGGAATATCTTAACAGGCATGATATCGTAAAAACAATTCAGTATTCACCGTTTGTGCCGGCCGGGATAGCTGAGGAACTCGGGATAAAATATAATAAGGAATTTGACAGGAACCTGAATGCAATCCTTCGCAGGATCGGATTTGACAAAGTTTATTCATCAGGGACAGGTACCGACATATCCATAACCGAGCTTGCCGATCAGGTATCATCTGTGATTGAGAAAAAGGCCGAAGGGCCGTTATACATTACAGCCTGTCCAGCCTGGGTCAAATATGCTGAACAATTCAGTCCTGAAATTATTCCCAGACTCTCAAATGTAAAATCGCCGCAGCAGATTATCGGGATACTGGTGAAAACGATAGTAGCGGATCAGATGGACGTACAGCCTGAAAATATTTTTTCAGTGTCGGTAACTCCCTGTACGGCAATGAAGTATGAAGCAAGGCGTGACGGAATGATGAGGAAGGGGATAAGTGATGTCGACTCGGTTCTGACGGTTCGTGAGCTTTCAAAGCTGATAAGGCTTTACGGAGTTGATGTTACGAACATTGAAAAGGAACCGGCTGACGAGCCCCTTGCAGGAAGAAGCTCATCGGCAATGCTCGCGGAAGTATCAGGAGGATTGGCTGAAGCGGTGGTCAGGACACTCCATCACAGAAAGCTCGGCAAGGATTCTGACAGGCAGATGTTCAAGAAGCTTCGCGGGTCAGGAACTTTCAGGGAATCATTGATCCGGATCGGTGAGGATGAAATTAACGTGGCTGTGGTTGATGGACTCGCCGGTCTTGAGAAGCTTAAAGCAGCTCAGGCATCAGGTTCAAAATATGATCTGATAGAAGTTATGACCTGTACCGGAGGATGCGTACATGGTGCAGGACTTTCCTTCACTTCCTCAAAAGAGGACGTAAGGGACAGAGCAAAGCTGATATACCAGGCGGATGACACCGAAGCAATAAACCTGCCGTGCAAATCGCCTTCACTGATAAACCTGTATGAGAAACTATTAAAGAATAATAAGGAGATATCGGATAAGGAGATCTTACATACGAGATTTGAACAGAGGAATGTACTGCTTTGAAGGAATATATTGTCCCACTGTCATGAGGTCTTGCAGTCAAACTGGCACTCAGGTTTGTTGTAATTTTAAAGTACCTCTTTGCCTTTATGTTTTGACACCCTAAAGCCTTAACGCCTGCGTATAATGTTAGTCTACACCATAAAAGAACTTTGCCGGACATGCTACACATGTGTCAGGGAGTGCCCTGCAAAAGCAATCCGTATCGTTGGCGGTCAGGCTGAGGTCATTGATGAGAGATGTATTGCGTGCGGCAACTGCACTAAAGTGTGCAGCCAGGGTGCAAAAGTATTCCTGAACACAACCGACAGGGTTAAAAAGGTTCTTGAATCCGGATCAGAGGTAATTGCCATGCTGGCGCCAAGTTTTCCCGCTGAATTTTCGGAATTCCAGGATTACAGGGTTCTCACAGGGATGATCAAATCACTTGGTTTCAGGCATGTTCTGGAAGTTTCGTTCGGTGCGGACCTTGTTGCTGAAAAATACAGGAAACTGATGGAGGAAAACAAGAATTATTATATAACATCAGACTGCCCCTCGATTGTAAACTATGTAAAACATTATCATCACAACCTGGTAGATAATCTTGCACCGATCGTTTCTCCGATGGTCGCAATGAGCAGGGTTGTGCGATCAAAATTCGGAAGTGAGGTTAAAATTGTTTTTATCGGTCCCTGCGTTGCTAAAAAAGCAGAAAGCACTGAAATTGATGAAGCAATAACCTATACAGAGTTGAGAGAATTGTTTGATCAGTTTAATATTAAACCGGAAAACACACAACCTGTTGAATTTGAGCAGCCTGTTGGGGGAAGAGGTGCTATTTTCCCGGTTACCCGCGGTTTGCTTCAGACTGCAAATATCAACGATGATTCAATCACAGGCAATATAATAGCTGCTGAAGGCAGGATAGATTTCCAGGGTGCCCTAAAGGAATATGAAGCCGGGTTGATAAGGAATCAGCATATGGAGCTACTCTGCTGTGAAGGGTGTATTATGGGTCCGGGACTTTCAAAAAACGGGAAACAATACAACCGGCGGACTCTGGTGAGCAACTACGCAAACAACAAAATGAAGGAACTTGACAGGGCAAAGTGGCAGGAGGCGTTTGATGAATATTCGGCGCTTGATCTTTTATTCAGGCACAGGCCTGAAGATCACAGGATCGAGGTTCCGGTTGAAAGCGAAATAAATGAGGTGCTCGTCTCTATGGCCAAGTTCACCAAAAAGGATCAGCTCGACTGCGGAGCATGCGGATACGAGAGCTGTGTGGAACATGCAATCGCAATAAAGAAAGGTCTTGCAGAAGTGGAAATGTGTTTGCCATACACAATTGAAAAGCTTCACAAATCAGTCAAAGACCTTGCCCTCTCAAACGAAAAGTTGTCGTCAATGCGTCAGGCGCTCAAGCAGTCGGAAAAGCTTGCCCATATGGGACAGCTGTCAGCCGGTATAGCACATGAACTGAACAATCCTCTCGGGGTGGTCATAATGTACAGTAATATACTGCTTGAAGAATCAAAGCCTGAAGATCCGGTCAGAGAGGACCTGAAGCTGATCGTCGAACAGGCCGGCCGATGCAAAAAGATCGTTGCAGGGCTGCTCAATTTTGCTCGAAAAAATCAGGTTAACCATCAGCTTATAAGTATCCGGGAGCTTGTTGACCACAGCCTTGAAAGCCTTATTGTGCCGGGAAATGTTAAGATCACAATAACCAACAAGACTACAAATCCCGATGCAATGCTCGACAACGAACAGATGACGCAGGTCCTTACAAATCTTGTAAAGAATGCATTCGAGGCTATGCCTCAGGGAGGGTCGATTAACATACTCCTGGAAGATACGCTCCAGGATGTTATGATCACGGTCAGGGATACCGGAACCGGCATTAAGGAAGTTGACAGGGTAAAGATTTTCGAACCTTTCTTCACAACAAAGGGTATCGGCCATGGGACCGGACTGGGACTAGCAACTGCATATGGTATTGTCAAGATGCACAAGGGACAGATTAATGTTGAATCGAACACCGATCCTTTGAAAGGGCAGACAGGAACTAGTTTTAAAATAATTTTACCCAGACGTAAGGAATGAGGTGTGAGGTTCGGGGTCCGTGGTATTAAATATTCTTCCCCATACCTCGTACCCCTCACCTCAGACCGGTTAAATCGATACAGAGAGTTTAATTAAAACAGTATGTTAATTCGTTTAAACATCTAGAACATGAGCAAAAGCGACTATACTATCCTGGTTGCAGACGATGATCCTGATTACCTGTATCAGACAGTCACCAATCTGGAAAAGGCAGGATACAAGACCATCGCTGTCGAAAGCCAGGCTGAGGCGGAATCAGTTATTTCAAAATTCAAACCAAGCCTCGCCATTTTTGATCTCATGATGGAAAGCGACGACAGCGGGTTCATCCTGTGCTATAAGATCAAGAGGAAATATCCTGATATCCCTGTGATCCTTGCCACAGCGGTGTCGCATGAAACAGGAATGTCATT
>JAUZNW010000191.1 GCA_030706785.1 Bacteroidota bacterium | reverse complement strand
TATCTACTAGTAATCATTCTAAATAACAATATTCTCGATGAGAAAACTTCTCCCACCATTAATCTCACTGTTTCTCCTGCTGATCTCATGCCGGAAGGAACAAAACGAATGGATAAGAATCAACCAACTGGGATACAGACCATCCGATATCAAAATGGCTGTTTTTATAAGCCGCGGAAATCACAGCCTTAATTCCTTCCGGGTGGTCAATGCCAATTCCGGCAAGACAATCCTCGATAAAAAGGACCCTGTAAAAACCGCTCCTATGGAACCGTACGGGAATTGTTACCGGTTACCATTCAGTGAAATAACTGAAGAAGGTTATTACAGGATTGAAGCAGGGAATGCAGTCTCCCCCGGATTCAGGATTTCAAGTAACGTCTATGACGGTACGGCTGATTTTCTTCTGAACTATATGAGGCAACAAAGATGCGGATTTAATCCCTTCATAAAGGACTCCTGCCATATACATGACGGCTATATAATTTATGGAGGAAAGGACGATTCTGTACATATCGACGTTACAGGAGGATGGCACGATGCGGCCGACTATCTTCAATACGTTGCCACGTCGGCCAATGCAACCTACCAGATGCTTTTTGCATTTTCTCAGAATCCCGGATCATTCGGGGACAATTACCTTGCAAATGGACTTCCCGGTAAGGACAGCATTCCTGACATCCTTAATGAAAGCAAATGGGGACTTGACTGGCTTATTAAAATGAACCCGGAACCCGGAATAATGTATAATCAGATCGCAGATGACCGTGACCATATCGGCTTTAGATTCCCTGATAAGGATACTGCCTATTACGGAAAAGATAAGGAACGGCCGGTTTACAGGTGCACCGGCAAACCTCAGGGTCTTTTTAAATATAAGAACCGCGCTACGGGAATTGCTTCGACAGCAGGTAAATTCGCATCCGCCTTTGCGTTGGGTTCAAAGGTTTACAAAGAGATTGATCCCGAGTTTTCAAGGAAGCTCCTGAATAAAGCAGTTTCTGCATTCAGGTATGGATTGGAAAATCCGGGTGCATGCCAGACTGCCCCCGGAACAGCGCCATATTTTTATGAGGAGGATAACTGGGTCGATGACATGGAACTGGCTGCAATTGAGCTATTTAATATAACAGGTGATCAGGCATATCTGACCTATGCCGTTGATTTTGGAAGAAAGGAGACTGTCACTCCATGGATGGGCGCTGATACCGCCCGCCATTATCAGTGGTATCCTTTCATGAACATGGGACATCCATGTATTGTTTCGGCAGATACTCAAACTGTTGTTAAGGAGGAATTCCTCAACAATATGAAGGAAGGTCTGCAAAGGATAAAAGCAAGAGGTGAAAAAAATCCCTTCCTGATCGGTGTCCCTTTCATATGGTGCTCCAACAACCTTGTCACAGCAACCCTGACTCAGGCAGATCTTTACAGGGAAACAAGTGGTGACCGGTCATTTGCTGAAATGGAAGCTTCCCTGCGGGACTGGCTTTTCGGCTGCAATCCATGGGGAACAAGCATGATTGTCGGACTGCCGGGAGATGGAGACTACCCTGATAACACACATTCATCCTATGTTGTGGCAGGTGAACAGGTCCCGGGAGGGCTGGTCGATGGGCCTGTATATTCAACTGTCTTTGGTTCACTGAAATACATTTCCCTTTCAAAACCGGATGTTTATGCTCCATTCCAGACAAGGCTGGCTGTTTATCATGATGATTATGCCGATTATTCAACAAATGAGTGCACTATGGACGGTACAGCATGTCTTGTTTATTACCTTTCGGCACTACAGTCTGGCAATTAGTGGGAAAACAAGGTAAAGAGATATATGCGGGAAACTGACAGGTTCCAATATAAGGTTTTCTATTCCAGACGGCGTACAATGAGCATTGTCGTAAGTCCTGATAAAGGTATTATTGTTAAAGCCCCATTACGTACTCCTTCCAGAATTATTGAAAAATTTGTTGTTGAAAAATCGGGCTGGATCATTAAAACCCTGCAGGGATTCAAATCATTGAAAAGAATTGACAACACTAACGGCAGTTCAGACGGAGATAATGTCCTGTTGTTCGGAAAGGAGCATAAACTTAGCCTTATCCCTGCTTCAGGTTATTTTGTGAGACTTGGTGATAACAGTACGATAGAAGCTGGTTATGCAGGTGATATGAATCCTGCCATAATTAAGGCAATGCTTGAAAATTGGGTTAAGTTCATTGCAAGGAAAAAACTTACAATACAATTCAGAAATGTCCTTGAAAAATATAAGGACCACGGATTTACACCCTCAGGTTTCACAGTCAGAACAATGAAAAAGAGATGGGGAAGCTGTTCCTATAAGGGGAAAATCGGAATAAGCTATGATCTCATAAAACTGGATGAGGTTTTTGCTGATTATGTCATAATCCATGAGTTATGCCACCTGAAACACCATAACCATGGGGCTGGTTTTTACAGACTGCTTTCAGAAGTCTATCCTGATTGGAAGAAGGCAAGGAACGAATTAAAGTTGTATTTAAGATGAGGAGTTATGCGGTATACGGTATGAGGTCTGGGGAAAAAATCTACACAATACACCTGCCCCGCACCTCGCACTCCGTAACCCGAACCTTCATATATTGAACTCCTGCCGCATTGAAGGGATCTGTATGTTTTTAAAACCCACCTCCCCCAGTCTTGCTGAATATTTTATCTGAGTTTCATACTCGCCGTGGACAAGAAAAGTCTGCCTTATCTGGCTCCTGTCCTGACATTCAAGGAAGCTTATCAGTTCCTTGTAATCAGCATGTCCGCTGAAAGCATTGATGATCTTTACCTCTGCATTTACCTGATAGACAGTACCGAAGATAGAAACCTCCTTATCTCCCCTTGCTATCCTTGCACCAAGGGTCACAGGAGAGCAATAGCCGACAATAAGAATTGTATTATCAGGATTTGATATATTATTCGCCAGGTGATGCTTTATTCGTCCTGCTTCGGCCATCCCCGAGGCAGAAATTATTATGCATGGTTTCTTATAATCATTCAGCTTCTTCGAATCCTCCTGTCTTGTGATATAGGTCAACCTATTGAATCCGAACGGATCAGCATCGGTTTCCATTACCTTGTGAATCTCACTGTTAAAGCACTCGGGATGCATTCTGAAGATTGTCGTTGCGTTAACAGCAAGAGGACTGTCGACAAATATGTCGACCCTAGGCAGCTTCCCCTGATTAAAGAAATTATTCAGAGAAAATACAATCTCCTGGGTCCTGCCTACACTGAATGACGGGATAATAAGCTTTCCACCTTTATCGACACATGTATGGATCACGGTATTGAGCAATTCCTCATCCGCTGATGCCATATTCTGGTGCAGCCTGTCTCCGTAAGTCGACTCGGTGATCAGAATATCAGCCTGTTGAAATGGTTTTGGTGGAGCGAGTATCCTGCTCGAAGGTCTTCCGATATCCCCGGTATAAGCTATACTGGTTGTCTGGCCGTTATAGGTGAGCAGCAGATTGGCTACTCCGCTTCCCAGCATGTGTCCGGTATTGGTAAACCTAACCTTTATATTGTCGTCGATCCTGAATTTCATGTCACCGGGCACGCCGATAAATAATGCCATGCATTCCTTGGCGTCTTCCTGGGTAAACAGTGGAGTCACAAGAGGGAGGCCCTTTTTTGCCCTTCTCTTATTGAAAATCTGGGTATCATGTTCCTGGATGAACGCCGTATCGGCCAGCATTATTGAACATAGGTCACGCGTTGCATTCGTGCATATAACTGATCCTCTGAATCCAAGCCTGTAGACATAAGGAATCAGGCCAGAATGATCTATATGGGCATGGGTGAGTATTATATGGTCGATAAGCGTCGGATCAAATCCAAGATCGCGGTTCATACTGTCTGTTTCAATGCCTTTGCCCTGGAACATCCCGCAATCAAAAAGTATCCGCTTACCGGAGTTAGCCGTCAGAAGTAGTTTGCTGCCTGTTACTTCCCTTGCAGCACCTAAAAATTTGATCTTCATAATTTATATTTTAATCGTTCATTCCTCTTCCATCAAAGCCAGCCTGTGGTTCCAGCGGGAATCTCACCGGCACATTATCTCGTGTGGAACGGTAAATGGCTGTAAACAGCTCAACTGTTTTCCTGCCGGCTTCACCGTTGACCATAGGAGGCATATCATTTTTAACTGCCTTTATAAAGTCTTCGATCTGGCACTGCATGAAATAAACAGTCGGATCATGCTTCTTAAATATCTCAGTATCCTCCTTTACCCATTTCTTGAGCATCTTTTCTTCCCCCGGGACTGTCCAGAGATCATTTACAGGGGGCTCAGCAACACCTGTGCTGCCGGCTATGAACATTGCGCCTCCGTCAGTCTGAACGCCGACTGATGCACCATTTTCCCCATGGACATGAACTTTGCCAAAGATCCCGGGTTTCTGTGAATTGCTGACAATAATATTCCCAATAGCTCCGCTCCTGAATTTAACTACCGCAAGCGCTGTGTCATCCACTTCAATATATGGATGGTTTAGGTTCCTCCATAGTCCATAAACTTCATCGACATCTCCCATAAACCAGAGCAGGAGATCAAGCTGGTGCGGTGACTGATTCACCAGTACACCTCCTCCTTCCATCTTCCACGTTCCCCTCCAGGCATCAGTGTGATAATATGCTTTATCTCTCCATCCCAGCATTGTTACAGTTCCCAGAACCGGCTTTCCTATCTTGCCTTTGTCGATAGCTTCACGAACTCTCTGAACCGGCGGATACCATCTCCGCTGACTTATCACTCCCAGTTTCACTCCGCTTTCATAACATGCATTGATAATTGTATCACAATCACGAAGATCGGAGGCAAGAGGTTTTTCAACAAGAACGTTGGATCCGGCCTGAGCAGCCTCAACTGCCGGCTGACTGTGAAATGGATGCGGGGTGCATACGATAACCAGATCTATGTCATTCTCAGAGACCATCTTTGGAATATCAGAATACGCCTTAGTACAATAGGCAGCTGCAAAGTTTTTCGCTGTTTCAGGAGTTCTGCTCCAAACTGCAGCAAGCCTTGCATCTGGAATATTTCCAATCGCTTTGGCATGAAGATGTGCCACTTTACCGCAACCGGCAATTGAAATATTAAAGGTCTTTTGTTTCATCTTTATCCGGTTCAGGGAACTAGAATTACTTTCTTAAGATCACCACTTTTATTATAGAGCCTGTTGAACCACAGAGCTCCTTCCGATAACGGGGCAACGACTGATATCTGGTCATCAACAGATATTTTACCCGATGAAATAAGGTCAAGCACAACCTCATACTCCCCTCTTATTGCGCAACTGCCAAGGATGCTCAGTTCTCCGGTCACAACTTTCTGAAGCGGGAAATCAACTGTTGGGGAGGTATTTCCTATAAGAACAACCCTGCCCCCTTTTCTTGCAAGGTCTATTGCCAGGTTTACTGTTTCGCTCTTCCCGACTGCTTCATAAGAGATATCAGCTCCCCGTCCTGAGGTTAATCCAAGTACTTTCTTTTTCAGATCGGTCTCATTGGAAAGGAAGGTATAGCCGGCACCTGATGCAATTGCATTTTCAAGATTGCTTTTATCGATGTCTGCGACTATAATCTTCCCTGCTCCTGAGATCTTAAGAAGCTTAACAAGGAAGATCCCGATCTTTCCGGCTCCTGTAAGCATACAGGCGTCTCCTGGACTGATCCTGCTGATGTTCAGGGCATGAAGCGCCACTGCCACCGCTTCAACCATGGCTGCCTGCTCGAAAGTCACATTATCAGGGATCCGGTAAAGGATATGCTGAGGGATCGAAACGTATTCTGCAAAAGCTCCATGTCGCCTGTAAGAACCCGGTGAAACTCCCAGGACTTCACGGTTATCACTCAGGTTATAGAAGCCTCTCAGAGTGTACCAGTCATCAAGAGGGTAAACTGTGGAATCAAAAGTAACCCTGTCTCCTGGTTTCCAGTTCATCACTTTCTTCCCGGTTCCGGCAATGATCCCTGAAGCCTCATGCCCCATAATGATCGGAGGAATCCTCCTGCCCGTGATTCCATCCATTCCATGCACGTCAGATCCACAGATACTGCAAG
>JAUZNW010000190.1 GCA_030706785.1 Bacteroidota bacterium | reverse complement strand
TCTTCGTATTTTTCTCATAGCAATTTTTAAGAATTTACCCCGGTTTTTAGCTTTTCCGAGCTTTTCCGGGGTTTTTTCTTAAAGATAATGAGATTTAAATTATTGTCAATCAGATGTTTTAACTACTTATGAACATCCCTACGTAATTATTATTATCGCCTGGATTTGAAATTCCTGCTGTCAATATCCTTGACACATCTGAACCCGACGGTCGCACTTCTGTCAAAGCCTGGCGAAACGAGAAGCATTATCTGTGTCCTGTCGAGCGACTGTGGTCCGCCCTGGATATACCATTCGCTTGATTCAGGCTGAAAGAAGCTTCCTCCCCTGATCACCGTGAAGTAGTAGGACCCATTGAAATACATATCATTTGTAACCTGCCAGATGTTTCCTACAAGATCCATCACGCCATACTGACTTGCACCCTTCGGGAAGGCATCAACCGGTGTGGCTTTACCGAAAGAATTGTTGCAAGAGGTTCCGTGAAACTCGTTTCCCCAGGGCCAGATACGCTTATCCAACCCCTGGGCAGCCAGTTGCCACTCAGCCTCTGTAGGAAGTCTCTTACCTGCCCACCTCGTAAATGCCTTTATATCTTCAGTGCTTACATAGACAACAGGGTAGTTTTCCTGCCCCTGCCTATAAATTCCCATGTCCCAGTGCCTGAGATATCGTGTGGTATCGATCGGTCTGTAGCCTGTACTTTGCAGGAATTCGTAATACTGGGCATTGGTAACAGGATACCTGTCAATCAGGAAACTATCTATCCTGGTAATCTTATTGCTGACTTCAGGGTATATAATAAAATCTTCTCGGGTTGTAACATTAAATGAAAAATCCGCACCGGGGATCAGCACCATGCCAGGAGCAATACCTGTTGCCCCGGGTGTGAGAACTACCCTGCTTACAAGCCAGGGCTTTCCGCCTTTAATTACCCGGACCTCCTCATCCTTAAGCCGCTTGTTCTCAATAAGCTGAAGTACTATCTTGCCCTCATAGTATCCGAAAAGGTCCTTTACTCTTACTACCGTATCGTTTACCACCCTGAGATCCTTGTGCTCGGTCTTGTATGACGGATCCCCCTTCCATATCAGCAGCCTTCCTTTCCCCGATGATCTGAAGTGAAGGGAATCTCCAGTCAGCCTTGATCCTATCAGAACCGGAAACGAGGCAATGCAATCAACGGATCCTTCTTTCCTTGTTCCGGATTCTGAGGAAGGCCATCCTTCTGCTCTGGTTGAGATAATTTCCTGGCCATTCTCCTTTATGGGGACTATGATCTCATGATTCCATAGTGAAACGAAATGGCGACCGGAGTCAGCTTCTGTAGCAAAAAGTCCACCATCAAATCCTTCCGGTCTCATATTCAATATAGTATAAATTGTTTTGTCACCCGATTGCCATCTGTTGACAAAAATATTGTCTGCCCTGGTTTTTATAAGTGGTGTCCAGTTCCTGTCGAGGAATGCATCATTGTTCTGCCTGAGGATGAATATCGTTCTTGAAAGATAGGCAAGGTCATCCCTGTAGCTGTCGCCCCTGCCTCCCGGACGATACATATTCAGTTCAGTACCGTAGCCATTAAAGAAAGCTATTGCGATTTCACGGTGTATAACGTCTTCCCCGACATCACAGACCCTGAATATGGAGAAATCAGGTTTGATAAGCTTATTCAGGTTCAGTTCCGGACTCAGGTATATGGCATTGTGAACCCTGCCTGCAATTATGCCTGGCATATCCTTCGTAACGGCCATTCCTTCAGAATACATAATTACTCCTTTTCTGACGCTGTCAGCAGCTGCCTGAAGCTCACGGCTTGAGCTACCGCGGGTATCGAGAACAACGCCATCAGCTTCAGTCTCCTGTATGATCCGCGCCATACCCTTATAATGATCCTCCCTGCGGGTGCTATTATCCCATGGATTATAGGTTATAAAGAATCTGGCACTGCTCATATGCGAAAGGCGTGAAAAGGTCCTGAGTTGCGGGGTCCCTCCCGGAAGATCCCCGTACAGGTCCCACTGGTTCCGATCATCAAGACCGAGCCTTGGCCAGGTAGGCCATAGAGCAAACACGTCAACATTGCCAAAAAGATCATTGCCTTTCCTGATCGCTTCCGGGAAGGTATATTTGCCTGTGGTTCTGTCAAAGAACTCCCTGTCCCAGGCCATATACAGGATGATCAGATAGCTTTCCTTTATCCATGCCAGATCGGAACGGTCATAAAGCGTATTGTCAAACGTTTTCAGGTCATAAAGAAGCTTATCCCTGAAAATCTTCCGCAGACCTTCCTGCCATTCTCCCCTGAAAACATCCGCATACATCCTGTAGTAAACCTTTGCCCTGGCCGGCAAAAGGGTCCCGTACCTTTGCTTTAGTCCGCCCTCGGTTTGCTGCCTTCTTGTAACAGCGCAGACCGAGTATCCATTAGCTGCCATAAATGATGTATAGCCAAGTTCCCAGGCGTTGTCCGGGAGGATAACCCTTACAGGACGGAAACCCGGACGGAATAACCATGCCCTCGCAAGATCCCAGGGGCCTTTGCCAGTAATATTTACAGTTTCACCGTCAGAATCAAATGGTACAACATTACTGATTGAAACAGTATCGGATGATATGTTCTCAAAGACAAAGTCACATATCCATCCTTCGGCAGCAGAAGGCTCCTTTTTTACTATGATCTTTAGCCTGTTTTCAAAGGTAAGGGAATACCCGTCCTCATCTTTCACGGCATTTACATCCGCTGTTGTCCAAGTTTTTTCATTAAGGAGGAAACTTAAAACAGGTTTTTTCCGTTCTAATAAAAGTCTGGAGTTATCAGTCAATGTTAAACTGTCAGTGTTTAACCCTGCCTGATCGGAGATATGGATATCGGAAATAGTCTGTGATCTGATTGACAATGAACTAACTATTAAGATTGAAGGAAATAGTGACCGGATAAGGAGATTATGTTTATTCATGTAAGAAGCATATTTAAAATACAGGAGGCCTGTTTCAATTTAAAACTGAGATTACAATATAAAAATAGCTCTTAAAACTGAAATTAAACTATTCAATATCAGATATTCAATAATAAATAATCCGGCTGAAAGCAAAATATTATTACATCGGAAAAAATCACAAACATTACACTTGATGCTGCTTCTAAAAAAAATATTAAAAACGCTTCTGATTCTGCTTATTCCTGTTCCCTTACTCTTGTCCGAGGGTTGTGCATCGTCTAAAAAGAACCCGTATTTTGAAAAAAGGATGAAGGCTTCAAGTACCAATACAAATCAGCTGGGAAGAAACAGGTATTATTTTTCGAAAAATTATCAGAAGAAGCTTTATAAAAGCTATAAAAGGAAGTGATCCCCTATTCATTCATGGCATTGAAACTTAAGTCCGTCGTAAGCGAGCACGATTTCGGGAGGCATACTCTTTTGAATATCTTCGTAACGGCCCATCTGGTGGCTGATATGCGTGATATAGGCTTTCCTGGGTGAAACCTGGCGGATAAAATCGATCGCTTCCCTCAGGCTGAAATGGGAAATATGCTTTTCTTTTCTTAATGCATTTATTACAAGATACTTGACACCGTAAATCTTTTCCTTGGTTTCCTCAGGAATGTAATTGGCATCGGTTATATATGCAAGTTGGTCTATCCTGAATCCGTATACCGGCAGCCTGTAATGATAGACCCTCAAAGGAGTAAGCGTTATGCCATTTATGTTGAAGTTTTGTTCCGTAATTGCATTGAGCCTCATTTTCGGAATTCCAGGGTACTGATATTCGGCAAATACATAGGAATATTCCTTCCTGACTGCTTTCTGAACCCTTTCCTCAGCAAAAACATCGATTGCGTCCTGACTTTTATAGTTAAATGCTCTGACGTCATCCATTCCTGAAATATGATCCTTATGTTCATGGGTCAGAATTATGGCATCGAGCCGCTTGATATTTTCACGCAGCATCTGCTGTCGGAAATCAGGTCCGGCATCAATTACCAGGTTTATTCCATCTTTTTCAATCAGCACAGAGGTTCTGAGTCTCTTATCGCGAATATCCTCAGAGAGACATGTTGAACATTCACAGGCTATTACCGGCACTCCCTGTGAAGTACCTGTGCCAAGAAAAGTAACTTTCACGTTTCAGATTTTTCTATGCAAACCTAAATTAAAAATCCGTAACGGACAACAGGAATTTACCTCCGGACCAAGAAGCAGATGAAGCGATATTGTATAAATTTACGATACCAACAAATACGGATGTGGCAGGAAAAATATATCTGGTCCCGGTTACTCTGGGGAGTGAAGATTATTCGGGTGTCATTCCCGGGAAAGTCATCGACCTTATCAAGACCCTGAGATTATTTGCTGTTGAAGATATCCGGAGCGCCAGAAGGTTCTTAAGGCTTATTGACAGGGATTTCCCGATAAACAATAGCGAGTTCTATGAATTGAGTGAGCATACGGGTGAAGATGAGATTGCCGGTTACCTGGAACCTGTCATTGCAGGAAAGGATATGGGAATAATGAGTGAGGCAGGATTACCGGGTATTGCCGATCCCGGTTCAAAACTCATCCATCTTGCGCACCATAAAAAGCTGACGGTTATTCCATTATCGGGCCCTTCTTCAATAATCCTGGCACTTATCGCTTCAGGACTGAACGGTCAGAATTTCACATTTAACGGCTACCTGCCGGTAAAGCCCGCAGCAAGGGAATCCAGGTTAAGGGAACTGGAGAGGAAGTCAAATGAGGGATATGCCCAGATCTTCATGGAAACTCCCTACAGGAACCAGAGAATGCTGGAATCGATCCTTGCAGTATGCAACGACAGTACCCGGCTTTGCATAGCTGCTGATGTTACCCTGCCGACAGAGAGCATCAGGACAATGTCAGTTTATGAATGGAAGAAAAATAGTCCTTCCCTGAATGACCACCTTGTGATCTTTATCCTGCAGAACGGCTATTTGGAAAAAGGATAAGGCCGGACCCTTGCAAGATAGATCTTGATGATCAGAGGTGTATATCCGGCGATATTCAGATAACCAGTAGATCCATACGCGAGCGTTGACGGGACAAGAAGCAGTGCTTTACCTCCTGCCTTCATATAAGTCAGTCCTTCTTCAAATCCGGGAATGAGAAGCCCCTCATTTACCGGTACTTCAAGTGTATCCGTCGTTCCCTCATTGGTATACACAATAGGACCTGTAAGCAAACCGATGGTATGTATCACAAAGACAGAATCATGTGTTGCTGGCTGAAGACCCGTTCCCACTTCCAGGTTAAGGAAATAGAGCCCACTGGCAGTATGCTGAAAATGCAATGTATCATTAGTTGCGAGAAATTCCGCGATCTCTGCATCTTCGTCAGCCTGACTTCTCGTATGAACCTTGGTGCAGGACGAAAATGAGAAAATCAGAATTCCTGCGGCAAGCAGCCATAATTTCGCAATTTTTCCGGATATCATAGTTTTTGATCAGTTTGAATTATTTAGTTTTTGCACAATAATCATTCCAGTTTTTCCACTTCGAGGATCCTTACCCTGTATACGATGATGCTTCTTGGCGGAATTTTCTTCCCGTCACCGACCATTCCATAAGCAAGGAACGGCGGAAGAATGAATATAGCTTCGGCGCCGGGCTTTAAAAGCCGAAATCCTTCATTCATGCCCGGTTCAATGGTAGTCCTGCCCAGGATAACTTCCTTCGGTCCGGATGTTGAAGATGAATAACATACAGTTCCGTCAAGTAGAGAGCACTCATATTCCATCGATATTTTTTCATTTTCCTTAAGGAGATCCCCCGAACCCTCATTTTCAATGAAATACCACAAGCCGGTCGGGGATTCGGTCAATTTCAGGTTTTTTCTTTCAATATAGTTTTCAATTACTTCCTTATCCCTCTGGACAAGAAACCTGTTCATGTCCGCCATCTCCTTTTTGCCGGGCTTAGTAATACTCTTATGCACGACCTGGCGGTCCCGGCACGAAACAATTAGAAAAAACATAATTAAAGTTCCAATGCTGCAGAATCTTATAAGCTTACTTCTCTCCATTCAGCTTCCCCGCATTTTCCTTTAAAACGGTCAGAAAATATGAAATAGTGTTCTCAAGAGAGTCATAATATTCTCCTCCAGATGCATTCATGTG
>JAUZNW010000019.1 GCA_030706785.1 Bacteroidota bacterium | reverse complement strand
GTTTTACAATAACCAGAAGATCAAATATTATATCGGTGATGTAAGGAACTATGAAAGCGTAAACAGCGCGATGAGAGGTGTTGATCTGGTCTTCCACGCTGCAGCCCTCAAACAGGTACCATCCTGTGAATTTTTTCCAACCGAGGCAGTAAAAACAAATGTTTTCGGATGTGAGCATGTTCTCAATTCTGCTTTTGAAAACAATGTCAGCCGTGTCATAGTCCTGAGCACCGACAAGGCGGTTTATCCTATAAATGCAATGGGAATGTCAAAGGCATTGAGCGAGAAAGTGATGATCGCAAAATCACGCAATCTGAACAATCACGATATGATCTTTTGCGGGACAAGGTATGGCAATGTAATGGCATCAAGGGGCTCGGTGATCCCACTGTTTGTGGATCAAATAAAAAATGGTTCACCAATAACGATAACCGATCCCAGCATGACACGTTTCATGATGAGCCTTGACGGAGCTGTTGATCTTGTAGTTTTTGCATTTAATAACGGAAGACCAGGTGATATTTTTGTACAGAAGGCACCCGCCGCTACAATTGAAACACTGGCTATGGCTTTAATGGAGTTGTACGGTGCCAAGAATCCGATCAGGATCATCGGAACCAGGCACGGTGAAAAACTCTATGAAACCCTTGTCAACCGTGAGGAAATGGCAAAAGCCATTGATATGGGTGACTATTTCCGGATACCTGCCGATACTCGCGATCTTAACTATAACAGATTTTTTGTTGAAGGTGAAACACAGATTGCCCAGACTGAAGAATATACATCGCATAATACCCACAGGATGGATATTGAGGAAACAAAAGCGATGCTGATGAAGCTTGATATGATCAGGCAGGACGTTGAAAAACGGATAAATTGACCTTTTCTGTTCTCAGGGATAATTGCTCAGATGAGGTTTAAAGGCTCTCCAAGAAATATACTTATTACATCTGCAAATTTCCCGACTGGATCTGCTGCAGCAAACTACCTGAATCTGTTCTGCAAGGGATTGGTCCATCATGGACAGGCTGTTGAAGTTTTTCTTTTAAAAGGGTATTTTTTAGCTGGAAGGAAAACAAGCGATGCAAAGAAGAATTTTACTGATTATGGGACACCGTATACTTATCTGGGATTTATAAACAGATCGTCAAACAAATTAGTAAAGGTAGTGGGAGACCTTTATGGTATGGCCGCCCTTCTGGTATTGCTCTTCTCATTTCTCGGAAGAAGAAAGATCACTACTGTCTTTGCCTATAATAATGAGATCCATCACAGCATTATACTGAATTGTTTCTGCAGGCTCTCGGGGATAAAACTGGTAACCTTTGTTCCTGAATATTATGATATATCTGAATTCTCGGGAAATTTCTTCCATCGCCTCAGATGGTACAGTTTTTTACTCAACTTCCACTATTTGAACAGGCTTTCAGATAAGCTGATCGTATTCAGCAGGTACATCAGAGATAAGTATTTAGAAAAAAAATATCCCGAAAAGGATATCCTGGTTCAGCCAAATCTTACCGATTTTGATTTCTGGTATCAGGGTGAAAATGAAGAAAAGTTCACAATCGGGTATAGCGGAACACCATATAAGAAAGACGGAATTGAGGATCTCCTCTCTGCAATAAGTATTCTGAAGAAGAGGAATATTGAGGTAGATGCGGTGATAATTGGTGATGTGGTCAATGAAAGATCAATAATTCCTTCACTGAAGGATTTTTGTGAAATAAACGGCATAAACGGATCTGTTACCTTCACAGGACTTGTATCTCTTGAGGAGGTTAGGGAATGGCTTAACAAGTCCGTTATCCTTGCTATCACCCGGCCGAATATCGTTCAGACCGTTGCAGGCTTTCCGACGAAACTAGGTGAATATTTTGCCTGCCGGAAGATTGTATTGTCAACAAGGGTTGGAGATGCGGGCACATATTTCCGGGACAGGGATGAGATTGTATTTGCTGAAGCAGGTAACACGGATTCCATTGCGGAGAATATCGAATGGATTCTGAAAAACAGGGAAGAGGGGAAAAAGATAGCACTTAATGGTTTCCATAAAGCGAGTAAACTGCTGGAATATAAAAGCAGGGTATCTGCAATTATGAAATTTGTTAATGGAATTGAAGACTCAAATAGTGAAACCTGAAGGCAGGTCTACGGTAAAAAGGATCCTCAGCGTCGGACACATGCAGTTCCCTCTCGGGCAGGCACAGGTCCAGAGGCAACTGCTTATGGCAAAGGCCATTATGCTGGAAGGTTACGCTGTTACTGTTCTTTGCCGCTATGGGATTCACAGTGAATCCGACAAGATTGAAAAAGAAGGATTTTTTGAGGGCGTACACTATGTTTACTGTTCGGGCACCTCAGTCCGTCCGGCCGGATTGATAAGAAGGAACATGCTTAAAATCAAGGGAGTATTTAATGAAATCAGGTATTACCGCAAATACTCAAAAATTAAAGAGCTTGAAGGTGCCCTTGTAAGCACCAACAGATTTTTCAATATCGTTTTCTATTATCTGATCGGAAGGATATTCAATACTGTTACTGTTGTTGATAATGTCGAATACTGGACGTCAAACTATAATATCAGAGGATGGAAACGTCTGGACAAGTTTTTCTACGACAGATTTTATTACTTGTTTGCCGACAAAATAATTTGTATCAGTGACTTCCTGATTCGTAAAGTCGGGAAATCAAAAAAGTCAGATATTATAAAAATTCCAGCCATAACCGATTTTGAAAAATTCAAAATTAATTCATCTCCCCGTCTGGTCACACACGATTATTTCCTCTTCTGCGGTTCAAAAGCATATTTTGAAATTTTAGATTTTATAATCAGATCATTTGAACTGCTGGAATCTCACGATATATCCATGGTGCTGGTTACAGAGCAGACAGAAAAACTCTCAGGGAGGATAGGTGGAAGCAATAAAAAGAATCAGATCACAGTTATGTCAAACATTCCGTACAGCGACCTTGTCAATCTATATTCACACAGTAAGGCACTTTTAATACCAATGCGCGAAACTGACCAGGACAAAGCCAGGTTCCCTCACAAGATAAGCGAGTATTGCGCAGCTGCAAGGCCAATTATTACTAACAGGGTTGGTGAGATATCCAATTATTTCAATGAATCGAACTCATACCTGAGCCCCGCGTATGACAGCAGCGAATTTACAGCATGTATGAAAAAAATAATCTCAGAACCCAGAGAGGCAGAACTCGTTGCGAGGAACAGCTATCAGACAGGGCTTGAGAATTTTAACTATAAATCCTATTCCCGTTTACTTATAGGTTTGTTTAATCATAAATGAAGGTCCTTCAATTTATTTATGAGCTTGTGCCGGGAGGTGCCGAACGTTTTGTCGTAGATCTGTCAAATGAGCTATCACTCACATGCAATACGGTTATTTATACGCTGAGGGATGATTCTGTAGGGAACAGGAGCTTTTATGTCCCGGAAATAAACGACAGGGTGAAATATGTTAACCTTAAAATAGAACCCGGATTTAGTCCAATGCTGATCTGGACATTCTACCGAATTCTCAAAAAGGAAGAGCCTGATATAGTTCACTGCCATCTGAACCTTGTAAATTACTTCTTTCCTCTGGCCTTCCTGTTGAGAAAAAGGATTCGCTTCTTTTACACAATCCACAATGCCGCCGAGACCGAAGTAGAATCTGGCACGGAAAGAATTCTCAGGCGTTTTTCCTTTAAACACAGGTTTTTTAATCCTGTAGCTATTTCGGATGAAACAAAAGCATCATACCAGTCTTATTACAAACTGAATGATGTACCTGTAATTTATAATGGCCGGACATTCTGCGGAAAATCAGCTGATTATGTTAAGGTGGCCGAAGAGGTCTCAGGTTTTAAGGCTACTGAAAACACATTGGTCTTCTGTCATGTCTCCCGATATGATGAAAACCAGAAAAATCACACGATGCTGGTCTCTGTATTTAATAAGCTGAAGGATGAGAATCAGGACGTCGTTTTGCTCATCATCGGCGAAGGATTTGAGAAGGCTTTCAGACTTAAGGCAATGTCGAAAGATAACATTCATTTCCTGGGAGTTAAAACCAACGTGGTTGATTATCTGTACGCCTCTGATGCCTTCTGCCTGAGCTCGCGGTTTGAAGGGATGCCTATTTCACTTATTGAGGCTTTTGCATGCGGATGTCCGTCAATCTGCACACCTGTCGGAGGAATAGTCAATACGATTGAACACGGCGTCACCGGCTATCTGTCAAAAACGATATCGGAAGAAGATTACTTGGAAGCTGTAAAGCAATTTATCAGGTCAGGCAAGGAGCTTGACAGGGAAAAAATGAAAAGGTTTTACAGTGACAATTTCAGCATACAACATTGCACAGCCAGATATCTCGGATTGTATCAGAAGAATTGACTGGGGAAACTCAATCTCATCATGAAAGTTCTTCTCTCAAATAAATATTACTATCCTCGCGGGGGGAGCGATATTTATATGATCGAGCTTGAGAAGCTTCTGAAAAAAAATGGTCATGAAGTTGCAGTTTTTTCTATGCAGCACTCGCTCAACCTCCAGGCTGAAACTTCAAAATTTTTCCCTGAGGAGGTAGATATGAACGGGAAGAACGTAAAAGATCTTATACCTGCTTTACTGAGGCCTTTTGGTGTCGCCGAAGTTCGGAAAAAGTTCATTGGTCTTATAAATGAATTCAAACCCGACATTGTACATCTCAACAATATACACTCACAGCTTTCCCCCTTGCTTGGGGTTCTGGCCAGTCATCGCAATATTCCGGTGATCTGGACACTTCATGATCATAAGCTTCTTTGCTCACGCTATGATTGCATGCGCAACAACAAGCCATGTGAGCTATGCTTCACAAATAATTTCAATGTGGTCAGGTACCGGTGCATGAAAAACAGTCTGATGGCCAGCATAGTGGCCTATGCTGAAGCTTTAGTCTGGAACAGGGAAAAAATGTCGGAGATTACTAATACTTTTATATGCCCGAGTAATTTCCTTCTTTCAAATATGGTTAAGGGAGGATTTAAAAGGGAACAACTTAGTGTGCTTCCTAATTTCATTGATGATAAAAGGTTCATCGATACACCGTTAGCAAGAGAAAATCATTATTGCTATGTGGGCCGCCTGTCAGCCGAAAAAGGTGTTGAGACCCTGCTGAAAGCTGCTGCAGATCTGCATCAGTTCAGGCTTAAGGTTGTCGGGACCGGACCGTTGGAAGAGAGACTCAGGGCAAAATACAACAAAGAAAATATAGAATTCCTTGGATTTCAAAAATGGGATGAGTTGAAACTGATCCTTGGAAGTGCAGTCTGCATGGTTATTCCATCAGAGTGCTACGAGAATAATCCGTTAAGCGTTATTGAATCACTTTGTCTGGGAACACCTGTTATCGGAGCACGTATAGGCGGAATCCCTGAACTGATTGATCCGGGCAGGAACGGACTCGTATTTGAATCCGGCAATATGATAGATCTTCAAAAAAAGATTAAAGAGCTATACCTGTCAGCGGCTGATTATAAACATGATGATATCGCCCTCGAGGCAAGAGAAAAGTTCGATTCGAACAATTTCTATAACCGGTTGTCTGAAATATATAGCAATTTGGTGTTTAACAAATATTAAACAATAAGAATCACCAGCGCTGGAACTGTTGTTGAATGAAAATCGTTCTTGTTAATTACAGATATTTTATTACAGGCGGACCCGAGCGGTACCTTTTTAACGTAAAGGATCTTCTTGAGAAAGAAGGTCATACTGTTATCCCTTTCAGCGTAAAGCACAAGTCTAATTTCCCATGCGATTATGAGAAGTACTTTGCAAGCCCTATAGGCAGGGGAGATATTACTTTCTTCAGTGAAAGCGATAAAACAAGTATAAGGGAAATCAGGAAGTTTTTCAGCAGGATGTTCTTCTCCTTTGAGGTAAGAAGAAATTTCGGGAAGCTTGTCTCGGATACAAATCCTGACCTTGTTTATGTACTTCATTACCAGAATAAGTTATCACCCAGTTTTATCGGCACAGCCAAGAGAAGGAACCTTCCGGTTGTGCAGAGAGTTTCGGATTTCGGTCATATTTGTGCAAATCAACTGTTTTATAACTACAAGCTGAATTCAGTCTGTGAGAAATGCCTTGAAGGAAGCAAATTAAATGCTGTTCTCTACCGCTGTGTCTATAAATCTGCCCTCTATTCCCTTATTAAGGTTTCAGCCTTAAAGTTCCATGAGTTTTTAAGGATTACAAGCCGGATTGATGCGTTCGTAATACCATCCAGGTTCACATATTCCAAGCTTGCAGCGTTTGGTATTCCCGAGCGGAAACTGAATCATATTCCAAGCTTTTTCAGTGATTCCATAAATGGTAAGAATTCAGGAAATCATGAAGTTAAATACGGGAATTTTGCCATGTATGTCGGGAGGATCGAGGAAGAAAAAGGAATGATGACACTGGCAAGAGCCTTCGAGGGTACTGATATGAATCTCAAGATAATCGGCTTTTCAGGAACCGGTTATGACATTAAGATGAAGGAATATCTGAAGGATAAGACTCACAAAATTGAATTTTGCGGCAAGCAACCATTTGAAGTGATTAGTGATTATCTTAATGAATGTGCCTTCACGATCTGCCCGACTGAATGTTATGATAATTTCCCGAATTCCGTCATAGAATCATTTGCATTTAAAAAAGCAGTGGTCTGCACGAATATTGGCAGCCTTAAAGAAATGGTCGAGCATAATGTAACAGGGTTGCTGTATGAGACGCATGACCATAAAACCCTCCGTGAATACTGTTCGCGGCTTTTCCTCAATAAGGAGGAATCAATAAAGATGGGCATTGCAGGAAGAAAATGGATAGAAAGCGAATTGTCGGAGTCAAATCATTATAATGCGTTGATATCCCTGTTCCGGAAGCTGATGTCAAAAAATAATAAGTCACAATCAACTAGCGAATAATAAATTCAGTAGCTGTTTCATAGCATCCGAATTAGTCACAATCAATTCTCTTTAATCCGGATTGTGAATGTTCCATTGAACATTTTGCCTGATCATCAAATCTATTATTAATTTCTTTTAATAACGTAATGAGAAACGATCAGAAAGTTCCGTTACCGACCGACATATCAATAATTACAACCTACAGATGCCAGATGCGATGTAAAATGTGCAATATCTGGAAATATCCCACAGACGGAAGCAGGGAAATAAAGGCAAAGGATCTCGAAATACTACCCGCATTGAAATTTGCCAATGTGACTGGCGGAGAGCCCTTTCAGAGGCATGATCTTGAGGAATTGATCTCAGTCCTTTTCACAAAAGCACCAAGGGTTGTAATTTCAACCTCTGGCTGGCATTATGACCGGATAATAAAGCTTGCACAAAAATTTCCGCAGATCGGGATCCGCGTGAGTATCGAGGGCTTGTCACAACGTAATGATGATCTTCGGGGCCGGCAGGGAGGATTTGATAACGGCCTTAAGGTTCTGCTGAAACTAAGGTCGATGGGATTAAAGGATATCGGTTTTGGCATTACTGTTTCCAATCATAATTCCGAAGACATGTTATGGCTCTACAGGCTTGCAAGGGAGATGAAGCTGGAATTTGCCACCGCTGCCTTCCATAATTCTTTCTATTTTCATAAGTACGATAACCAGATCACCAACAAGGAGACTGTAACTGGTCATTTTAATACGCTGATTATGGACCTGCTCAACGAGAAGAATCCTAAAAGCTGGGCGCGCGCTTTCTTTAACCTTGGACTTATTAATTACATAAAAGGAGGAAAAAGAATGCTTCCATGTGAGGCAGGTACCGCAAACTTCTTCATTGAGCCGTACGGAGATGTCTATCCATGCAATGGACTTGAAGATGGCATATGGAAGGAGAGCATGGGAAATATTCATGATTTTGCCACATTTCGGGACCTGTGGTACAGTGAGCAGGCCACCCGTGTGCGTGAAATGGTAAAAATATGCCCGAAAAACTGCTGGATGGTTGGTACAGCAGCACCGGTAATGAAAAAATATATCAGACATCCTGCTCAATGGATAGCAGAGAACAAGTTCAGGACTCTCCTTGGGAAGAAAATCTACTTTGATAAAATACCATATTATAATGTCGGACAGGATCCTCTGCAGGGTGACCTTAATTATTCCCGGATGACACCTTATACTGATACAAGAGGTGCAAGACCTGATCCAAACCTGCCATTGATCGAAGAATAAAGAAATCCAAAAATATTCACTGAAGGTATTCCAAAATGAGAATTACTGTTATTGGAACCCGGGGCATTCCGAACTTCCAGGGAGGCGTCGAAACTCATTGTGAGGAGTTATACCCCCGACTGGTAAAGCTGAACTATCAGGTCCATCTTGTTCGGCGATCCTGCTATGTGCCTCCTGATGATAAGCTTACTGAATATAAAGGAGTTCAGCTGAGTAATCTGTTTACAGTGCGTAAAATAACCATTGAAACACTTCTTCATACTTTCCTGGCTGTTTTATGGGCACGAAAGGAAGGCACTGACATATTGCATGTACATGCTATCGGTCCGGGAATCTTTATCCCGCTTGCACGTCTGCTTGGACTCAAAGTGGTATTTACCCACCACGGGCCTGATTACAACCGGGCAAAATGGGGCCCGTTTGCCAGATTTGTCCTCAGGCTTGGGGAAAGGTGGGGGACCGCATCTGCCAATGAGGTGATAGTCATCTCCGAAGTGATAAAAGAGCTGCTTGAGACGAAATATCACAGGATTGATACGAATCTGATATTCAATGGCGTATCCCAACCTGTCTTGTCGGAGGAAACAGACTATATTAAATCCCTTGGGATCGATTCGCGTAAGTACATATTTACCCTTGGCCGCTTTGTTGAAGAAAAAGGATTTGACCTGCTTATAAATGCGTTCAGTGAATTAAAGCAAAATGAATACAAGCTTGTTATAGCAGGAGATGCCGATCATGAGATCCCCTATACAAAGCAGCTGAAAAAGCTGGCAGGCCAGCATAATGTAATATTACCGGGTTTTATAAAAGGCAGGGAGCTTCATCAGCTTTTCACCCATGCGCGTTTGTTTGTACTGCCCTCATTCCATGAAGGATTACCAATCTCGCTGCTTGAAGCAATGAGCTATAAACTCCCGGTCCTGGTCAGTGACATCCCTGCCAATAAGCAAATAATGCTTCCGGACCACAGGTATTTTATGTCCGGCAGCACGGATTCCCTTATTACCGGCTTAAAAGGAAGCCTCAATCAGAAATTTGAAGAGATCAATTACGATATGTCGGCTTATGACTGGGACAAGATTGCCGTACAGACTGCTGCAGTTTATGAAAAGCTGCACAAAAAACTGGGCAGGGATAAGAGATGACCGGAAAGCTTAAAATAGGAGTTTTACTTGATGGATTCCTGATTCAGGCCTGGCAATACTCCGTTATTGCAGGGTTGAGGAACAGTGATCATGCCGAAATTAAGCTTTTGATTGTCGAATCTCCGGACAGTTCACTCCAACCAAAGGCTCTTCATCGAATAAATCCTGTAATACGCTTCCATGAAAAGTTAGACAATATTATTTTTGGAGGGAAAGATAGCTATTCAAAAGAAAAAGACATCCGGAAACTCGTTGATACAGTCCCAGGTATTTCCGTTAAAAAATCGGAAGGAGGTGAATGGCTGTTTGATGAAATAACACTTTCGGAGATCAGGAAATATGAACTGGATGTCATCCTTAGTTTTGGATCTGGTACCTTAAAGGGGGAAATTCTTGAATTCCCCTCCTATGGAGTCTGGTACTTTCCAATGTCTGGGAAAAACGGAACTGCAGGACTGACGGCAGGATATCGTGAAGTGGTGACGGTTGAACCGGTAACACAAGCAAGTCTTGCTATCCAAAATGCTTGGGAAGGGGGTGATAAGGTGATAGAATCGTCCTATGAATCAACCTGTTCATATTCGATCAAGATTACAAGGAATAAAATATTCTGGCGGTCATCCCTCTTTATTTTCAGGGTTCTGGCCGGATTGCAGAGGGGAGGTAAAAACTACCTTAATGCGCTTATTGACAAGAATAAGCAGGAAAATGAAATCATCGGCCTCCAGTACCGGTTGCCTGAGACTGCTGAAGCAACAGAAAATATTTTCCGGAATGCATCAATTACTATCCGGAAGATGATCAAAAAGATATTTTACACAGACGCATTCAGCTGGGTACTCTGTTTCGGTTCAGGTAAGCGCGATCAGGTGGAATCATTCCAGGATAATTTCACTGGATTCAAAACGATTCACCCGACGAAAGGTAAATTCTGGGCAGATCCTTTTGTTATTTCTAAAGACGGCAACCATTATATTTTTGTTGAGGAATTTATCTACAGGAAGAACAGGGCTCATCTTTCAGTTCTCACACTTGATTCATCAGCGAACCTCCTTGACAGGCAGATCATTCTTGACAAACCTTATCATTTGTCCTATCCATTTATATTTAAGTATGATGAAACCTATTTCATGATCCCAGAATCAAGTGAGAACAGGACCATAGATCTGTATCGTTGCACATATTTCCCTGACCGGTGGGTGTTTATGAAAACAATAATGAAAGATCTGAAGGCAGTTGATACGACATTGTTTTTCCATAATAATAAATGGTGGCTCTTCACTGTGATCGATGAAACTGAAGGCATTTCCGGATGTGAAACAGAACTCTTTCTCTTTTATTCCGATTCTCCTTTTTCTGACCATTGGGAAAGCCACCCTATGAATCCAGTTGTTGCAGATGCAAGAAAGGCAAGGCCTGCAGGCAATTTGTTCATAAGCAGCGGCAGGATTTACCGTCCGTCACAGGATTGTTCAGTGAGGTACGGCAACTCATTGAATCTGAACGAAATTATTGAGCTTTCGGAAACAGGTTATGAGGAAAAAGAAATTTATAAAAATAAGCCAGTCTGGGATAAAAAATTTAAAGGTATGCATACATTCAACAGCGATCATGATTTTATGATCATAGATGCATACACCTACCACAGGCGGAATTTATTGGATTTTTTGAGATAATGGACGAAGTAGTCAAGGGAGATTTATACAGATACGGGAAATTGTCAGGAATAAAAGGATTTATTCAGGGATGGTTTTTCCCCGGCTTTCGATACACATTTTTGCTGAGGATGATAGTCAAGCATAAAAAGTTCACTCTTAAAGGCATATGGTTCAGAATATTACGAAGGCTGTTTGCTTATAAGGAGTATCAGATTAGTCCTGAGGCCCATATCGGAGAGGGATTTTATCTGTATCACAGAGGAACGGTTTTTATCGGACCTGTAACAATAGGAAAAAATTGCTGTGTTTCACACAATGTTACCATTGGAAGAGCATATAGAAATGGCCAGATTGGCAGACCAATAATCGGCGATAATGTTTGGATAGGTCCGGGAGCAGTGGTAGTAGGTAAGATAAAGATCGGGAATAACGTATTTATTGCCCCGAATTCAGTAGTGAATTTTGATGTGCCTGATAATGCAATGGTTTCAGGATTCCCGGCAAGGTATATTATTAAGGAAAACCCTGTTGGGGACTGGGTGAATGATATTGTTGATTAATTGATGACTTAATAATCTTTTGAATAAAAGAATACTCATAACGGGAGTTGCAGGTTTTATAGGTTCCAGCCTGGCTGACAATCTTATCAGAAATAATTGCATTGTATTCGGGATAGACAATTTCGATCCGTTTTATGAAAGGTCAGTCAAGGAGAAGAATATTGCGGATGTTTCAAAGCAGCCTGGCTTCAGTTTTCAGGAGGGGGATATCAGGGACAGCCATTTTATTGAAAGATGTATACTTGAATTCAGGCCGGATGTAATAGTTCACCTCGCAGCAAAAGCAGGTGTCAGACCTTCAATAAAGGATCCAGCAACGTATTATGACGTAAACGTTGCGGGAACCCTGACCATTCTTGAAGTGATGAAGAAGAACAGCATTAAGAAAATGATATTTGCTTCTTCATCATCTGTGTACGGAAATAATGAGAAGGTTCCTTTTTCGGAAAAGGATAATGTCGATTACCCTATTTCACCTTACGCAGCGACAAAAAAAGCAGGAGAATTACTTTGCCATACCTTTCACCACCTTTACGAAATGGACATATTCTGCCTTCGCTTCTTCACCGTTTATGGACCCCGGCAAAGGCCTGACCTGGCAATCTATAAATTTACCAGAGCTATCATGAAAGAGGAACCCCTGACCCTCTACGGCGATGGGACATCTTCAAGGGATTATACCTATATCGACGATATTGTTCATGGAATCAAATTAGCAATTAGCAGGGTGAGAGGATTTGAAGTGATTAATCTTGGTGATTCTGAGCCGGTATCTTTAGGTGAGCTTGTCAGGTTACTTGAAAAAATAACCTGTCGTAAAGCTGTTCGTCATTATCTTCCGGCTCAGGAAGGGGATGTATTCAGGACTTATGCAGACATAAGAAAGGCAGGAAAAATGCTTAACTATAAACCTGCTACAAATATTGAATCAGGCATAGCCAGATTTGTTGAATGGTTCAGGGAGAATAATTAAAAAATGAGTTGTATCCTTTAAGATTGTCGGCATGTTGCTGTTCTGGAATCATTTAAACTTCGTAAATTGTAGTACTTTACTGTCTGATAAACTATTAGATTTAAATTGTTGTTATTAAACCACCAATAGCCTTGATTTTGTGATGCATGTTGCACTCATATGTAAGACATTCCTGAAAGGTGGAGCTGAGAAACAGGCGCTTATACTCGCCAAATTACTCACTGAAAGGAATGTCAAAGTATATCTTATCAACTGGCACGGCAGTAAAATTGATTCTGCCAACCTCAACACCATTAAAGCTAGCACCTATAAATACTTCCCGTTGAAAGGGACGGTTTTGGGAAAACTGAACATGTTCGGGAAAATCCTCCGTCAGGAAAAGATAAACTTTGTTGTCTCATACCTTACCCTTGCAAATTTTGTCTCCGGATTCAGCAGGTTGTTCAATAAGAACTTGTTAAGCATAGGCGGAATCAGGAATGAAAAGCTGCCCTATTATAAATTTCTCATTGAAAGATTCATCCATAACCATCTTAACGACGCAACAGTCTTTAATAACTTCTCGGCAAAGGAGAAATTTGCCAGCCGCGGATTCAATCCCGATAAGATATGCGTAATTCAGAATGCAATTGAAATCAGGGACAAATCCGGGGAGATAAGGAAGAATTGCAACGGTGAGATAAAGATAATTACAGTCGGCAGGTTTGTTAAACAGAAGGATTACGAAACTGCTCTTAATTCATTCAGGAACCTTGTCGACAGGGACAGGAAAAGAAAAATCAAATATTATATTGTAGGGTACGGGCCTCTCGAGGGCAAAGTCAGGTCCCTCGCAAAAAGCCTTAAGATAGATGATAGGATCAAGGTGTTCATTAATCCCCCGGAAGTAGGTGAGATCCTTAAGATGAGTGATATTTTTCTAAGTACATCACTTTTTGAGGGTGTTTCCAATTCAATCATGGAAGCAATGGCATCGGGTCTGCCGATTGTTGCAACGAACGTAGGCGACAATAATTACCTGATAAGGGACGGGTACAATGGCTACCTTGTACCTGTGAAAGATGTCAATTCCATTGTTGAAAGGCTCGATTCACTTGCGCTTTCCGAAGATGCCAGAGTACAATTCGGAAAAAATAGTCTGAACCTTATTGAAAGCTGCTTTTCCGGTGGAAAATTTGTAGAGAACTATCTGAGCTTATTCCATAAATTCAATAATCATTAGACAGAGAGCTTAATAGCGCTTCCTGAGGGGGCTGTTTAAAGTTCTTTTTTAGACGGTCCGGAAATTCTTTTATGATAAAAACAGGTGTTATTGGTACGAGGGGCTTTCCGGAAATTCAGGGAGGCCTTGAGACCCATTGCATGGAGTTGTACACAAGACTTGCCCGGCTGGATGACAACTTGATCACGGTTTACAGGAGAAAGCCTTATATAAGTGCAAAAAACAGGGATATTACCTATCCAAATATCAGGTTCCTTGATTTAAATGTTCCAAAGAGCAAGAATTTTGAAACTTTCTTCCATTCCTTATTAGCTACGGTACATGCTTTGTTTCAGAAGTACGATATCGTTCATTTCCATAACACCGGTCCAGGATTTTTTATCCCGCTTCTTAAATTCTCAGGAGCAAAAATTGTGTTTACTTATCACAATATCAGTTATACACAAAAGAAATGGGGCTCCTTCGCAAGACATTATCTTGAGCTTTCCGAGAGGATATGCCTCAAAAATGCTGACTATGTAATTTTCATTTCTGAGGTTCTCAAATCGGAGATGACGAAAAAATACTCAATTGCAAAGTGGAAGATTATATCAAACGGAGTAAACATGAACCCGCGGTCGGAAAATACAGATTATATTGAATCATTGGGACTTGAAAAAAATAAATATATAATAGGAGTGGGAAGATTCCTGGAGGAAAAGGGCTTCGATTACCTGATCAGAGCTTTTGTGAAAGCTGAGCTTCAGGGATACAAGCTGGTCATTGTTGGTGATACTGATTACCCGACCGATTACTCGAACAGGCTCAGGGCATTTGCCAGGGATAAGGGAATTGTTCTGACAGGATTCATTAAGGGGGATAATCTCAGGCAGGTCTACTCATTTGCGAGACTTTTCGTAATACCTTCATTTTCTGAAGGACACCCTATTGCTTTGCTTGAAGCTATGAGCTATAATATTGAAGTTCTCGCTAGCGATATTCCTGCGAACCTTCAGATAAAGCTTGAAAAGGATGATTATTTCAGGGTTGGTGATGAAGATGACCTTAAGGATAAAATTGTGGCAAAACTGTCTGGGAAAGGCAGGAAGGATTACATCGGTTTCCTTACCGAAAGATATTCCTGGGATAAAATTGCAGAAGAAACAAATAATATCTATAATAAACTTAAATTTAGTAATGAAACTTAAAGCAGGCATCATTGGATTGGGTAAAATGGGACTATCCCATGCCGCAATAGTCGGGCCTCACCCATCAGTGGATATGGTAGCGGTATGCGATACATCCTCATTGGTTCTGGATGTGTTCAGAAAATTCAGCAGGATTAATGTTTATACTGATTACTCCAGGATGATAGCTCAGGAAAAGCTGGATTTTATTGTAGTTGCCACTCCGACACGCCTTCACTATCCAATGGTAAAACACGCACTGGAACAAGGTATCAATGTTTTTTGCGAGAAACCATTCTGCCTGACCACAGAAGAAGGTAATGAACTGGTGGAACTGGCAAAAAGGAAAGGACTCATAAACCAGGTGAGTTATCATAACAGGTTTGTCGGAACATTCCGTGAATTGAAACGGCTTCTGGATAATCGTGTACTGGGAGATATTATTCATTTTACTGGGGAAGCCTATGGTTCGGTGATAACGAATGAAAAGGGAAGCTCATGGCGCTCCGACCCGAGAGAAGGAGGCGGATGCCTCATGGACTATGCATCACATGTGATCAACCTGATCCAGGAAATCATCGGAAGACCTGTCCTTGTAAAAGGATCTGTCCTTAAAAACATATATTCCAGGGATGTTGATGATGCGGTCTATTCAATGCTGGTCCTTGGCAACGGCCTCTCAGGAATACTCTCGGTGAACTGGTGTGACAGCACTTATCGCAAAATGACAACCTCTTTAACAGTATATGGGAAAAAAGGCAAAATATTCTGTGATGCCACTGAAATCAGGATTTACCTCAATGATGATTGTCATTCCGAAAACCTGCCCAAGGGATGGACGATAAAGTATTTAACAGAACTCGCTATCCCGGTTAATTTTTACCTGAGGGGTGAAGAATACAGCGCTCAGATCGACCATTTTGTCAATTGCATAATCGGTAAGAAGAGTACCGAGATTAATTCCTTTGAACAGGCCTTATACACTGATAAGGTAATAGAGATGATAACAGCAGATTCAAAAAAATAGGAAATAATAATGGACAAAGTATTATTTGGTGATAATCAATTCTTTGCGGTAAGCCACCTGTCCGATGAAAAATCGAGGGAACAGGCAATCCGGTTCAAGGATGATTCCTCAATTCTGAGAGTTCTCGACCAGGCAAGGGAAGCCGGAATAAACACTTTCATGTGCACAACTCACGACCGGATAGAAAACCTGTGCGATCATTTCAGGGAGAATACTGAAAAATACCGTGGTTTTAGAATATTCCCATGTATGCCGTATGCACAAAAATACGCCAATGCTGTAACTGAACACGGATACCTTGGTACAATAAGGAAATATGTTCCCGGGAACCTGTTCGGGACTTTCGCAAAGGGAGGAATAGCATATGTCAGCAAGGATTTTATAAGCCTTATGGAAATACTGGTGGATTCTGAAATGAAAATGTTCAAAGGAATAGAAACACCCGTTATTTTTCTCCAGAATGTAATGGTCGACCTCATATTGGGTCTGAAGATGTATGACGTCTTCAGGGAATACGATCATTACATAAGGAAAAAATATAATGCTGAACCAGGCTATATCACAATGAATATGCCTGCCATGTATGAAGCCCTGCTGTCTGTGGGCATAGAAAATCCGATAATCTGCAGTTCGATAAACAAGATCGGATTCCGAATGTCGGGTGGTAAGGAGATCTATGAAAAATACCTTTCAGAAAAGAAATTCCGGCCAATTGCCATGCAGGTGCTAGCTGCCGGCGCCCTTCAACCGGCAGAAGCGATTGAATATCTGAGCAGATTCCCGAAGATTGAGTCAGTCCTCTTTGGTGCCTCTTCCAAAACGCATATTGCAGAGACTAAAGAGCTGATCGAGAAATATTTGGGAAAGAATTAATCACTAATAAACCTTATAGCATCCGGATAGTATTCCGGATCACTTTTGAACCTGATAATTCCTGATGGGTTATCAGGTTTTTTATTTAAATTTAGAAATCTATAAATCTGATGCTTTTGATATTAATGATTTGAATATTTGAGGTTTGCAATTAAGATAGACCGCAATGAAAAAAGCAATTTTTCTGCACCACAGTACAGGTCAGAACATCTGGCTCGGAGGGGTTAATAAACTGGTGAACAAAATCACAGGAAAAAACAGTGTTCAGGAATATTTCAACTCCTATAATAAAACCAATGGAAAAGATTATTCAATAAAGGAGCTTTTCTTTCCGAAAGCCTCTCCATACGGATGGAAAAACTATCCATTCGATTATTACAATATATGGGTAAAAAACTCCGGCCTTGCCATGTACATGGAGGAACCTACTCTTGAAATTCTTACAGGCGAATATGATATAATAATTTTTAAGCATTGTTACCCCGTGAGCAAGATACAGCCTAATACAGGAAATTCCGACATAAATTCCGAAGATAAGAGTCTTGATAACTATAAGCTCCAGTATAATGCTCTTAAAGACAAGATGCATAGTCTTCCTGATAATAAATTCATAATCTGGACGCCGGCTGTTCATATAAAGGCTCTGATTTCAGAGGATGAGGCAAAAAGAACAGCTGAATTTCATGACTGGATGATAGGTGAATGGAAAGAAAGGAACGACAACATTTATATTTGGGATTTTTACAAACTTGAAACGGAGGGAGAATTATATCTTAAGGATGAGTATTCAGAGGGGCCTGGAAATTCACACCCGAATGCAGTTTTTTCCTCGCGGGTTTCCCCTCTTTTTTCACAATTCATTATTGATGTAATCGAATCAAAATCTGTGAATTAATAATAATATGGATACAATAAAAAGGATCTGGGAGAGCATATTTAAATTGCTTATGCTCAAGGTTAGTGATGAGAGTAGAGTCAAATACCTCAGGAAGCTGGGAGTTAAGATAGGGGAGAGATGCAGGATCAGGACAATGTCATTTTCAACTGAACCCTACCTGATAGAAATCGGTAATCACACTGCTGTAGCTGCTAAAACGGAGTTTATTACCCATGATGGCGCAACCTGGTGTTTCGAAGAGATAGAAGGTGGAGTGTTTGGTAAGATCTCTATCGGCAACAATGTTTTCATAGGGATAAATTGCATAATTCTTTCAAATACAACAATTGGTGATAACTGCATTGTGGGAGCCGGAAGCGTGATCAGGGGTCATTTCCCTGATAATTCAATCATTACAGGAAATCCTGCACAGATAGTGTCCAAAACAAACGTCCAGAAAATGCTTTTCCGTCAGAATCCCGGATTGCTGAAAACGCATGGTCTTACGGTCTCCCAGAAGGATAAACTTGTTAAAGAACATTTCGACATCAGTTAGCAGTTTGTTGATAAGTTGCGGCTATTTTGACAGACAAATAAAATATAGCGGTGAATAGCATAAAATTAATGACGTTCGCATAAAATCCTTTGATAAAGAATCGATCCAGGGGCAGGCATACTCATTCAGCGGGTTGACAAGAGAACTTATAAACCTTAATTTTATATCAGTCTAAATGCATTTCTGAATGAGGACACCGGTTCTAAAAATATTCCCGATTTTAGTCCTTTTTGTTCTAAATTTTATCTCAGCAGAATCACAGGGTACAAGAATCGATTTCAGCACCATACCTAAAAGCGGTACAATACTGATCTATGCTCATATGGATGATGACCTGATCTGGATGCTTCCGTTCTGGAAAATAACTGAAAAATTTATCAGTGGTGCAATGCCTGCAACACCACGTTACAGAACTGTTGCCCAGCAGGAGCAGGTTTATCTTAATAACAACGGCTACAACATAGCCTATGAATCGAACTGGTATACGCCCTGGGATGACATTACTGACGTTGAATACTCCCAGTATTACCTTGCAGCCGATCCCGCTTATAATTACCTGGTAAATGATCATCTTGAAACGAGGCTTTCAAGCAATACCACAAACCTGTCCGATTACGAAATAAACAAAATAAAAGCCAAGCTCGAACAATTTATAGCTGATCCCTCTATGAAGAGGGTTATTACACATAACAACTGGGGGGAGTACGGACATCGTCATCATGCAGGTATTAACAGAGCAGTCAGGGAACTTGCTGTAAAATACCGTAAAGATGTCTGGATGCTTGGCTGTGATAATGGAAATTTTACCGATATAACTGTGCCTGACGGCATAACATGGACCTACGGAAGCTTTAATATGCCTGATCTTTACACCAGCATAAGAGCTATCTTCATCAACAACGGACGCTGGACATGGTACACCGACAGGGTTCCGTCCGGTGATCATAAATTCATTAAAATAGTTGATGCCGGAAGCGATAAATCCAGCATCCTTAAGGGAGATGCAATAACCTCTCCCGGACCTGCACAGGCAGAAGCAGGGGCTTATATTTTCGACGGAAATGATGATTTTATGACCCTGAAAGGTAACAACTATTCTTCATTCACCATATCTCTCAGGATCAGACCGGCAAGGATAAAGGCAATGGATATTGCTTCAATGTCGGAATATCCCGGTTCATCCAAAAATGACAGGAACATGTTTATGACATCCGACGGTAGGATTACCGCACGAATATATGACGGTAATTCGAGAATGGTAACTTCATCCTCTTCAGTCTCGGCTGCTGCATGGTCAACTGTAACGATGACAGATAATGGAAGCACATTGAAGCTGTATATTAACGGTGTACTCGATAAAACCATTTCAACCGGTACGGCTATTACTAACTATTCTACTCCTGAATTCATTCTCGGTCAGGCAATTCAGACCGGAACATATTTCGAAGGGCAGATAAACGATGTAAGATTGTATAACCGCGTCCTCACCGATGATGAGATTTCACAGATCAACGGAAAAGGATATACAATAACTGCAAGCTCAGGAACCGGTGGAACTATAAATCCATCAGGATCAGTGGCTGCAGGTGGAGGTTCCGATCTGACTTTCAGCATATTGGCAAATCAGGGATATCAGATAACCGACGTAAAGGTGGATAATACTTCAGTTGGAGCACGGTCTTCCTACAAGTTCAGCAGTATTTCAGGCAATCATACCATTTATGCCTCCTTTAAAAGAATTAGCATTACTATTTCTGCAAATGCAGGAAGTGGTGGTGATATCAGTCCAAAAGGGAGTGTTTCTGTCAATTATGATTCTGATCAGACTTTTAAAATTAATGCAAATAAGGGTTATCATATCAGTGATGTGAAGATCGACAATGTTTCTGCAGGTTCGGTATCTGAATATACATTCAGGGATGTGACCTCAAACCATACGATTTCAGCAGGTTTTGCGAAGACAATGTATAATTTGAAAGGCACTGCAGGAGCAGGCGGTAAAATTAATCCGGAAGGTACGGTTACAGTAGCCGAAGGAGGAAGTCAGAATTATACCTTTACTCCGGATGCAGGATTTGTGATTTCTGATGTGCTTTTAGATAATAATTCAGTTGGTGCAGTTACTGTATATTCATTTACAGATATTAATTCCAATCACGCTATATCAGTGATTTTCAAACCTATTACCTTTGATATCTCTGTGGCTTCAAACTCTGGCGGTTCGGTCACTCCGGGGGGACCAACTCAGGTACAGATAGGTTCAGATCAGAGTTTTATCATAACCCCTGATTACGGATATAAAATAATCCAGGTTAATGTTGATGGATTACCCGTAAACCTGGAATCTGGAAAATACACTTTTAAGAAGGTCGTCTCTGATCACACACTTACAGCCATTTTTACAAGACTGCAGACTTTTTCTATAACATCTGCATCTGGCAAAAACGGATCGGTTACACCTGAAGGTACAAAAACTGTTTTCGAGGGAGATGAACAATCTTATACGATCACGCCTGAACCAGGCTTCAGGATTTCAAATGTCTTTATAGATACTGATCCGGTCGGACCGGTAAGCTATTATACATTTAACAATGTATATTCTGATCACACTATTTCTGCTGTATTTTCTTCTGATGTCAGAGCTGATATTTATCCCAATCCCTTCATCGACGGATTCACTCTCAATATAAAGTCGCCATATTCAACCACATACAGGTTGATTATCGAAACGCTAAGCAACCGTAAGATCTATGATCAGATGAAGGTACCTTCCAATACTCCAGTTTCAGTCAGGCCTGCATTGCCTCCGGGATACTATGTCCTCAATGTTTGTCAGAATGGAAGAGTGGTTGTTTCAGCAAGGCTAATCAAAAGGTAGGAATTTAAAGTAAATCAGCCTTTTTGTCAGTATCGATTATTTCGATATTCATCCCGTACCTGGCCAGGACAAATGCAATATTATGATTATTGAAAGCCTCTCCTGGTTGTGGCGGAACCAGAGATATCAAACCTTTTTCCTTCAGATCCTTGAGCTCCTTATCAATATTATCGCACTTGAAACAAAGATGATGAAAACCTCCGCCACGATTCACAAAATTCAGGAGTGAAATATTATCTTCCAGTGGTTCAATGAGTTTAATGGTCAGGCTGTTGTCCTTCCGCATGAAGACAACTTTAACCTTCTGGAGGGAATTTACGACCATCCTGGTCATTTGCCGGTATCCGAAAACTCTCTCCCAGTAAGCAATTCCCTCATCCAGGTTCTTTACTGCAAAACAGATATGATCTATTATCATGTCAGAGCTTGCCCTTGATCTTTTTCCCGGTTGGACTTATAACCAGCTGTTCCTTTAAGTCAAATACCTGAGGTACCTTGAAAAGCGCCAGTTTTGCAGCACAGTGCTGCTTTATTCTGTCTACCATGACTTCCTTCCCATTCTCCGGCCTGATTACAATGATTGCTTTAAGAGCCTCCCCAAGCAACTCATCTTCAACGCCTTCAATAGTGCAATCAATTACTTCAGGAAGCTCGAGAATTACCGCCTCAATTTCCTTCGGACTGATCCTCTTTCCACCCACTTTGATTATCTCTTTCTTCCGGGCTGTAAGATAAATATATCCGTCATCATCGACTGTACCGAGATCACCTGTATAAAGCCATCCGTTCCTGATCACATTTTTGGTTCCCTCTTCATCTGCAAAGTAGCCAAGCATTATATTATCTCCATGGGCTATGACTTCACCTGTTTCACCGGGCTTAATATTCCTGCCCTTTTCATTTACAACCCTGAGTTCCACTCCCGGAATTCCTTTTCCCATCGAGCCCTTTTTGGCTTCATATAATTCAGGAGGAAGCCACGACAGCCGTGCCGTAGCTTCGGTCTGACCATACATGACAATAAACCTGATTTCCGGGTGACTTTCACGGAATTCATCAATGAAAATAGGTGCCAATTTTCCTCCGGCCTGTGTAACATACCTTAGATCGGGGAACTTTGTTTTTTTGAAGTTATCCGATTTGCGGAGTAGGATCTGATAATGGCTTGGCACACCGGCAAAACCTGTGCATTTGTATTCAAGCAGGTTATTTAGGATGCCACCGAGGAAAATAAATGCATTGTTGAAAACTATTGATCCGCCCACCCGCAGATGGGTATGAAGCAGGGACAATCCATAACAATAGTAGAAAGGCAGGACTACAAGCATCCTGTCGTCATCGGTCAGCCTGAGGTAAGTTATGATAGACTCTGTATTTGCTTTAAGGTTCTTGTGAGAGATCATTACACCCTTTGGTATACCAGTTGAACCTGAAGTAAATATTATCTCAGCACAGGCTTCCCTGTTAAAATTACGGTCATCATATGAAAACTGTACTTTAAATTCAGGATTACTAATCGTATCAGGGAAGATGCATCTTTCAAATTTAAGCCCCAGCTTACGTTCAACGTCCCGGGTCATAAAAATGAGGACCGGTTTTGTGAGTCCTGAAATATATTCAAGATTTCCCTTTTCTATATTTGGATCCAGTGGTATACAGACATTTCCAGATTTTATGATAGCAAAATAGGCGATCAGGAAAAACTGGTTATTGATGGAAAGGAGCAGTATATTCCTGTTTATACCGAACTCTTTTCTCAGCCATGAAGCCAGCAGAAGAGATGAAGTATAAAGATCTTTGAATGAAAGAGTTTCTTTCCCGACCAGGAATGGTTTTTCAAGGTCCGAGGTCTTCTCAAAGAAATAGTCAAATGCATTCATGCTTTTTGGTTTTATTCACAGTAATAATCCCTTATGGGGGGCATTCTCAGATATTCCGTAGTCTTGCGCTTCCTCTCAAAATTCTTGAAAAGTGCATCGATCCTCTCCGGAGTTTCCCCCATAACTGCGGACACCTCTTCAGGTGAGTATCCGTTTTCGTACCCAAACCAGTATATGTCCATCAGCCTGAAAGGAAGCTGGTAAAAGAACTCTTCCTGGGTCTGTGTTGCAGAATATGTATCCGTTGTCGGAGTCCTCTCAATGATTCTTTGAGGTACTCCGAGGAATTCAGCAAGCTGGTAAACCTGTGTCTTGTAAAGGTTTCCGATGGGCATAACATCAGCGCCGCCATCGCCGTATTTAACAAAAAATCCCTGTTCCTGCTCATGCTTGTTGGGAGTGCCAATAACTGCAAAATGAAGCGCTTCGGCATGATAGTAAAGGATCGACATCCTTGAACGCTGCTTGAAATTTGAAGCAGCGACTATCTGGAGATATTCCCTGGCGTGCAGGATCTTATCCTGCTGATTCCCTTTATCATCAATAATAGTCAGCATGAAAATTGGAGGCAGATTATTATATAGTCCGGTCTGCCTGATCCCTATCTTCATTTTGTAAGTTGTCGGATCATACTCCGGAAACACTCTTTTCACAGCTTCATCGCGTCTTTCATAGCATTTGAATCCTGAAAGCGCATTTGTTATTACTTCCTTGATCGTCCTTACGCCGAATTTACCCGCAAGCTCAAGAGCAAGTTCCTCGCTTTCAGGACTTGAATCTTTTTCGGGAATGATTATCCCAACAACCTTGTCAGAACCGAATGCCCTGGCGGACAGAGCAAGACATACAGAAGAATCTATTCCCCCGCTGATCCCAACGACGCCTCCTGTCCGCTTGAAATTTACCAGTACATCCTGCTGAAGCTTCCCAATAATTTCGTTTATCGCTTTTTCAACGTCTTCGAGCAAGACAATTTCTTTTGAAAAGGGTTTCCTGGTTTTCATCGGTATGGATTTACGTCTCTTCTATGGTCTTAAGGTTGCTTAACTTTCTGCCGTTCAGGTTTTCTTTAAAACCTTCTATAAACTGTTTATATAGCAGATGTGTCGATATGACCGCGACAAGGATCATATCATCAACCTCTGTTGAGTTCCCGGTTCTTTCTATTTTCTGAAGCACGCCAGAGATTGAATTAAAGTCAAAAATGCCTGCTTTGCTGAAATACTCCTGTGAAAGGATCTCCTTCAGGTATTCAGACCGACTCTGCATGAAAGCGTTTTTTATCGGGGCTCTGTACGGCTGCTTGGCCCTCTTTATGATTGAATCCGGGATCTTATTCAACATCAGCTTCTTAAGCAGATATTTTTCATTTAGTCCATGAAGCTTATAATCAGCCGGAAGCCTGTTGCAGAACTCAATTACACGATAGTCGAGGAACGGGTAACGACCTTCAACCGAGTTAGCCATAGCCATCCTGTCGCCCTGTGAAGATAGAAGATATCCCGACATGAATATCGAAGTCTCAAGCCACTGAGATTTCTCAAGATAATTCCATCTGTCAAATCCCGCCGGAAGATTCTCCCTGAGATGATCTGTTGGTGAATAGCCCTCGATTTCAGACTTGACCTGTTGTGTCAGATGTTTCTTTATATGATTCGAATTATTCCACCTTAAAAGGTGCGAATAGAATGGATTGTCAATATCCTCAAGCTTATAGCCATAAAACATTTTAAGAATTGCCGGATTGGCATCCTTCATCTGCGGAAGGAAGGGATTAAGTCGTTTAAGCAGTTTTGGGCGGATTGCAGAATCCGGCTGCTTTGCCCAGAACCTTCTGATCTTTGCTTCCTTGAAAATGTCATAGCCGGCCAGCATTTCGTCAGCCCCTTCTCCTGTTATAACCACCTTTATATTGTTATCCCTTACAAGTCCTGACAAAAGGAGCATCGGGGCGGGTGCGGTCCTGGTAACCGGAGTTTCAGTATGCCATATCACTCTCGGAAATATCTCTGAAATCTCCTTTGATGTGCAGGTTATTGACTTGTGTCGGGTATTCAGATAACTGACGGCTTCACTCTGGTAGGATGATTCATCAAAATTCTTATCGTCGAATCCGATTGAAAATGTATTTAGAACTCCGGGCTCAATATTTTTTATATAGGCAACCGTGGAACTAGAGTCGATCCCGCCGCTGAGATAAGCGGCAACCTCAACGTCAGCCCTGAGTCTTATTCTCACGGCATCATAAAAAAGCTCGTTGAACTGATCAAGCGCCTTATTGAGCGGCAGAATGCTGCCAGTATCATTATATGTCAGCTCCCAATATTTCCCTATTGTTATCCCTTTCCTGTTATAAATCAGAAAGTGACCGGGTGACAGCTCATAAATATCACGAAAGGCTGTTCCCGGAGTTATGGCTGTCCAGAAGGTATAAATGTCAGAAAGCTTTTTATACGAAAATTCGCGGCTAATATCATCCAGAGCAAAGAGTGATTTTATTTCTGATGCGAACGCCAGCCTGTCACCGGATGTATTATAAAACAACGGGCGGATTCCTATCCTGTCGCGCGCAAGAAAAACCTCTTCAGATTTTTTATCCCAGATGGCAAATGCAAACTGTCCGTTAAGCATTGAAAGGCAATCTTTTCCATACGCCGCATATAGCTGAACCAGTACTTCCGTGTCAGAATGTGTCCTGAAGATATTTCCCTTTTTGAGGAGCAGATCCCTGAGCTCAGGATAATTGAAAATCTCTCCGTTAAAGATGATCCAGTACCTGCCCGATGGATCCGACAGTGGCTGCTGTCCGGTTGAAAGGTCTACTATGCTAAGTCGGGTATGTCCAAGGCAGGCGAAAGATGAAGAATAAATGCCACTCTCATCCGGACCACGATAGCAGATTGAACGAAGCATTCCTTCGATTACATCTTTCTTTAGAAGCTTGTTCCTGTAATCAACTATGCCGGCGATACCGCACATTATCAGTTAATGCTTTTGCGAACTATAAAATCTGTAATAGCGTTTATTGATTCGAAGTTCTCTTCAATAAGGTCAGAATCAGTAGTTTTTATTCCGAAGTTTTCTTCAAGATAAGTAATAAGAACAACAAAGCCCATCGAATCGAAATAGCCTTCCTTGAATATCAGGGAATCATTCTTTATCTTCTCCTTATCAACAAAAGTTGTCTGCTGAATGTATTCCTTAACCTTTTCCCTGATGGCATTAGCGTCAGTATTCATAACAAAATGAATAAATTAAATAATATTGTTTAACGGGAAATGTTTAGTTTTAGTTCTTAATGTAGTAATTACTGTAATGCCTGTATGAGCTCTTATGAAGGCTGAGGTCGTTATAGACAATGTCGTAATTACATAACTTATTGGTTTTAATATTATTAAGAACTGTAGCAAAAATATCTTTCCTCGTGAAGTTGTTTCTTATTATCATCAGCACCTTTGAGGAATACTTCATAAGGAGTACCGCATCAGCCACTATTCCCATCGGTGTAGTATCGATGAGGATATAATCATATTTTGTCTTAAGATAATTTATCAGACTGTCGAGTACTCCTGATTCCAGCATTTCCGAGGGATTGGGTATTACAGGTCCGGCAGAAATGAAATCAAGATTTGGTATAGTGGTATTCCTGACAATTTCCTCGGCTGAAGCCTTCTTTATCATGAAGTTGGTAAGCCCTTTTGCGTTATCCTCCTTGAGCTTGATATGCAGTGTCGGACGTCTCAGATCACAATCAATCAGGATTGTTTTATAACCGACAGATGCAATCGAGGATGACAGGTTCAGTGATACAAAGCTCTTACCATCCTGCGGCTGTGATGATGTGATCAATATGACCTTTGACTTCTCGTGATCTGATTTCAGGAACAGACTGCTTCGAAGATTCCTGAAAGATTCAGATATGGCAGATTTCGGGAACTCAGCAACAACAGCTTCACTCTTAAGGTTATTGCTGTATATTATGCTCAGGACCGAACGGTGGAGTATATATTCGGCATCGTTTATGCTCCTGATCTTGTCATCAAAGAAGTCTCTGATTAGTAAGTAAAGAGTGGGAATAAATAGGCCGAAAAATAGCGCCATAAGATAGTTTATTGTTTTTTTCGGGGAGACTATCTTGGATGTAATTGCCCTTGCAGGTTCAATTATATCATAATCTGGATAATTGGATGCTAGTGATATTGCTGCTTCTGACCTCTTCTGGAGAAGGTAGGTATATATTGCGTCATTCACATTGAATTTCCTCTGCATACTCACCATGTTCATCTCGGTCCTCGGGAGCTTTGATATATCCTGAGAAAGTCTGCTTTCCCTATAATCCAGCTCTTTAAGGTTAAGCTCCAGTGTATTAAGGTTACTGGTAAAGTTTTCGAGGATTATTTGTTTCTGCGTATTTATCTTGTCGTTGATAGTTTGCAGGAAAATGTTCTTCTGAGGATTGCTGCCTCCAATTGCTGTTGCCCGCTGGCTAATCAGGTCATTAAGTGCAGTGATGAGCTGATTGACAATAGGGTCACTGACGTTCATGGCTGATGGAGCTGTTAATACATCCTGATCCATTTTGAATGAGTTGATCACATAGTTATAATACCTCTGTGTAGCTTGGAGCTGAGCACGTTGGTTCTGAATCTGTGTCATCTGTTCATATATCCTCTGACCCTGGAAACTGAGGTCCATTACCTGGTTTGCCGATTTGTAGTTTCTCAGGGCTGACTCAGACTGAACAAGTGAGTCGGTTCTTTCTGTTATCTGCTTATCAATAAAATTCACTGTGCTCCTAGCAACATTGTTCTTTTTTGTCAGATTATCATCGAGGAATGCGTCAAGATACCTGTTCAGAAAGGTGATTGTCTTATCTAGATTGTTTTCTGAAAATTTAATATTGATTATTGATGCAAGTGGTGTGGCTTTTTCTACATCAAGCTTCTTAAGGTATCCCTTTGCAAGGAAATCAAGATGGTTGAATTTTATATAGTAATTGTATTTCTCAGTTGAATTCCTGCTCAGATTTTCTCTGTTCAGGGCAACCGAAAAGCTGAGTATCTTGTTACTAATAGTTGCGTTGAAATTACAGATAGTATCGAGTTGGATCGTATTATCCTCACTGACAATTTTATTATCAACGTAGTTATATAATGAAACGTGTTTTTGCGATAAGGTAAGCCTGAACGAGGATTCGTCAAGGACGGTTAAATAAATCTTGGCATCTATAGGCTGGATATGTGATTTGTCAAGGCTTACAGTAAATGGAGAATTGCCGTAAAGTTCGATCGTCTGGCCCAGGAGTTTTGATGATTCCCTGAAGTAGCTGATTTCAAGGTTCATGCTTGTAGCCGTTGAATATACCAGTTCAAACGAGCTCAGGCTGGTCACGTCATTTTCAATGTTGTTAAGTGACTGCAATGACTGAAGCCCGCTGAACAGTTGATTGGAGCTAAGGATTGTATTTGTTTTGTTCTCTGAGGGCCTCAGTGAGGCCGACGCCTCATAAACCTTCACGGCGAATTTATTGTAGAGAAATGCGGCGACAAGGCATACCACTATTAAAACTATGTACAAATACTTCAGCGAAGCAACTTTCAGAAGAAAGTACTTTAAAGGAGCAATTGATGAATCCGGTTCTATGGTCTTTAACATTTTACCTTTTAGTTTTTACCGAGTTACGTTGAAATAAAGCACCAGAATTGCAATCAGCGTTGTTATCGTGGATAATATCGATTGGTAGGTAACATTCGGATAACTTGTTGATACAGATTTCAAAGGTTCTACTACAATAACATCATTCGGCAAAATATAGTAAAAATCCTTGCCTGCAATTTTTGAATCCGCCAGATTGAGTTTGTGGTGCATGATCTTGTCTCCCTCCTGCCTGATAAGAATGATGTTTTTCCGGTTCCCGTATCTGGTTAGTCCACCACCCAGCGCCAGGGCTTCGTAAATATTCAGCTTGTCCTGGGTGAATGAAAAAACCCCCTGATTCTGAACTTCACCCAGTACAGAAACCTGATTATCGATGTACTTAATTACGACTTCAGCATTTGCCACATAATCCTTCAGAGCATTCTGGATTTTTGTGCCGGCATCTGATAACGTGAGGGATGCAACATTTATTTTGCCCACGAAGGGGAAAACAATGTTTCCGCTTTCATCGACCTGATAACCCATGATGCTGGTTCTTTCAGTTGAATAACGAGCCTCCTCGGGGACATCAAAGATCTGCCTGGTCTGCAGATCAGTGCTTAATACTCTGATGTATAACCTATCAAATGGAGCAATTGTCTTTTGGATTTTAGGATTAGCTAAAGGTTTTTCAAGTTGATCTATATCGTTAAAATAACTTAACTGACTTGTTGGTACGCATGAGCTTATTAATGCTGCTAATAGCATGGCAGTAAAGAGCTTGCTGATGGTGCTGGTGTGTTTTTTCATGAGAAGTTTAATAAGGTTATCAAATACCTGTTCTTTGAAAAACAGTTTTTATGGTTTTGAGCAAAATTATAAAATCCAATCGAGGTGACCAATTATCTATATATGCAAGGTCCATCTCCATCCATTTTTCAAATCTTACATTGTTACGGTCAGGTATGATCTGCCAGAAGCACGACAGTCCTGGCTTGACTGAAAGCCTTCGCAGCTGCCATCTCTTATACTGTTCTGTTTCAGTCTTTAACGGAGGCCGCGGCCCAATGAGTGACATTTCACCTTTCAGGACATTTATGAGCTGAGGCAATTCATCAAATCCTGTCCTGCGAAGAAATTTGCCTAATGTGGTTATGCGGGGATCATCCTTTATTTTAAATACTGGTCCGTCCATCTCATTCTTCGATTCAAGATCGGTCCTGATCTTATCGGCACCAACAACCATGGTCCTGAACTTGTAAAGGTCAAACTGGCGGCCGCGCAACCCTACTCTTGCCTGCCTGTAAATTATAGGTCCTCTTGAGGTGAGCTTCACTAAAAGTGCTATGATCAGCATAACTGGTGACAACAGCAATAAGAGAATTATGGAGAAATTAATGTCCATGAACTTCTTAGTGGCGAGGGCAACAGGCTTGTAAGGGACATTTATGAATGTGAGGAACTTCTCATTCCCTATAACTGATGTAAAGGCGTTTGTAAGGTTTATCTGGAGGTTCCTGTATTTCATCCTGAAAACTACCCCAAGCTCTTCGCATGACCTTATTGTTTTTCTTACTTCGGCAGGATTTATCTCCTTCTTTAAATATATTACCTCATCTATTGTATCTATCTCCATCAGGTCATGAAGCACCATTTTGGTTTTTTCGGGAAGTATTTTGTAGGTCCTTCCGTATCTATCAATGATTTGCTCCGAGCTTGAGAAAATAAAGGTTATCCGGTAACCCCAGTCTATATTCAGGCGGATATCTTCAATAAACGGAATAGCGGTTTCGTCCGCAATAAGGATCAGATTCACATAGTTGAAACCTTTGGCCCTGTAGATTTTGAATACCTTGTACTCAAAAGTCCTCGCAAAGAGCAGGAAAAGGAAACCGATAAAGGCGAATTCGATAAGGAAGAGCCTGGAAAGATAACCAAGCTTAAACACAAAATAGAAGATCAAAAGAAGAGCACTGACCACAACAGCCGACTGGAGGTATTCAAATAAAAGAGTACTGTATCTTTTCGTCCTCGGGATCTCTGTTGCATTAATAATGTAAAGTGTTATCAGCCAGAGTGGAAGTATTGCCAGGAAGATAAAGGTGATATCTTTTCTCTGGAAAAAGAAGAATGGCCCCTCTCCGTAATAATTGAAGGTAAAAGCCAGCTGAAACGCTACAGCAATAGCAAGGACATCAATTAATCCCAGGATCAGATTAATTAGATTCCATCTTTCAAGGAATGGAATTATCCTGAGCCGGATTAAGGTGTTGAATACATCCATAACTTAAAAAGCAACCACTGGATTGATTGTATATGCAAATATCCTATCAAAAAATGACATTTCCCTTTCACGTTACTCATTTAACAGTTAAACAGAGCAGAATGTTCCTCATGCTATCAGCCTGACCTCCTCATGTTCTGGGCCCAGAAATAAGACATACCGTTTATGTCTGTTACATCCAATACCTTGAATCCATGCCCTTCAAGCAGCTTCACCGCACTTTTCTTTGAAATGTTCCTCTCATTTCTCGAATCGAAAATATTCATCAGTCCGCTTAAAAACTTGGAAGACTGATAGAAAAGAATTCCCTTTCCTTTATGATTCATGTTCCTGAAACAACCTACAAAATACGCTTTTGATGGCATTATCCTGTAAAGAGTGTGCAAAAAACTTTCAAGATGCTTTATCTGATTGAGCTTCTTAATGTTGATAAGTGTATTGATCCCTTTCAGGTCGTCATGGTCATAATAATAATGATGCATTGATGAAAGGACCATAAGGTTTGGTTCTTTTGCCAGTCCTGTAAGTTTCATGTACATGAAAAAGTCATCACCTCCCTCCGAGAGGATGTTTTCAAGGAGAGGATTGACCCTGGCATTATCGGCCGGCAGAGTTTTGCTATCAAAGACCTCACCGGTGAACTTGTTGCTTATATTTCTTCTTTCCAAAACTGAAATATTTTCCATTTCGGAGTTTAGTTTATTATCGTCGTAAAAATATTTATAAGACAGGTAGCTGTCAAGTAGCTGAAGCCCAATGATTAGGGAATTAAAGCTGGAATCGGGTTGTTTCATCAAAGAATAAATGGTGAATGTCTCTTGACGCTAAACATTCAAATAACATTCACCATACTATGTCAAATTCCAAACAAAATTTACAGGCAAAAAAATATATTCAGAGGGAGAATAATTGAATATCGTGGTTAATCACTTTAATATCAATCCTGTAGACTTTGTGAGAAAGGTTATAAAGGCAGAAATTCCTGCAATTTGATTTTTGACTAACAGCTCCGTTGTTTGGATGAAATTCTGATGGTTCAGGAAGATTTTTTAATATTCTCGGCGCAGAAATATGTTATTTTGCTTATTTCTGTCATATCGACGATCCTGAAGCTATGATTTTCAAGCAGTTTTATTACATCCCTCCTTGACATAAACCTGTCAGTCTTTGAGTCGATGATGTTGATAAGACTGTTCAGGAATTTGAACGACTGATAAAAAGGTATTGCCACACCGCTGTGGATTTTATTGTCCTTAAAACAACCAACAAAATTTGATTGGGGTGGAAGAACCCTGTAAACATTGTTGAGAAAACTTTCGATATGGCTGATCTGGTTAAGCTGCTTCAGGTTGACAAGTGTTTTCACACCCTTCAGGTCATTGAAATCGTAGTAATAGTGATGTATTGATGAGAGGACCATCAGGTTAGGATCTTTGGCAAGGCCCAGCCAGTTTATGTAATGGAAGAAATTTTCTCCGCCTTCTGAAGCCAGACTTTCGAAGACAGGATTATTTTGAATCTCATCCATCGATGTCAGGTTATTACCTAAACTGGTATCAACTATCTGGTTATCAACTGACTCAGTTTTATATGTCAATGCATTTTTTTCCATCAACCCCATCGATTAACCAGAGCTTAAAATTAGCAATTAACCAGACAGCGGTCAAGAATCCTGCCAGATCGTTGCCTTTTAATTCAAACGGCAAATTATGTTTTGTGTCACGTATTGTAGTTTTCCTCCACGTTAAATCAACGTTTGTCAATTAAAATGGTTCATTGGTCAAAACCGAATCAAAATTTATCAGCGATTTTCATGAATTGCATTTAGTATATTTTCGCCATGTTGTTAAATTGCAGATATTCAGAGGTATAATGACTAGCTTGAGCATAAATAACAAATAAAAAAGTTAAACAAAAATTTTGACTAATGACGGTTTTATTTGGACGAAAGTTGTAAAATGTTAATAAAACTTAAATACACCAGTACCAGGACATAATGGGCAAACCTTAAGATTCATTACCGCAAGACTGCAAGACTGCAAGACTGCAAGACCGCATGACTATTAAAGACCACACGCAACAGGGACGAATCAATCAGGTATATTTGCAGTACTTATGAGTGGATTTTGCAGATAGGTAAATGAAGAAAAAGTATAAGGAAACGATTCAAATACTGATCAGTAAGTCTTTTCCGTTGCTAAAAGATAAAAAGATCTGCGTTTTGGTTACCTACTTCCGTTTCTTTGCCTGCTCCCTGTGGATTCCGCCATATTTGCGAATCATTGTTTTGAGTAAACGCATTGTTAATCTTGAAAATTCTGCAGTTGCAGGACTCCTTGCCCATGAGCTATGCCATCAGGAGAGATATTCTGAAATGGGAGTGGTAAAATATTTTGGTTTTGCAGTAAGGTACCTGACCTCACGAAATGCCAGGATTGCAGAAGAAAATGCCACTGACCGTCTAACTATTGAAAAAGGATATGGAAGGGAGTTGTATATACTTTCAGAGATAGCTTATAATGACAGGAAACACAAAGGGATTAAAGAATACTATCTGTCACTGGATGAGATAAAATCATATTCCGAGAGCCTTGGCAAGTGGTAATGAGACTCGGCTGGATACAAAGACGATATAATAATCAGATTCAGGCGGGATACTTTAAAACATTGGGAAGGT
>JAUZNW010000189.1 GCA_030706785.1 Bacteroidota bacterium | reverse complement strand
GGTTTTCTTGAACAGCTTCGACTCTTCACCATTCAGAAGCCTGAGGATATTTTTCCTGTGAGTTATTATTAAAGCAATAGCTACCAGGACCGAAAAGATCTTAAAGAATACTGAAGGTGTTTCAAAAAAGAGGAACATGAATACAGGGAAAGCGATCCCGGCACTCATCGATGACAGCGAAACATATCCGGAAATAATCAAGACGCAAAGGAATACGCCCAGGCAGGCAAGGGTAAGCAAAAAATTCACCGCCAGTAGAACCCCGAAAATAGTAGCCACACCCTTTCCTCCCCTGAATCCTGCGAAAACAGGAAAGATATGACCGACAATTGCAAAAAGGCCGGCAATAATCTGGAGGTTTGTGAGCATTGCCGTACCTGGATCTGCCAGCCTCAGAAAAACCGGCAGCATGGCAGCAAGCCATCCTTTAAAAACATCGACTAATAAAACAGGAATGCCGGTTTTCCATCCCAGCACTCTTATTACATTGGTTGCCCCTGCATTTCCGCTGCCGTGTTCCCTGACATCGATCCCATGAAATATCTTGCCTGTCCACACAGCAGTGGCCACCGATCCAAGCAGGTAAGACAGTAAAAGTGCAAGCATTGTTTTAAATACGATCATTTTCCAACGCTATAATCAGATCTTGGGTCCGGCATTTTCAAGCCTGAGTGTCTCTTCATTTGAAGCAAACTTGCTGAAATTATTGATGAACTTCAGGGCAAGGTCGGTAGCTGCAATATGCCATCTGACAGGTGAGCTCCATGCTTTGGATGGGTCAAGAAGATTGCTGCTGATCCTGTCAATCCTGGAAGGTATCCTCAGGTTGAAGACTGGCAGTGTATAAAAATCGTGGTGCTTGATGGAATCATCAAGAATGGCATTTATTATCCGCCGGGTTGAAGGAAGATCAATCCTGGTCCCGGTATTGTAAGGTCCGCCGGTCCATCCAGTATTTACAAGCCATGCTTCAGCATTATGAAGCTTCATTTTCCGGATAAGCTCATTTGCATAAATGATCGGATCAAGCATCAGGAAAGCAGCACCAAAGCATGCTGAAAAGGATGGGACAGGCTCAATAACCCCTCTTTCCGTTCCGGCAACTTTTGCCGTATAACCGCTTAGAAAATAATAGCTTGTCTGTTCTTCGGTAAGGCGGCTAACAGGCGGCAGGACGCCGAAGGTATCTGCCGAAAGAAAGATTACTTTCTTTGCATGACCGGCTTTTGAAACAGGTTTTACAATATTCTTAATATGATATATAGGATACGATACTCTCGTATTCTCAGTTTTCGAGTCGCTATCAAAGTCAATTGTACCATCGGAAAGGATAACCAGATTCTCAAGAAGGGCATCCCGTCTGATCGCATTGTAAATATCAGGTTCGTTCTCCTTGTTTAGCTTGATGCATTTGGCATAGCAGCCTCCCTCGAAATTAAATATCCCGTCATCATCCCATCCATGTTCGTCATCACCGATCAGTGCCCGTTCGGGATCAGTCGAAAGAGTGGTTTTGCCCGTTCCGGACAGTCCGAAAAAAATCGCCACATCACCTTTCTTCCCGACATTGGCTGAACAATGCATCGAAGCAATACCTTTCAGCGGCAGGTAATAATTCATTACTGAGAATATACCCTTCTTCATTTCGCCTCCATACCACGTGCCCCCGATAACCAGCATGCCGGCCGAGATATTGAAAAAAACGAAATTCTCGGAATTTAATCCCTGTTTCTTCCAGTCGGGATTTGTAGCCCTGGAAGCATTTAAGACGACAAAATCAGGTATAAAGTTTACCAGCTCTTCAGGTTCAGGCCTGATAAACATGTTTTTGACGAAATGGGCCTGCCAGGCTACTTCCAGGACAAATCTAACTGAGAGCCTTGTGTTCATGTTGGCACCGCAGAAACAGTCAACTACAAACAGGCGTTTTCCTGAGAGCTGTCTTGCTGCAATATTCTTGCAGTGTTCCCAGATCTCAATCGAAATGGGTTTATTGTCAGATATTTTGGTTTTTTCGGATTTCCACCAGACCGTATCTTTTGTTTTTGCATCCTGGACGATATACTTATCATTTGGTGACCTTCCGGTAAAAACTCCGGTATCTACTGCTATCGCACCTGATCGCGTTATTGTACCTTTCTCATAGTTATCCAGGCCAGGTCTGGTTTCCTCGGCAAAAAGAAGATTATATGATGGGTTGTAAATTATTTTATCAACGTTTTCTATCCCGTACTTCTTTAGATCTTCAGGAGTAACCATAGATGGTGCAGTTAGATGTATTTAATTATCAAATGTATTAATTATTATAATGAATCTGCAGCATCAGAATATTTCTTGCCGGTCAATAGGGTAAAATCCTTTTCATGGGTCTTCTGTATGGTTAGCAAATGAATGGTTCTGATTTTGGGCGCAGCTATGAAAAGTGAAAGGGCACTGGTTTAGCGCCCTTTCACTTTTTTTCAGTTTTATTTTGATATTTACTTTTCTGCTTTTACTGAAGCCTGTGCTGCTGCAAGCCTTGCGATTGGCACTCTGAAAGGTGAGCAGCTTACATATGTAAGTCCTGTTTTGTAGCAGAACTCGACTGAAGCCGGATCACCGCCCTGTTCGCCGCAAATGCCTACTTTTAATCCAGGCCTGGTGGCACGGCCCTTTTCTACAGACATCCTGATCAGCTGGCCAACCCCTTCCTGGTCGATCGTCTGGAACGGATCGGCAGGAAGCATCTTCTTGTCGAGGTAATCATGAAGGAATCCTCCGATATCATCACGGCTGAATCCGAATGTCATCTGTGTCAGGTCATTTGTCCCGAAAGAGAAGAATTCGGCTGTTTTTGCCATCTTGTCTGAAAGAAGGGTTGCACGCGGGATCTCGATCATCGTACCGTACTTGTAGTCGATCTTCTTGAGGCCTGCTTTTTTACAGACTTCTTCATAAACCTTGTCAACCACCTTTTTAGTCACATCAAGCTCTGAGACATCACAGGTTACCGGGACCATAAGCTCGGGTTTGGGATGCCTTTTTTCCTTAAGCAGCTCGGCAGTGGCTTCGAACATTGCCTTAACCTGCATCTCTGTAATTTCCGGGTATGTAATACCAAGCCTGACCCCTCTATGACCCATCATCGGGTTGCTTTCATGAAGAGCTTCGCCCCGCTTTACAATATCGGCTTTCTTAATTCCAAGAGCTTTTGCAAGCTCGGCCTGCTTATCGGCTCCCTGCGGAACGAATTCATGTAGCGGGGGATCGAGGAGCCTGAACGTAACGGGAAGACCATCCATTGCCTCCAGGGTCGACTTCATATCCTTCTTTACATATTTATAAAGCTCACCAAGAGCTTTACGACGTTCTGCCTCATTTGCGCTAAGGATCATTTTTCTCAGAAGGAACAGAGGCTGCTCGGAACCTTTACCATAAAACATGTGCTCGGTTCTGAAGAGTCCGATGCCTTCAGCACCGAATTCACGTGCTATCCGTGCATCTTCTGCCGTGTCGGCATTTGTCCTGACGCCCATGGTGCGGTATTTGTCGACCAGCTTCATAAATGTCTGAAAACGTGGATTTTCAGATGCATCCATAAGCCTGAGAGCACCTGTATAAACATTCCCCCTGGTACCGTTGAGTGTGATTACATCCCCTTCTTTAAGGAGCACATCGCTTCCGGCGACCTTTACTTTCTTTCCGGCTGCATCAACTATCAGACTTCCGGCACCTACAATGCAACATTTACCCCAGCCGCGCGCAACAAGGGCAGCATGGGATGTCATGCCACCTCGGGCAGTAAGGATACCAATTGCAGCACGCATACCTTCAACATCCTCCGGATTTGTTTCCTCCCGAACAAGAATGACCTTCTGTCCCTTACGGTTCCAGGCAACTGCATCCTCAGCTCTAAAGACGATCTTACCCACTGCAGCTCCCGGTCCTGCCGGCAAACCTTTTACTATCGGCTTAACCTTCTTTTCAGCATCGGGATCACAGATCGGGTGGAGTAGCTCATCAAGCTGTGAGGGATCAACCCTGGTGATCACAGTCTTTTCATCGATAAGCTTTTCCTTAAGCATATCCATTGCCATATTAAGGGCTGCTGTACCGGTTCTTTTACCTACACGGCACTGAAGCATGTATAATTTCCCTTCCTGGATGGTAAACTCAATATCAAGCATGTCATGGAACGATTTCTCGAGGATCTCACGGATCTGCACCAGCTCCTTGTATGTCACGGGCATAGCTTTTTCCATGCTCTTCAGATGCTTGTTCTGCTCATTCTTTGTTTCATTGTTCAGCGGGCTCGGAGTGCGGATACCTGCAACCACATCTTCCCCCTGTGCGTTTATCAGCCATTCACCATAGAACAGGTTCTCACCTGTAGCCGGGTTACGGGTGAATGCAACTCCTGTTGCTGATGTATCACCCATATTTCCAAAGACCATTGCCTGTACGTTTACAGCTGTTCCCCAGTCATCTGGAATTCCTTCTATCCTGCGGTATGAAACTGCCTTCTTCCCGTTCCAGCTCTTAAAAACGGCCTTGATACTTCCCTCGAGCTGTTCCTTTGAATCATCAGGGAAAGGTTTTCCGAGGGCCTGTTTTACTTTTTTCTTGAACTTTTCCGAAAGATCTTTCAGTTCATCGGCAGTTATCTCGGTGTCTGACCTGTAGCCTCTTTTCTTCTTAAACTCATCAAGCATCTCATCAAGCTGCTTGCGTATGCTTTTTCCTTCTCCGGGGTCTATTCCTTCAGCTTTCTCCATAACAACGTCAGCGTACATCATGATCAGACGGCGGTATGAATCCCATACGAAACGCGGATTATTGGTCTTCTTCAGAAGACCCGGTATGGTTTCGGTGCATAATCCGATGTTAAGGACTGTGTCCATCATGCCTGGCATCGATTTTCTGGCGCCTGAGCGGCATGAAACGAGCAGGGGATTCCTGGGATCTCCGTATTTCATTCCCATTGTCTCTTCTGTAAGTGTCATCGCAGCCCAAACTTCAGGCATCAGATCTTTGGGAAGAGTGCAATCGTTCTGGTAATATTCATTGCAGGCTTCGGTTGTAATAGTAAAACCGGCTGGCACCGGGAGTCCGAGAAGACACATCTCGGCAAGGTTGGCGCCCTTTCCTCCAAGAAGATTCTTCATATCTGCTCTACCCTCTGCAGTCTTCCTGCCAAAGGAATAAACTCTTTTTACTTTTGACATACTTTCTTGAATTTGAAATAAACGTTAGTTATTGAGTTTTGAGAAAATTGTGGGCAAATTTAATAATAATATTGAATTACAAAAACCTGATTCCAATTCATGACCGGGGATGGAACATAATGAGAGTGTCACGAAGAAAACTTCGGTCTATATGGGTGTAGATTTCTGTTGTAAGTATTGATTCATGACCAAGCATTTCCTGAACCGCTCTCAGGTCAGCACCTGCTTCGATCATGTGTGTGGCGAATGAATGCCTGAAGGTATGGGGACTGATCTTTTTCATGATGCCCGCGCGTCCTGCAAGTTCCTTTATTATTGTGAATATCATTGCCCTCGTAAGCTTCCTCCCCCTGCGGTTCAGGAAAACAATGTTCCTGTCGTGTATCAGCGGCAGCCTGTTCCTGTCTATCTTATAAAGGTTAATCTCCTTCAATGCCTTTCTGCCTATCGGCACAAGCCGCTGTTTGTTTCCTTTACCTGTAACACTGACAAATCCTTCACCCGGGTTGATATCGGTCAGCTGAAGATTGACCAGTTCCGAAACCCTGAGTCCGCAACCGTAAAGCGTCTCAATAATGGCTTTATTGCGGTGACCTTCGGGCTTGCTGAGATCAATGGATAAAATTATCCGGTCTATTTCGTCAACTGAAAGGACTTCAGGGAGTTTCAATCCTATCCTGGGTGATTCAATAAGAGAGGATGGATTCTCTTTTATTTCCCCATCGATCAGCAGGAATTTGTAAAATGCCCGGATGCCTGAAAGAATCCGTGCCTGCGTTTTAGGACTTGGTTTTTCTGAACCAATCCAGTTTATGAATTCCTTCAGATCCCCATAACTGACTGATGCAGGACCTTTTTCTATTCCTTGTTCTGTAAAGAATTCCTCCAGTTTTTTTATATCGTTGAGGTAGGCTGCAATACTGTTAGGTGACAAAGATTTCTCGAGCCTCAGATAATTTTCGAAGTTCTTGTATGATGCATTCCAGGAAAGGGACATCAGGATGTTGTGGTTG
>JAUZNW010000188.1 GCA_030706785.1 Bacteroidota bacterium | reverse complement strand
TTCAATATTCTCCGAGGCTTGTTTCATCATTTTGTCCTCAATCTGCTTAACATCCTGAGATTTTCCTCTAAGAGGAAGGAGGAATTGTGAAATTATGAGAGCTAATGTCAAAAGTCTTTTGGATCTTGAATAATCGATTGTTTTCATGGTCTGCTTATTGAAAGTGTTTTTATGTTTTTCTGCAACTTTTTTCCGGAACCATTAATATTGAGAACAAAATCATTATAAGTTAGGTCAAAAATGGGTTCTGAGGTACACATTTCACCTAATAAATTTCCATTATTAAGGAATTTCTTGATTAACTCTTTTGGCGTAAATTTGATATGAGAAAAAGTCAAAGCAGGAACCTATTTTGTAACCTGATGATTTATAATCATTTGAATTTAAATTATGAATCCTGATGTATAATTAAGTCAGATTAGATTTATTTTCCTGCCGGCATGGTATGCGAATACCAGATTAATAAGGCGTTCACTATGAAAACATCAATGACTCTTTTCGGATGCGGGCCTAAACTGGCTCTGTTATGTCTGCCCTATATAATCCTCTCATTGGTTATAATGTTTAAATATCCGGCATTCCTTGATCTGACATTCTTGGAGTTACCTTTGATTCAAGTCATTGGGCTTATCTGGTTAGGAATAGGAATTATCTTCTGGATCTGGTCTGCTGTCTTCTTTTTAAAGAACTTCAAACCAGGGAAACTACTTACAAGTGGGCCATTTGGACTTTGCCGGAATCCAATATATTCCTCTATAATTATCTTTATAATTCCTTCACTGGCACTTATCTTTCATTCAGGGCTGATTCTTTCCATTTCTCTTGTATTATATCTCGGATTCAGGATCTCCATTCACGGTGAAACGAATGTCCTGAGGAGAATCTTCGGAGAAGAGTATGAGAAATATGAAAAATCTGTAAATGAGATTATCCCGTTTCCACGACATATCTTCCGGTGAATTGAATTGATAATTTAATGCACAAGAGAGTCTTTCGGTTAAATCTTAATACTTATTCTTCAACTTCCACAATTACTTCCACTTCAACGGCCATATTGGAGGGTAATGAAGCCATGCCAACTGCCGAGCGTGCATGTTTTCCCCTGTCGCCAAAAATTTCCACCATCAGGTCGCTGTACCCATTTATCACTTTCGGCTGGTCCTTAAAATCGTCAGTACAGTTTACCATGCCCAGAACCTTTACGATTCTCTTTACTTTATTCAAAGAACCAATCTCGTTCTTTAAAACTGCCAGATGGCATAAAGCTGTTAAACGCGCTGCTTCATAACCCTGTTCTGTAGTCAGATCTTTACCTACCTTGCCGGTTATAAATGAATTATCGGCTTTCTGGGGTCCCTTGCCGGCAAGGTAAAGCAGATTGCCTACCCTGACAGCATTTACATAATTACCAAGAGGATTTCCAGGAGATGTTAAAACAATTCCTTTTTCCTTAAGCCTGGTTTCAGCATCCTGGGCAATCAGGATATTTGAAAGGGCAAAGGAAGTGATGAATAAAAAAATTATCTTTTTCATTATTAATAAGGTTTTAAATCAAAGTTAATTAAGTTCTGTCAGGGCTTTAACAAGGACATCGAGATCGGCAGTTGTTGTATAGATATTGGGCGTTATCCGGCACCCATGGACGCCGGCGCCGTCAATAGGAGCTGTGTAGATCTTGTACTTCTTATACAAAATGTCACCTAATTCAGATGGTTTCATTCCATTGATGCCCACATTTCCTATCCCGCAGGAACGAGTCGGATCGGCAGGGGTATTCAGATTGATATTCGGCAGGTCCCTTACCTTTGAGGTCCAGTAATTCTGCAAAAACCTCAGCCTGGCTTCCTTCCTTTCAGCACCGATGATATTGTAAAAATCAATGGCATCTGCGATTGTAAGATCGGTATGAACGGGATGCGTCCCTATGTGGTTAAGCCTTGAAATGTCGTCAGGCTTCCTCTCGCCTTCAGCAATCAATGGCCAGATGCTCCCTATTTTCTCTTTTTTCACATATAATATCCCCGCTCCGAGCGGAACGCTCAGCCATTTATGAAGGCTGCTTCCGAAGTAATCACAATCAAGTTCCGGGATGGTGAATTTAAAATGTGCAAATGAATGTGCGCCGTCGGCCATTACCTGTACCCCTCTTGCATGCGCCATATCACATATCTTTCTCACAGGCAGTATCTGTCCGGTAATATTTATCATGTGACAGACCATGAGGAGTTTGGTCTTATCAGTAATTGCCGAAGCATACAGGTCTACAATCTCTTCATCCGATCGGGGATGGTTGGGCACGGACACTATTTTGTTTACAACTCCGTATCTTTTTGAAACCTGCCTGAACATATCGAGCATTGCAGGATAATCCTGTTCAGCCATTACAGCCTCATCGCCCGGCTTCCAGTCGAACCCGCCGATGATCATATCGAGCGATTCCGTTGTATTCCTGGTAATTATCAGTTCATCGGGGGAGCAGCCTGCAACTTCGGCAAGCCTTGCCGCCATTGACTTTTTGTTTTCAAACTGAACTGTACGCATGTAGTATGAACCCTGGAAATTTATCTCCCTCACATGTCCAATATACTTATCAAGAATCTGTTCCGGGAGAAAATTATAATAACCGTTCTCAAGATTTATGAAATCGGGCCTGAGTTTGTAGCCTTTGCGAATAGAGGCCCAGAAATCCTCGTCACCGGCCACCTCAGCCAATGGCATGGTTGCTTTGCCTCTGACCAGTTCAGCAATACCGTCAAAACCCAGCATGCAGCCTATACCAGCCAGACCAGCATTCTTCAGGAAAGTTCTCTTATCCATTGTTTTGTATTTTGTATAAAGATAATTATACATGAGTTTTGAAGACATATTCAGCCGGTAATAAATATATTTCATAATTGGCATTGCAGTCAAGCTTTGAAAATGAAGATTCCTGTGACAATAGTTGCCTGTTCTGTGTTAAAGGCTTAATTTTGAGTATAGAAGGATAAAAACCGGACTGATAAAATCCTTATTATATTTTAATTGCCTACAATACTTAAAATATGAAAACAGTTTCTTTGAGAACTTTACTTGCCGTGTTCATTATTTCTTGCCCGACATTCATACAATCCCAGACTGTGATTAATAACCTTGACCAGGTAAGATTGATGAAGAAATTTATAGGGACCTGGCGATGCGAAACCGGCAGGGACACAACTGCTTATTGGGAGTTCAGATCTTTCGGTACCGGAATTGATAGTAATATAAAATATGTAACAGGGGGAAGAATAGTAAGTGAAGTCAAAGCTCTTTACGGGTATGATAAAAGAATTGATAAATTCATTTCCGCGCTGATGGTCAAAGGGATGGATATCGGTCTTTTTGCGCTATGGTTCCTTTCTGAGACAAAATATGAGATCATTTTCTACAATGACCTTGCCAATCCTGAAGCGGCATACATAAAAACAAGGGGGGAATTTAAGTCACCTGACTTGATCGTGGTAACCAAGTTCGTAAATGACAGACCCGCCAGTTCTCTTACATATACCCGGACCGATTAGCCAACAAAACGAGGGAGAACTCTAAGATATCGTTATTCCCCCTGCTTTATCCTGGGATCCGGATCGGTTTTCAGCAGGAACTCTCTGGGAGGTGTTGCCTTCAGCAGATACTGCACAAAGTAATCCCAGCGTCTGCGCATCATATAAAAGGAATCTGATCCATATCCATGCCTTGCATTCGGCAGCAGGAGAAAATCAAAATCCTTGTTAGCCTTGATCAGTGAATCGGCCACCAGGTAAGAATTATATGGCGGTACATTGTCATCCATACCGCCATGAACAAGCAAGAGTCTGCCTTTTAAATTCCTGGCATAGACTTCGTTGGCCTGAGGTTCATAATTGGATTTTCCGTTGCTTCCCCTTGTTTCCAGACCGATATACCTTTCACCCCAATCGTCTTCGTAATCCCGGTTGTCATGATTACCTGATTCCGATATTCCTACCTTAAAGAAATCGGGATATTTGAACATGGCAGCAGCTGTTGCAAATCCTCCTCCGGAGTGCCCCCAGATCCCAACCCTGTCGAGATCGATGAATGCGTATTTTCCTGCCAGCTGTTTCAGTCCCGAAACCTGGTCAGGTAACGTATTCTCGCCCATGTTGCCATAGCATGCATCATGGAAGGATTTAGACCTGTCCGGATTGCAGCTCCCTTCGAGCTGAACAACAATAAATCCAAGTTCTGCCAGTGCCTGGCAATCGTTACGGGCTGCCCTGAAGTTCCATGAACCTACACTTCCGCCCTGTGGCCCCGGATAGATGTATACAATCACCGGATACTTCAATGATGTATTGATATTTGACGGAGTGAACAGAAGTCCGTAAAGGTCCCAGCGGTTATCAGCTGATTTTACGGTAAAATTCACTGGCGGCTTCCATCCTGTGGCTAGCAGACGGGATATATCTGTTCTTTCAAGAATTGCTATTAACTTTCCTTTTATATCTCTTACCTCACACACAGGAGGAACATCAGGCTGTGAAAAGGAATCGATAAAATATTTACTGTCCGTGGAAAAAGTAACCGAATGATCCCCCGGCTCCGGCGTAAGCAATGAAAGTTTTTTACCATTAAAATCGACACTGTACAGATACCTGTAATAAGGATTGATCCCAGGTTCCTTCCCGCTTGCTATGAAATAGATCATCCGGTTTTTCAGATCCACCTTTAAAACCTCTCTTACCACATAGCTGCCTGAGGTGATCTGGTTTTTTAATGATCCGGTGGTTACGTCATAAAGGTAGAGGTGACCCCAGTCGCTTCTCTCCGAATACCAGATAATCTCATTGGTCCCTGAAAGATATTTCCAGTTAATCGTACCCTGTCCGGATTCATATTGTGTGGGCACCTTCTCTTCAAAAATGTCTTTCACTGCACCTGTTCCGCAATCGGCTATTCTCACATTTTCCTGCTTGTGGTCACGGCTGGTTGAAACAAAAACCAGCTGTCTGCTGTCATCACTCCAGGCGACATCATCAAATCCACCCTCGCATGAAATATCATCACACAGTGTACCTCGCCTCGCATCACTGCTCATTTTCAACTTTACTATACCCGGATCTTTATCCAGATCGATAATAATCCTGTAGATACGTATGATATCAGAATCACCCGGAAGAGGATATTTCCATTGCTTAAATTCCGGAGCGCCTGCCTTGGTTCTGACCAGGTACATACTGCTTACATGTCTCTGATCCTGCCTGAACGTCGCTATCTTTTTTGAATCGGGTGACCAGCTGAGGATTGGTCTGTCGCTTTGTTTCCACCCGGCGTTATCGGTAGCATAGCCAAAGTCTTTTACTCCATCTGTCGTAAGGGCCCTTTCCTTTCCAGTGCCGGCTTCCTTTATCCACAAATTCCAGTCACGGATAAATGCTGTATACCGGCCATCAGGTGATGGAACCTCATTATAGGAGGAAACTTTATCCGCCTGAAGTTTAACTGATGTCTTGTCAAAAAGTTCTTTTTTGGTATTTGCAGTTATTCTCTTCCCGTCGGCCGGATTAAACAGGATAAACCCGACATGATTTTCCGTCATGGATTTGTACCATAGCCTGTTGTCAGGCAGCCATTGAGGCTGTATGGCATTGTCAACGAGCTTGCCAACGTTATCCGGAAGCATGGAAGCTGCATGCCGGTAGTCATCTTCTGTAAGCGTTCTGCCAGTTTGTCCCCTGGTGGCACCTCCTATTGACAGAAATATTAAAAGCGCGATAAGGTTACTTTTCATTGATAGAAATTTAAAATGTGTTTGTGTAAACACCGGTAAGATAGTAAATGGAGGATTATTCCGGCAGAAATTCCATAATCTTTCTTCAGCAGGCAATAAGTTGTTTTATTCCTTTACTATTTTCCTTGTTATTGCTCCGGTTTCAATTATGGCACGGATGAAATAGATTCCTCGCGGATAACGTCCCATGTCAAGCTCAAAGACTTTGCTGTTAACCTTTCCGGATAGCAGCAGCCGGCCGGAGATGTCAAACAATTCAATTGAAATAATTTGTTTACCGTTCTCGATATTCAGGATATCACTTACAGGATTTGGATACAGGACCAGGGTCAGATTCTCAGGAATATTTTTGTCATCAAATAACCTGTCATTGGATGCAGTCCAGTTAGAAGAAATACTGTTATCCAGATCAGGATCAGTCAGTTTGAGGTAATAACCATTTCCGTCTGCA
>JAUZNW010000187.1 GCA_030706785.1 Bacteroidota bacterium | reverse complement strand
GTATAGATAGCCTGTTTTATTTCTTCCGGAGTTAATCCTTCAAGCGTTGGAGACCAGCAGTCAAAAGCAGCTTTCACATTGGGAAGGTTGACTTCATCGAGCAGCCATTTCATTGCATTATGATGAAGTGCAATATCATGATGGTTCTGGACAGCAAGGGTAACACCGTATTTTGCTGCCAGCTTTCCTGCCATCTGCAATCCTTCCACCACCGTTGCATATTGCTTGTCATATGGTATATCGGGCCGTTCGTAACCTGTGTATATACGTACCATATTTGTTCCCAGATCCCTTGCGAGTCGTGCAAGCTCTCCGACATAGACTGCCTGTATCTCAACATTGGGAATGCCAGCTTTATCGATACCTGCAGTGAAATCAGTATATCCCGCAATGCAAACCAGCTCGAGTCCCAGTTCCTTTATCCTTGTCCGCAGTTTCTGCCTGGCAGCATCGTCGTAGTCAAGAAGAGAAACATGAGGCCGTTTGGCTGCCAGCATTACGCCGTCAAATCCGAGCACTTTCGCTTTAAGGAGGAACTCGTCAACAGTAAGGATTGCCTGACCGCGCTATACACCCATATAGGTTACTGAATGAAGGCATGTCTTCAGCCTGAAATCTGCCGGATTGCCGGTTGGTATTTTCTGCGGAAATGAGTTGAGAACTAAGAAGAATAGGCTGGATGCAATAATCATCAGTTTCTTCATAGTTAATAGAGGTTAAATTGTTAACAGGTCTAATAAAAGTAGAAAAAACTTATTAAATTCCGCATAAAATACATGTTTAAAATTATGAGAACCAAGTTTCTGATTATGGCTTTCATTGCATTTGCAATTCCAAATGCCTATAATCAACTGCCTCAGGACGTTTACAAAATGCCCCTCAGGGAAGTACTGACCGAAATTGAGAAAAAGTATGGCATAAAGTTGCAATTCAGTGAGGATCTTGTACGGGGGGTTGAAGTACGATATCCCAGATGGCGTTACAGGTCAGATACTGAAACAACACTTACAAATATCCTTTACCCGCTCGACCTAATTTTTACCAAAACAGGCGACAGGGAGTACCAGGTAAGTAACTATGTCTATTATCAGCGGCCTCCGGAGGAGGGTAAAAAACATCTTGACAGATTGCTTGCAAGCTATCCGTCTCTGATGACCTGGGAATACCGGAAATCAGAGTTGAGAAAGTGCATGCTGCATGAGATGAACCTGGATCCCCTTCCTAAAAAGACACCTCTTAACCCGATATTTACGCCCAAAAGGAAAATGGATGGTTATACTGTTGAAAATGTAGCAATTGAAACCATTCCCGGAGTGTATCTCTGCGGGTCGCTCTACAGATCTGCACGAGGGAAAGGCCCTTACCCGGCAATTCTTTGCACACACGGACACGCAGGAAGCGATGATCCGAACAAATATGGGCGTTATCGTCCTGATCACCAGTACAGGTGTGCCATGCTGGCCAGGATGGGCGCAGTTGTTTTCAGTTATGAAATGTTTGCCTGGGGGGAATCGCGCCTTCAGTTTGATCCGGAAGTCCACAGAACGGGACTTGCTCTTACGATGCAGACAGTCAATTCCATGAGGGTGATCGATTTCCTGACATCCCTGCCATATGTTGATCCTAAAAGAATAGGCATGACAGGGGAATCGGGCGGAGGAACCCAGACTTTTATCCTGACAGCTCTTGACGACCGCATTGCCGTGAGTGTTCCGGTTGTGATGGTATCTTCCTACTTTTTCGGTGGTTGCCCGTGCGAGAGCGGATTGCCAATTCATTCTTGCACAGACCTTGGCACCAACAATGCAGAAATCGCAGCTATGGCTTCACCCCGTCCCATGCTGGTAATTTCAGATGGTGACGACTGGACCCAGCATGTTCCTGAAATAGAATTCCCGTACCTGCAAAAGGTATATGACCTGTACGGCAAAAAGGATAATGTTGAAAATGTCCACCTTGCCGATGAAGGGCATGACTATGGTTTTTCAAAGAGAATTGCCATGTACGATTTTATGGCCCGTCAACTGGGGTTGAATATCAATGCAGTCAGGGATAAGTCAGGGAAGATCGATGAATCTAAAGTGACTATCGAAGATTATTCGGCCCTGCTGGTTTTCGGGAAAGAAGGGAAACTTCCGCAAGACGCCGTAAAGGGTCCGGAAGCTGTTTGGACAGTCTTGAAATCATTAAAATAAAAACATTATAAGATGGGGAAGAGATTTGTTGTGCTGATATTTTCAGTGCTCCTGATCAGCTCATTTTCACTTGTCTCAGGACAGAAAAAGAAGCCACCGGTATTACGTGATACTATCCAGGTGATCGGACATGCACATATGGACATGAACTGGCTGTGGAACTATGCGGAGACAATGCAGATGTGCAATGATAACCTCCGGCAGGTCGTAGCATTCATGCAGGAATATCCTGACTTTACAATGATCCAGAGCCAGGCTTCAGTATACAATTTCGTTGAAAATGTCGACCCGCCGCTTTTCGATCTTGTAAAGAAATATGTTAAGGAAGGAAGACTTGAACTTGGCGGTGGGATGTGGACTGAAGGTGACATGAATCTCTCAACCGGTGAAGCTATAGCCAGATCATTTCTGCTTGGTCAGCGTTATTTTCAAAGCCGTTTCGGAAAAAGAGCCAGTATAGGATGGCTACCTGATAACTTCGGTCATATTTCCCAGATGCCTCAGATACTTAAGCTTGCGGGTTGCGATTATTTTTACTTTCATCGCACCAAACCATACATAGGCACTTTCTGGTGGGTAGCACCCGATTCATCAAGGATTCTTTGTTATGCAAACGATACATATAATGGTAACATCACACCTGATTTGAAAAATGAGATCCAGAAATTCTCTCCGGATAAAAGAAGGATTCTGCAGATAACCGGAGTTGGAGATCATGGGGGCGGACCTACGAGAGCAAATATTGAAATGGTGCACCAGCTCGACAAAATCCCGGGCTATCCATCCGTAAAGTTTACAACTGCTGGCGATTTCTTCAAAAAGGCTTCCCGCGAAATGGACGGACGGCCGACTCATCACGGTGAAATGCAGTTTATTTTCGAAGGCTGCTATACAAACGTCTCTGATATCAAGGCAGGAAACAGGAACTGTGAAAATGCTCTTTTTGCCAGTGAGTTTTTCAATACCCTCTGCTGGCTGAATGGAGAGCAATACCCGGACACTGAATTGACTGACCTGTGGAAGAACCTGACATTCAATCAGTTTCATGATATTCTTCCCGGATCTGCAATAAATGAATCAAATAAAGAGTCGATAGCCCGGTATACCGAGACTCTCAGAAAAACAAACGAACTCCGAAACATCGCTTTCCGGAAAATGGCTGATGAAATTAAATTTCAGACTGGAATCGGTCAGCCTGTGGTTGCATATAACCTTCAGCCTTTCAAAAGGAAAGCTCTTATCGAAGCAAATGTATATTCAAATAATGAACCGGTTACGGCAAAGCTCGCGAGCTGGGGTGATTACTATGGCTCAAAATACATAAAACCTTCTGGTACGGATGGAAATTCAACGCCCTCTGTTTTAGTTAGGGATGCAAACGGCAGGACATATCCTGCCCAGGTAATCTGGGGAAAATCAACTCCTCCCGGATTCACCATGAAGGTTGAGTTTGTTGCCGACGACATGCCGGCAGGAGGTTACAGGACATTTTATCTCGACCTCTCAAAGCAGGGAGAATCCAGTGATCCCATTCTTTTCAATGGCAGTACTTTCGAAACAGATTTCTTCAAAATCAGATTCGATATGAAGACTGGTGGGATTTCCAGCCTTATTGACAAGCGCACCGGTAAGGAATTCGTAAGGGCAGGAGGAAAACTGAACAATCTCAGGATCTACCTTGAAGACAAAAAAGGCTCAATGAAATCCTGGACAATAAATAAAATCGTGAAGCAGGAAGATGTAACAAATGTTAAAAGTGTAACGGTGGTTGAGAAGGGTCCTGTAAGGGCATGTATTGAAACAGTCAAAACATGGGGGAAGTCGAGGTTTATAGAAAGGACTTACTTGTACCGCTCATATCCAAGGATCGACTATGATATGGAAATCCACTGGCTTGAAACCGGAAACGATTCAACGGATTCGCCAATGCTGAGGGCTGTTTTTCCGATTGATATGCAGGGCTCAGGATTTTACTCTCAGGTCCCGTTCGATGTTGTTGAGAGGCCGGTCGATGGCAAGCTTCACGGAAAGGATGCCCCGGCATATCTCAGGCATGAGGATGTTTATGGAATTACGGCGGAAGCCAATGACGGGCAGGAAGTTCCTGCACAGAAGTGGGTAGATGTTTCAGACGGGAATGTTGGCATCGCCCTTCTTAATAAAACCAAATACGGGCATTCATATCATAATGGCGATCTTCGTCTCACCCTTCTGAGGACAGCAGGGGAACCTGACATCTACCCCAATCTTGGAAAATTCACCATAAGCTATTCATTGTTTCCTCATTCCGGAGACTGGAAGAATGGCGTGTGGGCGGAAGGTGAGGACTTCAATATTCCTGTTTATTGTGCCGAACCACCCTCACTCGCACTTGTAAGATCACATGCAACTCTCACCGAAGAGAAATCATTTTTCTCACTTGATGCCGGCAATATTACTATAACGGGAATAAAACGGGCTGAGGATGGAAATGAACTGATCTTAAGGCTTGCTGAAGTTGATGGGAAAGGAGGAACTGTAAGCCTGTCGCTTCCTTCTAAAGTCAGCAATGTGCGAAGGCTGAACCTCCTGGAACTGCCGCTTGAAAATGCTGCTGTTCCGCAAATTAGCGGAAATCTGGTTAAGGTGTCATACAGACCCAAGGAGATAATTACCCTCGGTCTGACCTTATCAGATCAATAAAATTTTAACTTTGAAAGATGTGAAAAATCAAGAAGACATTTATGACTAATAATTAAACACCCATAAAACAGAAACTCAAAACTGACTGAAAATGAAAAGAAGAAACCTGATTCAAGCTGTTATGTTACTTGCATTCTGCCTTATGCTCCCTTCAGCTTTTCAATCCTGTACGCAAGCTCCCCACAAAAATATCGGCCTGCAGTTATATTCGATCCGTGATTCCATAATGCGTGATGTTCCCGGTGCAATTTCCAGAGTGGCCAGGATGGGATACACATTCTGTGAACCTGCAGGTTATGGTGATGGGAAATTCTATGGCATTGAACCGGCCGAATTCAAGGCTCTCTGTGATAAAAATAGGATACCCGTCCTTAGCTCGCATACCGGTCAGGAGCTTCCGGATTCTGCAAATTGGGACAAAGTAATGGCATGGTGGGACAAATGCATCGATGACCATGTAGCTGTTGGCGCTAAATATCTTGTACAGCCCTTTATGGGGAATGCGGCATACCAGAGTCTTGATACACTTAAAAAATACTGCGACTATTTCAATCTGATAGGAGAAAAATGCAATGCAAAGGGGATACGGTTTGGATATCATAACCATGACAAGGAATTTTCAACAAAGCTCAATGGTCAGACAATCTATGACTTCATGCTTGCAAACACCGATCCTTCAAAGGTCATGTTTGAGATGGATCTTTACTGGACAGTAATGGGCGGGGCCAATCCTGTTGACTATTTCGGTAAGTATCCGGGCAGGTTTGAACTATGGCATATCAAGGATAAAGCAGAACTGGGTGTCAGCGGTATGATGGATTTCGCAAAGATCTGGGCATCAGCCCGGCAGTCAGGGATGAAATACGGGATAGTCGAGGTAGAGGAATATAACTACGACGAATTCACAAGCTGCAAGAAAAGCCTTGATTACCTTAATACTTCGGATTTTGTTGTAATGCCTAAATAAACCGGCAGGGACTATGGAGGCCTGAAGCTTCCGAAGGAGGTCGTGAAAAAGATATATAATAAGAACGCTATTAAAGGGTATAAACTTCCTGTATAAAAGCAGGAAAAACGGTTACACAGAGTTCCATGAAGGAGACACAAAGTTACAAAGAGGTTTTTGCTCTGTGGACCTCCGTGCCTTCTCTGTACTCTCTGTGTAACAAAGAATTTTTCTTAATGACTATTATTCTTTATGTACGATAACCTGAAAGTATTTTTCGACAGGATAAAATCCCTGGGTTTCTGGCAGCGTATCTTCAGTTGGCGAAAAATAAGGACCCTGAGCTACGATGCATATGATGAATTTACGACCATGTCGGCCTCAATTAATGATATGGGTGAGCAGATACGAAAAAAGGAGATG